>NZ_JBEZDO010000003.1:0-491187 GCF_040648355.1 Nonomuraea sp. NPDC049152 | reverse complement strand
CACTGGGGTGCACCGGGGCTCCCGTTTATAATGCGCCAACTCCTTGGGCTATCATTTTCACCCCCCCCCCGGCCCACCCCGGGGGGGCCCCCCCCCCCCCCCCCCCCGGCCGCCCCACCCCCACCACCACAACGCCCCACCTCCGCCGCGCACAACCACCACCGCACCCCGCGGCGTCGTCCTCCCCCCGCTTCGCACCTCCACCACCGCTCCCCATGCGGCCCCCCGCGTTCTGTTCTTCGGGCGGAGGCACCCCGTCTCCCACCCCCGCCTCGCGCGACCACCGCCCTCATCCGCCCGGCCCCTTCGGGCCCCGGTCCGGCGCACCGCCCGGCCCGGATTTGTCGGTGCCCGTTGATAAACCTGCAGGGTGCCGATCCGGAGGTGTCGCTTGCGCGTCAAGGACTTGCCCATCGCCGACCGCCCGCGCGAGCGCCTGCTCGCCAGCGGTGCCGCAGCGCTCGCCGACCGGGAGCTGCTCGCCCTCCTCCTCGGCCACGGCACGAGGGAGAGCGACGCCGTCGACCTCGCCGCTCAGCTCATCGCCCACTGCGGCGACCTGGGCGAGCTGGCCCGCTCCGACGCCCACCGCCTGCTCGCCGTCCGCGGCGTCGGCCCCGCCAAGGCGGCCCGCATCGCCGCCGCCTTCCATCTCGTACGGCGAGCGCAGGAGGGCCCGGCCCGCGCCAGGGTCACCTCGTCGGGCGACCTCGCCTCCCAGGCCGCCCCGTTGCTCCGCGGCCACCCTCGTGAGCGCCTGGTGGTGGTGATCTGCGACCCCCGCGGCTCGGTCCTGCGCCGCGCTCTCATGACCGAGGGCGGCGCCGACCACACGTCCGCTCCGATCCGGGAGATCATCACGACGGTGCTCACGTCGGGCGGGGCCGCGTTCGGCGTGGCCCACAACCATCCGAGCGGCTCCCTCGACCCGAGCGAGTCCGACCTGGCCACCACCCAGCGCCTCGCGGACGCCGCCGACACGGTGGGGCTGCGCTTCCTCGACCACGTGATCGTCACCGACACCGCCTGGCGCCGCATCCCCCTGCCCCCACAACCCGAAGGGCGCTAGGAGCGGGCCGCCGCCTGGCCGAACACCCGAGGGGCCTCCGGGGACCTCACCCCAAACCCGGAGACCCATCGACCCGTTCGCCCAGCCGACGACCACCCGACGCCACCGGAACGGCGAAGTCTCCGACGCCCGCCGGGCAGCCCTCCTCCCCGGCGGAGCCGAGGCTCGCCATCCGAGGAGGCCGCTCACTCCGCGATCGCGATACAGAATCACCACCGCCGAGCCTCCGGCGGGCCGAGCCCGAGCTGCCCGGCCCGCCGGAGTCGGCCTCTGGGGGACGGTGACGGACGGACACCGGTGACGATTCCCACAGAAGCCGGGCACCTCGGATGGACGAGCGACCATTCCACCCGAGGCACGACTGAGTCACACCGCCCAGGTGGTCCCGCAGCGCAGTACGGGACCACCGCCACGCGGCCTCCGTCAGGCTGGACCTCGCCTGCCGGAGTGGCCTCCGCGACGAGCGCTCCATCCGGGAACGACGCCCACAGAGACCGCGCACCTCGGGCGGGAGGGTGTGGGAATCCCGCCCGAGGCACTCCTTTCCAGGTGAATCCCGCGCCACCGGAGCCCGCGACCACCCACGTCGCCTCCGGCGGGCCGCGCCTGACCCGCCGGAGATGGTCTCTCGCAGGGGCGACTGCGTAAGGGGATGGCCCCTGCGAGAGGCCGAGCACCTCGGGCGGACGAGAGGACCGCATCCGCCCGAGGTACGTCTAACAGCCCAGCTCCGGAGCCGGTCCCACGCGATGCGGCGCGGGACCGATCCGACCCCTACCCTCTCCAGCGGGGCCGGGCCGGGCTCTCCGAAGTGGCCTCTCGCGGAAGCGACGAACCTGGGATGACTTCCGCGAGAGGCCGTGCACCTCGGACGGCAGGGCATCGCGCCCGAGGTACGACCCATGAGGCCGCAGGACACACGTCAGTCCCATCGGCCGCGATGAACGCCGCCTTCGGACAGTCCGAGCATGGGCATCCACCACCCCCAGGACCGCGTTCCGGAGCGATGGCGTCCGAGCCGAGGGCGCTGCCGCGCGCCCGCCAGGTACGCGCGCCACGTCACCACCCTCCAGAACATGATCACCGAGCCTCCCCCCGAAGCAACTCCTCCCACAACTCCTCCACCAGGGCGCTACGCAGCCACGGCGACTCATGAACCACGGTCACGTCTCCTCCTCGGCTCAGACGCCGGATGAACATCAGTCCCGCCGCCTGACAAAGCTCGTAGAACACCGGCATGCAGTCACACGTGAAGGACTTCACCCGCACCCGATCTGCTCGTGGCGCCTCTGCCGCCCAGTCAATCGGCACGTACGCGTCAACCAGGTCGGCGACGTGTCGACTGACGCAGACGACCTCTTCCCAGTCGTCCAGCTCCACCATCGAAGAATACGTCTGGTCGTATCTCTACGTCTAGTAAGTCGCAATGACTTGCCCAATCGGCCGGAGCGTTATGCGACACCTAGTACCCGTTCGCCTAGCTTTCGTATGTGCTCGACTACGACGGAGACACTCACCTCTATCTCCAGATCGCTGAGATCATCAGGCAGCGCATCGACGGCCTCTCGGCGGGTCATCCCGTGCCCAGCGAGACGGACATCCAGAAGGAGTTCGGGGTGGCGCGGACGACCGCCCGCCGCGCCATCCATGTGCTTCGCGAGGAAGGGCTCATATACACCGTCCAAGGCGAGGGAACATTCGTCGGCAATCCGGGCGAAGCACCACGCAGCCCCCGCAAAACCCCACTGTTCAAGCAGATCGCCGGCGACATCGAGAAGCGCATCAGAAGCGGGCAACTACAACCCCGCCGTCCCATTCCCGGCGAGACGGCATTGGTGCAGGAGTACGAAGTCGCTCGCGAGACGGTACGGCGCGCCATGGCGCTCCTCCGCGAGCAGGGATGGATCTACACGGTCCCCGCGCGCGGAAGCTTCGTATCACCGCAGGAGTCGTGGCCCCAGGCCTGAATTCCCTCGACTGCTTGTATCAAGGCGTCTATCCTACGTCTGTGCTTGACCGAGACGGCCCCATACCTTTGTATAGGCAGATAGCTAACGTCCTGCGCGACCGAATCGCCAGCGGCGCGCTATGCCGTGGCGATGCCGTTCCCAGCGAGGCCATGCTGGAGGTCGAGTTCGGCGTCGCACGCGCTACGGCCCGACAGGTGGCTGAGCAGCTCAGGGAATGGGGCCTAGCCCACACGGTCCAAGGGGAAGGAACGTTCGTGGGCGAACACGGCGTGCCACGCAAGCGGAGGAACGTCCCGCTCTACGAGGTGATCGCCGCCGAGATCACCCTGCGAATCAGGTCCGGCGAGCTATGCCCGAACAAGTCCATCCCCAGCGAGAAAGAGCTGATGAGAGAGTTCGGGGTCGCGAAGGTGACCGCAAGGGAGGCTGTCGCCAAACTCCGTGAGCGTGGCCTGGTCTTCACGGTCCCGTATCGGGGAAGCTACGTCGCGCCGAGGGATTCCTGGCCGTACTCCGAAGCCGTAGGCCAGGACTTCTGAGCCCGAGCCGCCGGTCGGACAGAAGAACATGGAGACGACGGAACACTGCAGTGAGCACCTGAGGACATGTGGGCTCGAAATCAGGAACATGTCGAGGATCGCGGCCTCGCCAGCGCGGGTCCTCCTTCCGCACTGCGACCGTCAGTTCGTCCACACGTGGGACATGGCGGGCGGGCCCAGCTACAGCACTGGAAATCCCGTGGCCGGGGGGCATGCCGACCGAGGTCCACCCGTAGGTGCTCGCTCTGATCCTCGGCGGCGGCTTCGACCAATTCCCGACAGCCCGTGTATCCGCTTCGAGGACGACGACCGCGGCGTTCGGCTTCATGCTCGACGGCTGCGAGACGGCACCGGCCCGCTGTCGGCCGGTTTTCGCGATCAGGCTGGTCGTGAAGCGGCCCTGGCCCCGGCTTTCGCCGGGGCCAGGGTGTCCAGCGGCCCGGATGCGGGGCCGCTGGAGGTGCGGTCACCGTCGGCTGTCCACAGCTGTGGCCGGCCGACAGGGTCACCGCCGGTGTCCTTACTTGAACGACAGCCTGTGACCCCTGAAGCGCGGGTGGTCGGTCTCCCAGTACCGCCAGCCCTCGACCCTTCCGGGGACGTTGGCGATACCGGTGGCGATCGGGTGCACGCTGCAGTCTTCCCACTTCCGCCATGCCGTGAAGCCCACCCGGTAGCCGAAGACGCGGTACCACAGGTTGCCGTACTTGCCCTTGGAGACCTCGTGGGTGTACTCGTGCCCGGCCTCGACGATGTGCTCCTCGGCGAGCAGCGGGTTCACATTGTTTGCCAGAGCGCGCACCAGTTGCTTCTGGTCGAACGTCGTGGTGATGTCGCTGGCCTTGATCCGCTCGATCTCCACCTCGAAGTACACGCGGTGCTGGCGCCTCACCGACGCCGTGACCGTGCCTCCGGGGCCGTCGATGAAGCGGCTACGGGGAATGAAGAAGTTCCTCGGCTCGAAGTTGCGGAACCTGAAGAAGTTCCTGGGTCGGCACTTCCTCGCGGCCTCCCTCCTCAGCGAAGGGCGGCGGTGGTCCGGATGGGGACCGGATGCCGCGACCACTTCCGAGTCGGACTGGTCATCCGTAACCGGGGACGCGAGGGCGGCCGAGCACAAGCTGGCGCCGAGGACCACGGAGACGGATCCCGCCAGGGTCAGCTGCGCCGCCCTCGCCAGCGCCCTGTGTCGCTTCGGCAGCGTAGGTGTGACGGTGACATCTGTTCGGGGATGTGGCGTGAACATAGAAATACCGTTCCTCTCGGAACGCGGCCTGTGGCCGCGACTTACTCGCTGGCCGGAATACGGCCCGATGCTCGTTCGCTGAGTGACTCAACGTAACAACAAGGATGCTTACAGCCATTGATGGCTGTCTTGTGACGCCACGCCACGCCTGAGTCCCCCAAAAAGGGAAAGTGCAGGTGAAAGCTGTCTACGCCGCTCAGTGGCCGTTCTGGCCAGCTACGGCTCAGGTGTGCGCGAGACTCCCGGTCTCACCGCACATATCCGAAGTGTTGGCCTAGTAAAGAGCGGAGCCGTCCTCGTCGTGACGGCTTGCCGGAATATTGCAATCCGGGCGCGGTGTCCTCCCGCGAGTCACACAGGGCTTCCGATGCGGAGGCGTGGCGAAATATCACAGTAAGTGACGCCCATATCGCTCTATATGGCGAGAGGGTAATCCGACCGCCTTCAGGCTTTGGATTTCTCTAGGTGACCGCCGAAGTTCTCGCTCCTAGCGTGGAATACAAGTTCAACGTTGAATCGGCTCTTCACGCGATGCCGATTCGGCACTCCGTCAGCCCGGGCATCGCCCAGGGCGCGCAACTGATTCACCATGGAGTCATCTGTCATGAGCAAGATCAGGAACGCACTCGCGGCCGGGGCGATGGGAGCCTCCGCTCTCATCGTGCCGGTGACGATGCCAGCACAGCTCGCCAATGCCGAACCGGTGGCCGGGACCGTCTCGGTCACGGCCGTTCTCGCTTCCTCGGCGGCTCCCTGCGACAGCCGCAAGAACCCCGCCAAATGCCGTGCTCGGCATGGCAACCACCATGAGGGCATCGGCGACGGCATTGGAGACAGCCTCGGTCCCGACAGCATCACCAGTCGTCGAAGAGGCAACGACTGACACCCGTCCGGCCTCGTAAGGCCGGCGGAAGAGCCCTCCCTCGCCCGCGCCCCGTGGGCTCCAGACCTGGGCGTTCATGAGGCGGGGTGCTGAGGAGGGCTGACGACCTCGACGGCCGACGCACGGCCGTTCGCCTACCGCAGCCCAGCTCCGGCGTTCCGGCCGCACTGCTCGGCCGACCTCCGTCCTGAGGAAGAGGTCGCCTCGCCCCGGGGAGGGGTTCATGCCACCTTCGGCAGGCGCGTCGCGCACTCGCACAGCACCTGCCGTCCATGACGCCCGTGGCGTTGCGGAACCATCGATCGGGTGATCGCCTGATCCCGTCCCGGGTCTCGGCTCCGGGCGCCCCGGCCGTCAGCAGCCGGTCTGGCCGGCGCGCTCGTCCAACGTCCTGTCGGGACTCTCGGCGCGACGAGTCCGGCACCCGCACCACAATCGACACCGTCTCCGTCTCGGGGAACTACATCTCCCCGAGGGATTCCTGTCCGTCCGTCAGGAGGCCGGGACTTTGAGGACGGACGGCTGTCGCCGCTGGTCAACTCACCGAGGGGCTCCCGCCCGTCCCAAGGAGCCGGAGGCCTCGACTCCCGAAGACGGACGGCTGCCGCCGCTCATCAGCTCACCAAGGGACTCCTGTCCGTTCTCAGGAGTCGGAGGCCGGGACTCCTGAGGATGGGCGGCTGTCGCCCTTGGTCAGGCGGAAGGACATGCAGACGACCTCGGTGTTGTCATGGACCTCGTATCCGGCCGCGGTCCAGAAGCGGCGGTGGGTTTCGGCCCAGTGCTCCACCGAGCGGTACCCCTCGCCCTCCGATTCGGCGAACTCCCAGGTCATCTCGTTGAACGGGACGACCTCCACCGCGGTGACCTCTACCTCGGCGAGCCAGCCGTCGTTGTCGTCGACGAGGGCGAGGCGTTCGCCGACGTGCTCGAGCTCCTCGTTCTCAGCGCGGTAGTCGGACTCGAGGAGGCTGGCCGTGCCGGTCTTGGCGCCGGACATGACCAGGTCGTTCAGCCGGGTGCGCAGGTCACCCGGGGTGCCGAGCCCCAGGATTCTGAGCCCGTCGATTCGTCCCCACATGATCCGCAGCCTACCCAGGGCCCGACTACGAAGATCCGCACTCCGGCACGGATCCACGCCTCCTCGCGAGGCCGCGCCGCTCCAGGAGACCGTGCCGCCCCACGAGACCGCGCCGCTTCAAGAGACCGCGCCGCCCCACGAGACCGCGCCGCTCCAGGAGACCGCGCCGTCCCACGAGACCGCGCCGCTTCAAGAGACCGCGCCGTCTCGCGAGGCCGTGCCGTCCCGCGAGGCCATGCCGTCCAGGGAAGACATGCCCTCCCGCGAGGCCGCGCCGTACGAGCCTCGCGGGACGGCGCCGTGCGAACGCCGGCTACGGAGCACGGGGAAGTCAGAACACCGGGATGATCTCCTCGGGGTCGATGAAGTCGACGGAGACGCCCTCGATGTCCAGTTCGGGAATGGCGGGGAACTCGATCCCCCACCGTTCCACGATCGCTCGCACCCTGGCCATCGCCACGCGCCAGTTCTCCTTCTGTTCCTCGTACGACAGCACCCCCAGCCCGGCCGTCCTCGCGTGGTCCATCAGCACCCGGTGGTTGGCGAGGAAGTACGGGGGCAGGTCCCAGAAGCCCTCAGGCGGCTCCCACAGGATCATCGACAGGAAGACGAAGCCCGCCCGCAACTGCCGGGTGATGAGGGAGCGGACGTCGTCGGTGAGCCCCGGCCACTCGTTCTCCAGAATCGTCATGCAAATCTGAAGATGTCGGGACTCGTCTCTGCCGATGCGCTGGAACATCTCGCTGAACACGGGATGCTTCGTCCCCGACGCCATCCCCCTGAACAGCGTCGAGGCCGCCATCTCCCCCATCATGAACGACGTGAACAGCACGGGAAGCGAGTACTTGCCCACCGCCGAGTTGTAGCCGTTCCAGTAGCGCCCGCCGTTGTGGTACAGCCACCCGATGTTGTTGTGCGCCGCCTTCTCCAGGTCGGTGACGGGGGTCCAGTCGAGGGGCCCGCCCGGCCACAGCCTGGCGATGGTGCGCTGGCAGCACTCCTCGTGGTTCATCTCGTCCCTGGTGATCGAGAAGAAGCACTTGCGGACCGGGTCCTCCTCGTGTTTCTCGAACGCCTGGATGGTCGCGCGGGCGAACACCGCGGGCCCCGAGGCGTCGAAGTTGGCGAGGACGGCGAACCAGTACATGATCCCCAGACGCTGCTCGACCGTGAAGTCGTCAGGGGAGAGTCCGTCCCATGGCAGGTCGGAGGGGTTCCAGACCATGCGCTTGGACTTCTCGTAGATAGCCGCCAGCTTCTCGGTCTCGACCCGCCATTCCATCGGATAGATGTTCGGCTGGGGGATCTCGGGCGCTGGCCAGAATCCGCCTTCGGGGATCGTGAGGTCGGCCATGTTTTGTGACACCTCCTGCCCCCATCCTGCGCTGAGGTGTCACGTCTTTCAAGCGCTACGTACGGCTCCGCTGCGTGACCGCCACGCACACCAGGACGGCGAGCGCGCCGAGCACGGTGGCCACGCCGTACCGCTCGCCCATGAACAGCCACGCCCAGACCAGGGTCAGCAGCGGCTGGGTGAGCTGGGTCTGTCCCGCGCGGGCGATGCCGCCCTGGGCCAGGCCCGCGTACCAGGGGACGAACCCGAGGAACATCGAGATGATCCCGACGTAGAGGAACCCGCCGACGGACGCAGGGGTGAGCGTGATCGGGGTGGCGAGGCCCAGCGCGACGGACACGGGCAGCGTCACGGGGAGGGAGATCACCAGGGCGTAGGAGATGACCTGCCATCCGGGCGTGGTGCGGGCCAGCCGGCCGCCCTCGGTGTAGCCCATGGCGGCCGACAGGAGCGCGGCGACCAGCAGGACGTCCGCGAGGGACACGCTCCCGCCGCCCTGGGAGACGGTGAAGACGGTGATCGCGGCGGCTCCGGCAGTACAGGCGATCCAGAACAGCGGGCGGGGACGCTCGCCCGCGCGCCAGACGGCGAACGCGGCGGTGGCGGCGGGCAGCAGGCCGATCACCACGGCGGAATGGGCGGTGCTGGCGCCCAGGTGCAGCGCCAGGCCGCTGAAGACCGGAAAGCCGAAGACCACGCCCAGAGAGATGAGCGCGTACGGGCCCCACTGGGCGCGCGGCGGCACCAGAGGCAGGCGGGCGGCCTTGAGGCAGGCCAGCGCGACGAGCCCGGCCAGCAGCGCCCTCCCGATCGCCACCAGCCACGGGTCGAAGCCGCGCATCGCGAGCACGGTGGCGGGAAAGGAGCCGGAGAAGGCGAGCACGCCGAGAAAGGCGAGGAGGGTGCCGCGCCGCGCGTGCTCGACGGGGCGAGGAACCGTTACTCCGCTGGACACGATAGCGCTATTGTTATCTCTCATGAAAGACGATAGCAGTATCGCCCAGATCGCCGCGATGCTGCGCGAGGACATCGCGGCGAGGCAACCGGGTGACCGGCTGCCGTCCAGTCGTGAGCTGATGCGGCGCCACGGGGTCAGTCCCGTGACCGTGTCGAGGGCGATCGGGCAGCTCGCCGCCGAGGGCAGGGTCATCACCAGGCCAGGGAGCGGCGCCTTCGTCGCCCCTCGGCCCGCGCCGCTGAGGGAGGTCTCCGACCTGTCGTGGCAGACGGTGGCGCTCGGCGACAGGGTGATCGACGACTCGGGCGTCACGGCGCTGCTCACCCCGCCGCCCGAGGACGTGATCCCGCTGACCGGCGGCTACCTGAACGCCGCCATGCGCCCCGACAGGCAGCTGTCCGCGGCGGCTTCGAGGGCGGTCAAGCGCGTGGACGCGTGGGCGATGCCCCCGCTGACGGGCGTGCTCGAGCTGCGGGCCTGGTTCGCCAGGCAGGCGGGCGGTGAGGTGACGGCGGCCGACGCGCTGATCGTCAGCGGCGGGCAGGCCGCGCTCAGCCACGCCTTCCGCGCGCTGGCGGCCCCCGGCACGACCGTGCTGATGGAGACGCCCACCTACCCTGGCGCGATGGCCGCGGCCAAGGCCGCGGGCCTGCGGACGGCGGCGGTGCCGATGGACGCCGACGGCGTACTGCCCGACCTGCTGTCCGAGGCGTTCGCGGTGACGGGCGCGCGGGTCTTCTACTGCCAGCCGACGCTGCACAACCCGACGGGCGCGACGCTCACGGACAGGCGCAGGGAGCAGGTGCTCCAGGTCGCCAGGGCCCACAACGCGTTCGTGATCGAGGACGACTACGCCCGCTACCTGACCGAGCACGCGCCCACGCCGATGGTCGCCCTCGACCGCTACGGCACGGTCGTCCACGTCTGCTCGCTCACCAAGATCCTCGCGCCCAGCCTGCGCCTGGCCGCCGTGATCGCGAGGGGCCCCGCCGCCCACCGGCTGAGGGCCAGCCAGCTCGTGGAGTCGTTCGTCGTGGCCAGGCCTCTGCAGGAGACGGCGCTGGAGTTCGTCAGCTCGCCCGCGTGGCCCCGCCACCTGGCCGCGGTCCACACGGAGCTGGCCACGCGCCGCACGGCGCTGCTCACCGCCCTGGCCGCCCTGCTGCCCGAGGCCGAGCCGCACCTGGTGCCGCGCGGAGGCAAGCATGTGTGGGTACGGCTGCCGCCGCACGTCGACGAGGCCGCGCTGGTCGAGGAGGCGCGCAGGAACGGCGTTCAGGTCAGCCCCGGCCGCATCTACTACCCCGCCGAGCCGCCCGGCCCGCGCCTCCGGCTCACGCACGGCGCGGCCGTCCACGTGGCGGAGCTGACCGAAGGAGTGCGCAGACTGGCCGACGCCTACGCCCGGCTGGGCTGATCAAGCGTTTACGATGGTGTCCCGTAACCGGACGAACACCCGCGCTTATCGAGCCAGGCGTCTTCGCGAGCCCCGAATCACCGATACGGTGTTACACGTGCCCTCGAGATCCTCCGGTCGCGGGCACAACGGCAGGCGAAGGAGCGGGCCGAGATGGCAGACGTAGGCGTCCGGGCGGCCCGGCGCGAGGATGTGCTCCAGGTTGCGAACACTCAGATCCGCGCCTGGCGATACGGCTATCGGGACTTCCTTCCCGAGGGGCCGCTTGAGCAGATGACAGGTCCCGCGGCCGAGAAGATGTGGCTGCGCCAGTGGGACGACGCGATCGTCGCGCCTCCCACGCGGATGCACCGCGTCCTGGTGGCCGTGGAGACCATCCTGGACACCGAGGGTTTCCCCGCTCTCGGCCTCGGCGGCGCCAACGCCCCTGTCACTCCGCGCGGCGGTGAGCGGGTGGTCGGCCTGGCCTCCCATGCCCCCGCCGAAGACCCCGACCTCGACCCCACGGTGACGGCCGAGATGCTGACGCTGCTGGTCGACCCCGACTTCGTCCGGCGCGGCCACGGCAGCCGCCTGCTCAACGCGACCGTCGACTACCTCCGCGAGGATGGCTTCCGCCAGATCGTCACCTGGGTCTTCGCCGAGAACTACGCGGTGCTCGGCTTCCTGGAGTCGGCGGGCTGGGGCGAGGACATGGCCGAACGCGTACTGGACATGGGCCGTCCGATCCGGATGGTCAGGCTCACGACGGACATCAGCTGATGGCGACTCTCAACCAGTGGGTGGCGGGAGCGCGCCCCCGTACCCTTCCCAACGCGGTCGTGCCTGTCGTGGTCGGCACGGGCGTCGCGATCGGCGAGGGCAGCCCGATCTGGTGGCGCGCGGTCGTGGCGCTGCTGGTGGCGCTGCTGCTGCAGATCGGGGTCAACTACGCCAACGACTACAGTGACGGCATCAGGGGCACCGACGACCAGCGGGTCGGCCCCATGCGCCTGGTCGGCTCCGGCGTGGCGGCGCCGCGCGAGGTGCTGACCGCCGCGCTCGGCTGCTTCGCCGCGGCCGCCGTCGCGGGCCTGGCGCTGGTGGTCGCCACGCAGGCCTGGTGGGTGCTGCTGGTCGGCGCGGCCGCGATCGCCGCCGCCTGGTTCTACACCGGCGGCAAGCGCCCGTACGGCTACCGCGCGCTCGGCGAGGCCGCCGTCTTCGTCTTCTTCGGCCCCGTCCCGGTGATGGGCACCGCCTTCGTCCAGACAGGGCACCTGTCGTGGGTGGCGCTGGCGGCCTCGATCCCGATCGGCCTGCTGTCGTGCTCGATGCTCGTCATCAACAACCTGCGTGACGTCGTCACCGACGGCCCCGCGGGCAAGCGCACGCTGGCCGTGGTCCTCGGCGCCGAACGCACTAGGGTGATGTACACCGTGTGCCTGGTCGCCCCGCTCGTGATCCCGCTGCTGCTGATCCCGTTCACGCCGTTCGCCGCGCTGCCGGTGCTCGCGGCGCCGCTGGCGATCGGCCCGGTGAAGACCGTCCGGTCGGGCGCGACGGGCCCCGCGCTCATCGGCGTCCTGCAGGCCACGGGCAAGCTGCAGATGGCCTACGGCCTGCTGTTCGCCGTCGGCCTGGCGATCACTTTGTAGGCGGATACAAACCGACGAGCCGAGCTCGTACGCGCGGATAAGCGCCCTGGTCAGACCCGCCTGGTTCACTGAATCCGGATATTCAGTGACTCCGGAAGGGACCGTCCATGGAGCAACGCGGGATCGAGCTGGTTCCTGCGGCCGAACGGTACGGCCGCCCGCGTGACCTGCTGTTCCTCTGGGCAGGCACGACGACGACCGTGTTCACCGTGGTCTACGGCACGATCGTGGTCGCGATGGGGCTGAGCTTCTGGCAGGCGGTGGCGGCCATCGTCATCGGCAACCTGCTGGCCTTCCCGCTGGTCGGGTTCAGCAGCATCCAGGGGATGCAGCAGGGCACGTCCACGATGGCGATCTCCCGGGCCGCCTACGGCAACAAGGGCGCCCGCGTGCTCGGTTTCTTCGGCTGGCTGAACATGGTCGGCTTCGAGGCGGGCGGCATGGTGATGATCACCCTGGCCGGGCTCACGCTGCTGGAGCAGGCGGGGGTGCAGAGCGACGGCCTCGGGCTGAAGGTGGCCATCGTGCTGGTCGCCGCGGTCATCCAGCTCATCCTGCCGCTGATCGGGCACTCCGCCGTCATGAAGGCGCAGAAGTACCTCACCTGGGTGTTCCTGGCCATGTTCGTGATCATGGCGATCCTGGTCGCGCCCAAGGCGAACCTGTCGGCCGCGGGCACGGCGGACTTCTCGACGTTCACGCTGGCGGTCATGCTGGTGATGTCGGGCGGCGGCCTGTCGTGGGCGCCGCTCGGCGGCGACTACTCGCGCTACCTGCCCGTCGACTCCTCCAGGAAGGCGGTGTTCGGCTACGCGTTCCTGGGCGGCTTCGTGCCGTACCTGCTGCTCATGGTCCTGGGCGCGGCCGTCGCCACGGTCGTGACCAACGCCAGCGACCCGATCTCGGGTCTGCCGGGCGCGCTGCCGTCCTGGTTCGTCGTGCCGTACCTGCTGCTGACCGTGGTCACGCTCTTCGCCGCGAACACCACCGACCTCTACTCCTCCGGCCTGAACCTGCAGGCGGCGGGGATCAACGTCAAGCGGTGGCTGGCGGTCGTCCTCGACCTGATCCTGTGCGTGATCATCACGTTCGTCGCGATCACCTCCGACTCGTTCAACACGATGCTGAACGCCTTCCTCGGCCTGCTGGTGATCTGGCTGGCGCCGTGGGCGGGCGTGTACGTCACCGACTGGCTGCGCCGCAGGGGCCGCTACGACGCCGAGTCGCTCTTCGACGAGCACGCGCCCGGCCAGGTCCGCTGGTCCGGCCTCATCGCCCAGGCCTTCGGCATGGTGGCCGCCGCGCTCTGGCTGAACTCCAGCGTGTTCGTCGGCTGGATCTCCGGCGCGACCGGCGGCTCCGACTTCAGCATCTTCGCCGGCTTCGTCGTCGCCGGAATCGTCTACGCCGCCCTGGACCGCCGTCCGGTCCCCGTCAAGGAGCTCGCCCATGCATGACCTGCTCGACGTCGCCTACGGCCGCGAGCCCGCGGACACGATCATCACCAACGGCACGCTCGTCAACGTGCTGACCGGCGAGCTCTACCCGGCCGAGATCGGCATCAGCGGCGACAGGATCGCCGCCGTCGGCCCCTCCCTCGAGCGCGGCCCGCTGACCGAGATCATCGACGCGCGCGGCGGCTTCCTGGTGCCCGGCCTCATCGACGGCCACCTGCACATCGAGTGCAGCAAGCTGTCGGTGACCAGCTTCGCCAACCTGGTCGTCCCCTTCGGCACCACCAGCGTGGTCTCGGGCCTCGACCAGATCCTCGTGGCCGAGGGCCTCGACGGGGTACGGCAGGCGCTGAACGAGGCGGCCGGGACCAGCATGCGGATCTGGTGGGGCGCCCCCGCCAAGGCCCCCTACACCGTGCCGCAGTCGACCGTCGGCCACACCTTCGGCCCCGCCGAGCACCGCGTCGCCCACGAGTGGCCCGAGTGCGTGGGCGTCTGGGAGACCGTGCAGGAGATGGTCGAGCACGGCGACCCCGCCGTGATGGAGGCGCTCGAACTCGCCCACAAGAGGCGGCTGCCCATCTTCGGCTGCGCGCCCCTGTCGGACGCCCGCCGTATCGCGGGCCTGGCCGCCGCGGGCATCAGGCTCGACCACGAGTCCTACAGCCACGAGGAGATGCTGGAGAAGCTCCGCCAGGGCATCTACGCGATCGTCCGCGAGTCGTCGGTCGCGCACTTCCTCGAGGAGAACATCCAGGTCGTCGCCAAGGTCGGCGCGCGCCGCGTCGCGTTCTGCACCGACGACGTCCACGCGGCCGACGTCCTGGCGGGCGGCCACATGGACAAGCTGGTCAGGATGGCGATCAAGGCGGGCGTGGACCCCGTCACGGCGATCCAGATGGCGACCGTCAACTGCGCCGAGATGTACCGCATCGACGACCTGGTCGGCAGCATCGCGCCGGGGCGCTTCGCCGACGTGCTGATCGTGGACTCCCTCGAGAACTTCACGATCAGGGAGGTCGTCGCCGGAGGCCGCCTGGTGGCCAGGGACGGTGCCATGGTCGTGCCCGCCGTACCACCGGCCAGGGGTGAGGTGCGGCCCTTCCCCGTCCGCGAGGTCACCGCCGACGAACTGGCGCTGCGCTCGGACGCCGACGAGGTCACCGTGCTCACGCTCGGCTTCACCGAGCAGGTCTTCGTCCGCAGGCGGCGCGACGTCACGCTGCCCGTCGTCGACGGCGTCGTCGAGCCGTCCGTCGAGCACGACGCGCTGCTGGTCACCGTCGTCGAGAGGTACGGCAAGACGGGCAACAGGCCCGTCGCCATGGTCAGCGGGATGGGCCTGCGCAAGGGCGCCATCGCCACCAGCGCCGCGCCCGACGACAACAACATCATCTGCGTCGGCGCCTCCCGCTCCGACATGGCGCTGGCCGTCAACACCGTCTCGGCGATGGGCGGCGGCCAGGTCATCGTCGTCGACGGCACCGTCGTGGAGTCGCTGCCGCTGCCCGTCGCCGGCATCGTGTCCGACCTTCCCGCCACCGAGATGGCGGTGCTGGAAGAGCGGCTCGACGACGTGGCACGCTCGCTGGGGTGCGCGTTGCCCGCGCCGCTGATGTACCTGTTCTTCCTGTCCATCACCGCCATCCCCGACTACGCGGTCACCGACCTCGGCCTGGTCGACTGCGTCAACCTCGAGATCGTGGAGGTCATCCATTGAACGACTTCATCGCCGGACTGCCCAAGTGTGAGCTCCACCTGCACATCGAGGGCACTCTCGAACCGGAGCTCAAGTTCGAGCTGGCCCAGCGCAACGGCATCGCCCTGCCGTACGCGTCGGTGGAGGAGATGCGCGCGGCCTACGCCTTCGACGACCTGCCCTCCTTCCTCGGCGTCTACTACGAGGGCATGCGCGTGCTCCGCACCGAGCCCGACTTCTACGACCTGGCCATGGCGTACCTGCGCAAGGCCGCCTCGCAGAACGTCCGCTACGCGGAGATCTTCTTCGACCCGCAGGCGCACACCTCCCGCGGCGTCCCGTTCGACGTGGTCATCCGCGGCCTGCGCAGGGCGCTCATCGACGGCCACGCCCAGCTCGGCGTCCGCGCCCAGCTCATCATGTGCTTCCTGCGGGACTTCCAGGCCGAGTACGCCATGGCGACGTTGCTGGAGTCGCTGCCGTACAGGGAGTGGATCGTCGGCGTCGGCCTCGACTCCGACGAGAAGGGCAACCCCCCTGCGAAGTTCGCCGAGGTCTACGCGCGGGCCAGGCAGGAGGGTTACCTGCTGACCATGCACTGCGACGTCGACCAGGAGAACTCCGTCGAGCACATCCGGCAGTGCCTCGACGAGATCCAGGTCGACCGGATCGACCACGGCGTCAACATCCTGGAGGACCCCGCGCTGGTGCAGCGGGTCATCGACAGAGGGATCGGGCTGACGTGCTGCCCGATCTCCAACTCGATCGTCACGGACTCGACGAAGGCAGAGGGGATCAGGAAACTGCTGGATCTGGGGGTCCTGGTCACGATCAACTCCGACGATCCGGCGTACTTCCCCGGGTACGTGCAGGAGAACCTGGAGGCTTTGGAGCTGTCCAGGGAGGAGCTGCTGCAGGTGCAGCGGAACGCCTTCGAGATCACGTGGTTGCCCCGGCATGTGAAGGACGGATATCTGGCCGAGCTGGAGTCGTACGCCGCCAAATCCTGACGGCGCGGGCCTCCCGGGGAGCGCTTCGCGCATCGGGGCTCGGGCAGCGCCCGGCCGGCACGCCGTGATCTAGTGGGGTCGGGCGAGAAGGTCGGCGACCGCTTGGAGCACGGCGTCCGGGCGCTCCTCGTGGATCCAGCCGTGCCCGGCGTCGTCGAGGACGCGGTGCTCGCCGCGCGGGACCGAGGCGGCGAGTTTCGCGTGCAGGGCGTGTTTCACCTCGTTGATCTCGCGGAGGAGATGCTCGGGCCAGAGCTGGGCCTGGGTGGGGTCGTGTCCCGCGGCCGTGAGCACGATGAGGGGGACGTCGGGGAGCTCGGGCGCGTGCCTGAGTTCGCCGGCGACCTCGTCGTAGAGGTTCCTGCCCTCGTACCAGCCGGTCCGCCACGAGGCGAGGTGGTGTTCGACGAGCGCCAGGCGGACGGTCTCGGGCCACGTGGCGAACTGCTCGGCGATCGGGCCGCGGGCGCGCTCGATCTGTTCCTCTGTCAACTCCGGTAGCTGCGGGTTCTTCATCCCCTCCAGCATCTGCCGTGCCTCCTCGGGCGCTTGGGCGACGAGGTCCTCGTGAAAGGGGTCCAGCAGGAGCAGGCCGGCCACCTCGTCGGGGAAGCGCCGCGCGAAGTGGCGCGCGTAGGCGCCGCCCAGGGAGTGTCCGATCAACACGTAAGGGGCGGGCACGTCGGCGGCGCGCAGCAGGTCGAGCAGCTCGTCGGTGACCTCGGCGGCGGTGCGGGGCAGTTCGGCCTGCTCGCTCCAGCCGGTGCCCGCGCGGTCGTAGAGCACGCTGGTGGTCAGTTCGGCGACGCGGTCGTGGATGTTCAGGTAGTCCAGGCCGACCAGTCCGGCTCCCGGCAGGAACACGGCGGCGGGTCCTCCGGTGCCGGATCGGTGCAGCATCAGCCGCCGCCCTCGCACGTCGTGCAGGCGTCCAAGCGGTGGCGCGGCGACGATGGCCGCCTCGGGCTGGGCTCCAGGTGATGGCTTAGGCATGGTTCGCTCCCTCGAATGTCATTGTTCTCAATTTTGAGAAAGTTATCAAGTGTGAGATCGTCTGTCCATGGACACGGTGGATCTGCTCCTGCATCCGGTGCGACTCCGCATCGTGCACGCCATGTCCGGCGGCCGGACACTCACGACCTCCCAGTTGTGCGCGCTCCTGCCCGACGTCTCGAAGGCCACCGTGTACCGGCACGTCGGCCTGCTGGCCGACGGAGGCCTCCTCGTGACGGACGGCGAGCAGCGGGTGCGCGGCGCCGTCGAACGCCGGTACCGGCTGCAGCGAGCGCGGGCGGTGATCGACGCCGACACGGCCGCGTCGGCGTCGCTGGAGGACCACCGCCGCGGGTTCGCCACGGCCATGGCCACGCTGCTGGCCGAGTTCAACGCCTACCTCGACCGCGACCCCGATCCGGCCGCCGACCTGGTGGGCTACCGCCAGCACGCGCTCTGGCTGAGCCAGGCGGAGCTGGCCGAGATGATCAGTGAGATGCGCGAGGTGATCGTTTCCCGTATGGGCAACGAACCCTCACCTGAACGCACGCGACATCTGCTGAGCCCGATCCTGTTCCCTGCGGAGGAGCCACCCGCCGGCGGCCAGTAACCTGCCCGGCTCGGCCTGGGCGAACGCCTGACGGCCGTACACGAGCAGCTCACGCACCGCGGGACTGTGCGTGCCCTTCCAGACCAGGGCCAGGAGCGCGGGCGCTTCGACGTCGTCGATCAGGAGCGCGGTGAGCCGGTCGCGGTAGCGGGCGGCCATCGACTCGCTGAGGATGGCGACGCCGAGCCCGCGGGCGGCGAGGTCGGCGATGGCGTCCGCGGCGCTGGCCTGCAGCGCGATCACCGGTTGGCGGCTCTGCGCCGCGCAGGCCTGGTCGAACACCGTGCGCAGGCCGGTGCCTGGTGGCATGCACACGATCGGATAGGCGTCCAGGTCGCGCAGCGTGACCCGCCGCCGTTTCGCCAGGGGATGCCCGTCCGGGACCGCCACGACGAGCCGCTCGCTGATGATCGTCAGCGCGTTCAGCCCACCGGGGGTGGCGGTCGCCGTCCCGACGAGGGCCAGGTCGACGGCGCCGGTGCGCACCCCCTCGACGAGCCGGTCCGAGTTGTCCTCCAGCAGCGAGATCTCCACGCCCGGATGGGCCCGGTGGAAGGCGGCGAGGGCGTCGAACAGCGGCGTGATGGTGCAGCCGATGACCATCCCGATCGTGAGCCGGCCCCGGATCAGGTCGGTCACCTCGCCGACCGCCTGGCCGACGGCCTCCGCGGCGGCGAGAGCGGCGCGGGCGTGCTGGAGCGCGGCCTTTCCCGCGACGGTCAGCGTGGCGTTGCGCGCCGACCGGTCGAACAGCTCGGCGCCGAGCTCGCGCTCCAGCTGGCGGATCTGGGCGCTGACGCCGGACTGGCTGATGTGCACCCGCTCGGCCGCCCGGGTGAAGCTCTGCTCCTCGGCGACCGCGACGAAGTATTCCAGCTGCCTCAGCTCCATAACTGTGGATTCTAGTTCCTATCAGATCCATCTGTTGGACTTCTGACGCCGCGGCCGACCAGACTGGGACCTGCGAGCCCACCACCAGGAGGAATCCATGTCGGAATACGAGAAGGCCATGCGGCCCGAAGACCTCACCCGCCTGTTCGTCGAGCGGTCCAACGCAGGTGACGCGGCCGGAGTCGCCGCGCTCTACGAGGAGGACGCCGTGCTGGCCTACCCGCCAGGCAGCCAGACGGTGGGCAGGGAGGCGATCCGCGCGCTGTGGGAGAAGGTGCTGGCCGACCGCCCCCGCTTCGAGCCGGAACAACCGCTGCCGACGCTGATCAGCGGCGACATCGCCCTCACCTCGACCCCGCCGACGGACGGGGCCGGCGCCCGCGCGCAGGTCGTACGGCGCCAGCCCGACGGCAGCTGGCTGCGCCTGCTCGACCAGCCCGAGTTCGCCCCTCCCACCCGCTGACCCCGTCCACCCGCAACCGGGAGGAGCCCTGTGGCGACCTTCGTTCTCGTACCCGGCATGTGCCATGGCGGCTGGAGTTACGAGCCACTCACCGAACGGCTACGACACCACGGTCACCGCGTGTACCCGCTGACGTTGACCGGGCTCGGCGAGCGCGGCCACCTGCTGAGCGCGGGAGTGAACCTCGAGACGCACATCGAGGACGTGGCCGGACTGCTGGCCGCCGAGAACGTCGAGGACGCGGTGCTGGTCGGCCACAGCTACGGCGGCATGGTGATCACCGGGGCGGCGGACCGCGTGCCGGACCGGGTGGACTCCCTGGTGTACCTGGACGCCGTCGTGCCGCGGCACGGTGACTCCTGCTGGGCCCTCGTCTCCGACCAGGAGCGGAAGTGGTACATGGACGTGACGGAGACCGGCTACGCCGTACCGCCCCTGCCGTTCTTCGATCCGCGTGCCACGCCCCATCCGCTCGCCTCGCTGCTGCAGCCGATCCGGCTCACCGGCGACCTCGCGCGGTTCAGGCGAAGGGACTACGTGTACGCGGCAGGATGGGACGGCGAGTCGCCGTTCACCCCCATCTACCAGCGGTTGCGCGACGACCCGAGCTGGACGACCCATGCGCTGGACAGCAGGCACAACCTCATGCGGGACGCCCCTGAGGACCTGCTGAAGATCCTTCTCAACCGTTAGCGCATCCGAAGGGCCAGCAGGAAGTCCACGCGTTCGTCCCACGAGTTCAGCGACCGGCCGGTCAGCTCCTCGATCCGCTTCAACCGGTAGCGCAGCGTGTTGACGTGCACGTGCAGCCGGTCCGCCGTCGCCGACCACGATCCCGACTCCTCCAGGAACGCCTCCAGCGTCTCCAGCAGGTCGGTCTGGTTGGTCGCGTCATAGGCTTCCAGCCGTCCCAGCAGCCTGGCCCTGAACGAGCGCCGCAGCGGGTCGGGGATCGCCACCAGCAACGTCCGGTGCGAGCTGACGTCGTCGCCGGTGACCACGCTGACCCTGTCGGCGCCGAGCGAGGCGAGGGAGCGGGCGTGTCTGGCCTCTTCGATGAGCCCGCTCAGCCCGGCGGGCCCGGTGGTGACGCTGCTGACGCCGAGCGCGATCCGTTCGTCGCCCAGGCCCGCTTCGAGGATGCGCGCGCCTTTCACCAGGTGATCGGTCAGCTCGGCCGCGCTGTTGCCCGCGAGGGGCACCAGCGCGACGGCCTCCTCCCCCGAGGCGGTCACGATGCCGGGGGCGAGGGGGCGGAGCAGCTCGTCGAGTACGGCGACGCTCGCCTCGGGCCCCGCGGCCGTCAGGGCGACGACGAGCAGCCCGTGCTCGGTCTCCACGTGGAGGGTGTGGAGGCGGGAGACGACTCCAGGCAGGGACGCTTCGCCCGACTCCAGGAGCCGCAGCAGCTGGTCGAGGACGCGGCGTTCGATGCGCTGGGCGGCCTCCAGGCGGGAGCGTTCGAGGGCGACGAGAGCGGCCAGCTCGACCAGGACGTCCTCGCTGTCGCCCTGCGCGCCCTCTCCTCTGTAGGCGAGGAACCAGTTGGCGATCCGGTGGGGGGCGCCCTTGCTGATCGGGAAGACCGACAGGCGGTCGACCATGCCGGGCAGGAAGCGCGCCGTCAGGAACGTGTGCGCGAGGCGGACACGTGAGCTCTCGTCGAGCGGCTGCGAGCCGACGATCACGCGTCCGGTCGGCGACATCACCCAGCAGGGCACGTCCAGCTCGCCCGCGACGGTGTCGACCAGCTTGGTGAGGCTGCCGCCGTCCACCAGCGTGCTGGCCAGGCGCCTGCGCCCGCCGTACGGCCTGCGGGGGGTGGAGCCGAGCTCGGCGATCAGCGCCCGCAGCACGTGCTCGGTGAGCTGGCTGAACGGCACGTCCACCGGAAGCGTCAGCAGCGGGAGTCCCGCGACGGCGCAGGCGTCGAGCAGGTCGGACGGCGGCACCTTGAGCGCCGTCCCGCAGACGAGCGCCGCCACCTCCCCCAGGTTGCGCACGAACGCGGTGGAGGAGTCTGCGCCGGTGTGCCAGGTCAGCTCCGTCAACACCAGCTCACCCGGCTTGACGAAGCGGGACGGGTCGGGCAGGTCGGTGGTGGCGACGCCGCGCACCCTGCGGTCGAGCAGGTCGTGGCCGGTCAGCACCTTCAGCGCGAGGTGGTCGTCCTGGACGAGGTCCCTCAGCCGCATGGCCAGCTCTCCTGGCGCCACGCCGCGTCCCAGAACATCCACTCGTAGCGGGCGGTGGTGACCGCCCGCTCCACCAGCCGCTCGCGCTCGTCGGCGGTCAGCGAGAGGCCGTCGAGCAGGTCGAGCACGCCCGCGACGGTGTCCTGGTAGTCCTCGCCGCCGTAGGTCTCGATCCACCACGCGTAGAGCGGGTCGGGCGAGGAGTCGGCCAGCAGCTTCTCCCCGACGCGGGCGTAGATCCAGTAGCAGGGCACGATCGCGCCGAGCGCCTCGGGGAACGCGCCGAGCGAGCACGTCCGCACCAGGTACGACGCGTAGCCGACGGTGGTGGGCCCGGCGGGCGACTTCAGGGCCTCGGCCACGTCGAGCCCGAACGCCGCCAGCAGCTCGACCACCAGACTGTGCTCGACCTCGACGGTCCTGGCCGCGTCGGCGGCGAACCTGTGCACGGCGGCCGGCTGCGGCGCTCTGGCCGCGCAGGCGGCCAGGGCCCTGGCGTAGTCGGGCAGGAAGTGCGCCTCCTGCATGACGTAGTGGCGGAAGGCCTCGCGCGGGAGCGACCCGTCGGTCAGCCCTTCGAGGAAGGGATGCCGCAGGATCTGGCGGTAGATGCCGTCCATCGCCCGCCACAGTTCATCGCGAAACCTCACACTACGGGACGGTACATCACTATCCGTGGTGCGAGTTCGATGCCGAGCTCGCGCTCGTGCTCGACGATGGCCCGCAGCTCGGGGCCCGGCTCGTCCATGACCGCGAACCCGTGGCGCTCGTACCACGGCCCGTTCCACGGCACGTCGCGGAACGTCGTCAGCGTCACCCCCGGCGCGCCCACGGCCAGCGCGTGGTCGATCACGGCCGTCATCAGCCTGCCGCCGATCCCCTGCCGCATGCTGTCGGGATGGACAGCGAGCTGGTCGAGATGCACGTTGCCGTCGACCATGCTGATCATGGCGAAGCCCCTCCCCTCGACGAGCACCCTGCCGGGGTCGTCGCATTCCTCGATCATTGTCGTCCCGGGCGGGAAAACGATTCCGACCTGCGCGAACAGCCCGTCGGCCGCCCGCTCCACCTCGGCCAGGCCCGGCAACTCCTCTTTGTCCGCCCAACGCACCAACGACACGCACTCACCTTTCAGGGGATGGTCGACTTTGGCATTAGTGTGATGATCGCGACCGGCCGTGCGGGGCCGGAGCCCTCCGCGGGATGTGCCCGTGCTCCGGCATGGGCACATCCTCCTGTCACAGGTCGAGGAGGTGCTCCAGGCCCACCGTGAGGCCTGGCAGCTCGCCCACCCTGCGCACCCCGAGCAGCACGCCGGGCGTGAACGAGGCGCGGTTCATCGTGTCGTGCCTCATGGTCAGAATCTCACCGTCACCACCGAGCAGCACCTCCTGGTGGGCGATCAGCCCGGCCAGCCGTACGGCGTGGACGTGGACGCCGTTGACGTTGGCGCCGCGCGCCCCGTCGAGCTCGGAGCTGGTCGCGTCGGGCATCGGCCCCATCCCGGCCTTCGCGCGCGCCTCGGCCACCAGCTCGGCGGTACG
This sequence comes from Nonomuraea sp. NPDC049152, assembly GCF_040648355.1. Lineage (NCBI taxonomy): Bacteria > Bacillati > Actinomycetota > Actinomycetes > Streptosporangiales > Streptosporangiaceae > Nonomuraea > Nonomuraea sp. NPDC049152. Next base: position 468,174 of record NZ_JBEZDO010000003.1, on the reverse strand, counting down.
GCGGGCGGTGCCCGAGGGGGCGTCGGCCTTGTTCGGGTGGTGCAGCTCGACGATCTCGACCGAGTCGAAGTACTTGGCGGCCTGCTGGGCGAAGTGCATCATCAGCACGGCCGCGATGCCGAAGTTCGGCGCGATCAGGCAGTTGGTGCCGGGGAAGCGCTCCAGCCAGCCGCGCACGGTGGCCAGCCGTCCCTCGTCGAACCCGGTGGTGCCGACCACGGGGTGGATGCCGTGGGAGATGGCCCACTCGAGGTTGCCCATGACCACGTCGGGATGGGTGAAGTCGACGACCACCTGCGCGCCCTGCAGCGACTCGATCGGATCGTCCTTGTCGACCGCCGCCACGAGCTCCAGGTCACCTGCCGCCTCGACGGCCTTGCACACCTCGATGCCGACCCTGCCACGGGCCCCGAGCACACCCACTCTAATCACGTCCCCCACCATAGCGGGGCCGCCGTCACGCGGCGGCCTCTGACGACCCCGGCGTGACGGCGAGCACCGGAGTCCCGCTGGAGTGGCGTGGAAAGCGGAAGGCCACCGGGTGACCCCGGTGGCCTCGACCCCGCCTGCCGTGAGAGCGGGAAGAAACGCTTGCGCGGTGACTAGGAGATCGCCGAGGAGAAGTCCTTGTCCGCGTACGGGCCGATGACCGCCAGCGCCAGCGGGCGGCTCAGGACGTCCTTGGCCACCGCCGTGATCTCCTCCGGCGTGACCGCCTCGATCCGCGACAGCACCTCGTCCACCGACATCAGCTCGTCGTAGACCAGCTCGTTCTTGCCGATCCGCGACATCCGCGACCCGGTGTCCTCCAGCCCGAGCACCAGCCCGCCGCGCATCTGGCCCTTGCCGCGCAGGATCTCCTCCTCGGTGATCCCGTCCGACACCACCCTGGCCACCTCGTCGCGGCAGATCTGGAGCACGTCGTCGATCTTCGACGGCATGCAGCCGACGTAGATCCCGAACTGACCCGTGTCGGCGTAGGCCGAGGTGTAGCTGTAAGCGGAGTAGGCCAGCCCGCGCTTCTCCCTGATCTCCTGGAACAGCCTGGACGACATGCCGCCGCCCAGCGCCGCGTTGAGCACGCCGAGCGCGAACCGGCGGTCGTCGGTGCGCGACATGCCGGTCGTGCCCAGCACGAGGTTGGCCTGCTCGGTGGGCCTGTCGAGCACCCGGACCTCGGACTGGGTGCGCGCCCCTGGGCCGCTCGTTCGCGGCGGCGTGCACTCACGTGGCCCTTCGAGCGCGCCCGCCCGCTCGTACGCCCGCGCCACCAGCTCCACCACCTGCTCGTGCCGGATGTTGCCCGCGACGGAGACGACCGTGCGCGGCGGCTGGTAGTAGGCGCGGTAGTACTCGACGATCCGGTCACGCCCGAGGGCGTTGATGGACTCGACGGTGCCCAGGATCGGCCGCCCGATGGGCGAGTCGCCGTACAGGGCGGCGGAGAACTGCTCGTGCACCACGTCGGAGGGGTCGTCGTCGTGCATGGCGATCTCCTCCAGGATCACGCCACGCTCGGACTCGACGTCCTCCTCGGTGACCAACGATGAGGTGACCACGTCGGCCAGCACGTCGACGGCCAGCGGCAGGTCCTCGTCCAGCACCCGCGCGTAGTAGCAGGTGTACTCCTTGGCGGTGAAGGCGTTGATCTCGCCGCCGATGCCCTCGATGGACGCGGAGATCTCCATGGCGTCGCGTGTGGGAGTGCCCTTGAACAGCAGGTGCTCGAGGAAGTGGGTGGCCCCCGTGTGCTCGGGGGCCTCGTCACGAGAACCGATGCCGACCCACATGCCGACCGCGACGGAACGCACGGTCGGCATGGTCTCGGTCACCACACGCAGCCCGCCGGGCAGGACGGTGCGCCTGACGATCCCCGCACCGTCCTTGCCCGGATGCAGTGTGGTCGTTGTCACGAGCCCTCCTCCGGAGGCCCCATGACAACAGCCGCGCTGTGTCTGATGGTGCCCTCGCTACCCTCGGTCACGAGTTCCGGTCTTCCCCTTCGCCCGCGGGCTTGCGGACCCTGGTGCGGGTACGGCGGGGCTTGTCGTCGCGCGACTTGTCCTCGGCGGGAGCGGCCTCGGCGGCGGCGGCCGGAGCGGCCTCCTCCTCGGCACCCGAACCGGCGGCCTCCTTGGCGGCGGCCTCCTTCTCGATGACCTCGACCGGAACCAGGGAGAGCTTGCCGCGCGAGTCGATCTCGGCGATCTCCACCTGGACCTTCTCGCCGACGCCCATGACGTCCTCGACGTTCTCGATGCGCTTGCCGCCGTGCAGCTTGCGGATCTGGGAGACGTGCAGCAGGCCGTCCTTGCCCGGCATCAGCGAGACGAACGCGCCGAAGGCGGCGATCTTCACGACCGTGCCCAGGTAGCGCTCGCCCACCTCGGGCATGTGCGGGTTGGCGATGGCGTTGATCGCGCTGCGCGCGGCCTCGGCCGACGGGCCGTCGGTGGCGCCGATGTAGATCGTGCCGTCGTCCTCGATCGTGATCTCGGCGCCCGAGTCGTCCTGGATCTGGTTGATCATCTTGCCCTTGGGGCCGATGACCTCGCCGATCTTGTCGACGGGGACCTTGATGGTGATGATGCGCGGCGCGGTCGGGTTCATCTCCGCCGGAGAGTCGATCGCCTCCTGCATCACGTCGAGGATCGCCAGGCGGGCACCCTTGGCCTGCTTCAGCGCGGCGGCCAGCACGGAGGCCGGGATGCCGTCGAGCTTGGTGTCGAGCTGGAGGGCGGTGATGACCTCCTTGGTGCCGGCGACCTTGAAGTCCATGTCGCCCATGGCGTCCTCGGCACCGAGGATGTCGGTCAGGGTGACGAAAGTGTCGCCCTCGCCGATCAGGCCCATCGCGATGCCCGCGACCATCTCCTTGAGCGGGACACCCGCGTCGAGCAGCGCCATGGTGCTGGCGCAGACCGAGCCCATGGAGGTCGAGCCGTTGGAGCCGAGCGCCTCGGAGACCTGGCGGATCGCGTAGGGGAACTCCTCACGCGTCGGCAGGACCGGGACCAGCGCCCGCTCGGCCAGCGCGCCGTGACCGATCTCGCGCCGCTTGGGCGAACCCACGCGGCCGGTCTCGCCCGTGCTGTAGGGCGGGAAGTTGTAGTTGTGCATGTAGCGCTTGGTCCGCTCGGGGTTGAGCGTGTCGACGACCTGCTCCATGCGCAGCATGTTCAGCGTGGTGATGCCCAGGATCTGGGTCTCGCCGCGCTCGAACAGGGCCGAGCCGTGGACTCTCGGGACCACGTGGACCTCGGCGTTGAGCGCGCGGATGTCCTTGGGACCGCGACCGTCGATGCGGACGCCCTCCTTGACGACCCGCTCGCGCATGAGCTTCTTGGTCAGGCTGCGGAAGGCGGCGCTCAGCTCCTTCTCGCGGCCCTCGAAGTCGGGCAGCAGCTTCTCGGCCACCAGGCCCTTGACCCTGTCGAGCTCGGCCTCGCGCTCCTGCTTGCCCGCGATCGTCAGCGCGGCGGCGAGCTCGGACTTGACCGCGCCCTCGACCGCCTCGAGCGCGTCTTCCTGGTAGTCGAGGAAGACCGGGAACTCGGCCGTCTCCTTGGCCGCGACCTTGGCGACCTTGGACTGCGCCTCGCATAGCACCTTGATGAACGGCTTGGCCGCCTCCAGGCCCTGCGCGACGGTCTCCTCGGTCGGGGCGACCGCGCCGTCGGCGACGAGCTTGAGCGTGTGCCTGGTCGACTCGGCCTCGACCATCATGATTGCGACGTCGCCGTCCTCGAGCACGCGACCGGCCACGACCATGTCGAACGTGGCGCGCTCCAGCTCGGGGTGGGTCGGGAAGGCGACCCACTGGCCGTCGATCAGCGCGACGCGGACGCCGCCGATCGGGCCGGAGAAGGGCAGCCCCGCCAGCTGGGTGGACAGTGAAGCGGCGTTGATCGCGACCACGTCGTAGAGGTGGTCGGGGTTCAGCGCCATGATGGTCGCCACGACCTGGACCTCGTTGCGCAGGCCCTTGACGAAGGACGGGCGCAGCGGCCTGTCGATCAGGCGACAGGTGAGGATGGCGTCCTCGGAGGGACGGCCCTCACGGCGGAAGAACGAGCCGGGAATGCGGCCCGCGGCGTACATGCGCTCCTCGACGTCGACCGTCAGCGGGAAGAAGTCGAGGTTGTCCTTGGGATTCTTGGACGCGGTGGTGGCGGACAGGACCATCGTCTCGCCGTCGAGGTAGGCGACGGCCGAGCCGGCCGCCTGCCGCGCGAGCCGTCCAGTCTCGAACCGGATCGTGCGCGTGCCGAAAGAGCCGTTGTCTATGACGGCTTCGGCGGTGTGGACACCCTCCACGGGGGACCTCCTAGATGAGTTGGTCTCCCGCGCCCTCTTTCACCGGCACCCTTCGTAAGGTGCAGCGCCGGTCTTCGATCGAAGCGCCCGGTCACTATGACCGGAAGCCACTACCGAGGACCGGCCCGCAGGCGTCGCGGGTCGCATGGTGCTGTAGCGGACGCGGGGGCTTTCAGTGTGTCTCGGTTATTCAGTTGTCCGACACTAGGCGCGCCGGGAGCTATATGAGAAGGGAGCGGCGCCGAGCGCCGCTCCCTTCACAGTCTATCGGCGCAGGCCGAGGCGTTCGATGAGCGCACGGTAACGCGCGATGTCGTTGTTCTGCAGGTACTTCAGCAGGCGGCGCCGGCGACCGACGAGCAGAAGCAGACCACGACGGCTGTGGTGGTCGTGCTTGTGCGTCTTCAGGTGCTCGGTGAGCTCGCTGATGCGCTTGCTGAGCAGCGCGATCTGCACCTCGGGCGACCCGGTGTCGCCCTCGGCCGTCGCGTACTCGCTGATGATTGCCTTCTTGGCAGCGGTGTCGAGGGACACGGCTCTCCTTCAATCTACGGACACGCGTCAATGAGATGAGATAGCGAGCGACCGTGCGTGCCTACAGTCGCCGCGAGAAGGCACTTCAGGGCAGCGCGCAGCGCCACCGTTACAGAGCCGACATGCAAGGTTACCATCGCGGTCCGTCCCCTGACACATCGTTCATGACCGGCCTTGCCCCAGCGGCCGTCGGCGGCCCGCCAGCCGCGGCGTTTATCCAGTACGACCCGCGGCCACCAGTCTGACAGGCTCTGCCCATGCAGATCACCGTTCCTAGCCTGTTCCCCCCGCCCGGCTACGCCCACGCGGGGGTGGTCGAGGCGGGCCGGCGCCTGGCGTTCATGGCGGGCGCCGTCCCGCTGGACGAGAAGGGCGACCTGGTCGGGCCGTCCGACCTGGCCGCGCAGACCGAGCAGGTCCTCGCCAACCTGGAGACCGCGTTGCGCGCGGTCGGAAGCGAGCTCGGCCGGGTGCTGGCGAGCACCGTCTACGTGGTCTCCGACGATCCGGCGGATCTCTCCACCGTCTGGCGGGTCGTCAGGGCGTCAGGGCTGTCGGTGGGCCCGCACGCCTCCACGCTGCTCGGGGTGGCCTGTCTCGGGTATCCGGGGCAGCTGGTGGAGATCACCGCTGTCGCCAGTGTCCCGGACGAGTGAGCGACGGCGGGATGCGCGTCGTCTCGTCGCCCCTGGCGGCGTCGAGCTGTGACTGGGTCAGGAACAGGCAGCCCCTGAGGTCGGCGCCGCCGAGGTCGGCGTTCCTGAAGTCGGCGCCGATGACGTCGGCCTCGCGCAGGTCCGCTCCCCTGAGGTCGGAGCCGATCAGGTAGGCGCCCCGCAGGGTCGCGCGGCGCAGGTCGGCGCCCTTGAGCTTGGCGCCCATGAGGTCCGTCTTCATCTTGCGCCCGACCCGGCCGCCGTGGTTGCGGACCAGCTCGCTGGCTCTGAGCAGCAGCGGGCTGATCTCGGCGCGCAGCGCCCCCGTGTCGACCTTGGCGATGACGTCGGCGTCACCGCCGATCAGCCCCTCGATCTCGTCGGCGGTACGGCCCAGCTCCTCGCGCACGGGCTCGGCGGCCGGCCAGCCCAGCGCCTCGGTGACGTAGTAGAGCAGCTCGTGCAGGTCCCGCATGACGGGGAACACCTCGGCCGCCCTGCCCGCCAGGCCCGACTGGGTGACCTGCTGACCGGCCCCGAAGCAGTCGTAGACCGTGCACCCGGGAAAGCCCTTCTCCCGCAGCCGGCTGTGGATCCCGCAGCGGTGGTCGGCGCGCAGGTTGGGGCACGCCTTCCCCGCCGGCTTGTCGATCGCGAAGTCGGCCGAGGCCGCGAAGGCGGGCACGACGCAGCACAACCCGACGCAGCGCTCGCAGTCGGCGCGCAGCGTCGTCAGGGCTCGACGGCCGCCGGATCCCACATGACCTCCCATAGGTTCCCAACGATAGCCTCGGTCGTGGGATGCGAGTCCGCCCGAGCCCTGAGGATCCCCTACGCGGTTTCAGGCCCTCCGCCGGTCAGGCGGCGAACCTCGTCGACGTCAGCGTGGATCTGCGCGATGAGCGCCTCGATCGAGTCGAACTTCGTGTTCCCGCGCAGGCGCGCGCCGAAGTCGACGGCCACGTGCATGCCGTACAGGTCGAGGTCGTCCCTGTCGAGCGCGTACGCCTCCACCGTCCGCGGCACGCCCTCGAAGGTGGGGTTGGTGCCGACCGAGATTGCCGCGGGCCAGACGCAGCCGTCGTAGCCCGCGGGCAGGTTGCCGACGGCCACGCACCGCAGCCATCCCGCGTAGACGCCGTCGGCGGGAATGGCGGTGTTCGGCGGGGTCTCGACGTTGGCCGTGGGGAAGCCGAGCTGGCGGCCGCGCTGGTAGCCGCGGACGACGACGCCCTCGACCCGGTGCGGGCGGCCGAGCGCCTGGGCGGCGGACTCGACGTCCCCCGCGGCGACGAGCTCGCGGACAAGAGTGGATGAAACACCGGACACCAGGGGGATCTCCTCCACCGTGAAGTCATACTTGCCGCCCAGCTCACGCAGGGTCGACGGGTCACCGGCGGCCTGGTGGCCGAAGGTGAAGTTCGCGCCGACCACGACCACGGCGGCGCGCAGCCGGTCGGCGAGCACGCTCTGCGCGAAGTCGGCGGGGCTGAGGCGCGACAGGTCCATCGTGAACGGCACCACGCACACCTCGTCCACGCCCAGCGCGGTCAACAGCTCCGCCCTGTGCCTGGCGGTGGTCAGACGGGGCGGCTGGGTGCCGGGCCTGAGGACCTCGGCGGGATGCGGCTCGAACGTGACGGCCACGCACGGCAGGCCCTGCGAGCGGGCGACGGCCACGGCGCGCTCGACCACTGGCCGGTGACCGAGGTGCACGCCGTCGAACACACCGACCGTGACGACGGATCTTTCCGACTCCTGCACGCCCGCGCCCCATTCGTCTCGTGATGCGTCTCGTGGCGGATCAAACACCCTCAAGCGTGCCATGCCGTGCGGGGTGGTTCGCAACGGGGTGAGGGCGCGCACCGGCGTTCCCGTCGGGAACAGCGCGAACGGCCAGGCGGTACCATCCGCTGCATGTCCCGTTACGCCTTGCTGATCCTGCCCGCCTTCAACCGGGTCTACGGCGAGAGCTCCGTCCGCCTGACCCGCAGCGAGCTCGAGGTCTTCGCCACCGTCTCCGACGTGGAGGAGACGCGGATCGGCGGCGTGCCGTACGTGACGTTCGAGGCCGACGAGCCCGACCTGGCGCTCCTGTCGAACCTGTCGTCGGTCTACGCGATCTTCGGCATGGAGGGCGACCTGCTGCGGCCCATGGAGATGCGGCCGCTCGACCGGCTCTCCAGCGATCTCATCACCATCCAGAAGTACGCGGGCAAGACCAACGAGCACTTCACCAAGCTGCTGCTCAACGTCACCGTGCTCGCCTCGGACTTCCCGCTGGACGGCCACCTGTCGGTCTTCGACCCGATGTGCGGGCGCGGCACGACCCTCAACCAGGCCCTCATGTACGGCTACGACGCCTACGGCATCGACGTCGACGGCAAGGACTTCGACGCCTACGGCGGCTTCCTCAGGACGTGGCTGAAGAACAAGCGGCTCAAGCACACCGCTGAGACCGTGCCGGTCAGGCGGGAGCGAGCGCTGGTGGGACGGCGGCTCAACGTGTCGTTCGGGCTGTCGAAGGAGGCGTTCAAGGCGGGAGAGACGCAGCAGGTGGCCGTGGTCAACGCCGACACCCTGCGCAGCCGCGAGTTCTTCAAGCCGCGCTCGTTCGACGTCATCGTGACCGACGCGCCGTACGGCGTGCAGCACGGCAGCAAGGGCTCCACAGGCCTGTCGCGCAGCCCGCTCGACCTGATCGCCAAGGCGGTGCCGGTGTGGGCCGAGCTGCTGCGGCCCGGAGGGGCGATCGGGATCGCCTGGAACACCTACGGCGGGTCACGCGACGATCTGGCGGCGATCCTGACCTCGAACGGGCTCGACGTGCGGGCCTACCCCGACTTCGCCCACTGGGTGGACCAGGCGATCGTCCGCGACATCATGGTCGCCCGCAAGCCGTAACCCCACCGGCCGCTCCCAGAACACCCGGCGTCGCCGAAAGGTCAGCCGACGAAGACCGCCAGGGGTTTGGCGAGGCGGCCCTGCTCCTCCACCAGCGCAAGCAACTCGCCCTCGGGCCCGAACACCCCGATCGGCCCCTTCCCGAGGCCCGCCGAAGGCAGCCGCCCCCCGTGGGAGATCACCCGCGCCTCGTCCTCGGTCACGTCCCGCCGGGGGAAGGCCGCGGTGACGGCCTCCCCGATCGGCAGCACGACGCACTCCCCCGTCAGCTCCTCGATCGTCTTGGCGAGCGACAGGTCGTACGGCCCCACCCTGGTCCTGCGCAGGTACGTCAGGTGACCGCCGACCCCGAGCGCCGCCCCCAGGTCCCTGGCGAGCGCCCTGATGTAGGTCCCGCTCGAGCACCTGATCGTGGCCTTGACCTCGGGCCCGTCGATGGACGTGACGTCGAAGTCGTGGACGGTGACCGGCCGGGCCGCCAGCTCGACCTCCTCACCGGCCCGCGCCCGCTTGTAGGCGCGCTCGCCGTTCACCTTGATCGCCGAAACCTGCGGTGGGATCTGCATGATCCGCCCGGTCAGCGCCTCGATCCCCTTGCGCACGGCCTCGGCCGTCACGCCGTCCGTCGGCGTGGTGGCCGTGACCTCGCCCTCGGCGTCGTCGGTGTTGGTCGTGACGCCGAGCCTGATCGTCGCCTCGTACACCTTCTCGGTCAGCGCCAGGTGCCCCAGCAGCCTGGTCGCCTTCTCCACGCCGATCACCAGCACCCCTGTCGCCATGGGGTCGAGCGTGCCGGCGTGCCCGACGCGCCTGGTGCCCGCGATGCGCCGCATCTTGCCGACCACGTCGTGGGAGGTCCAGTCGGCGGGCTTGTCCACGATGATCAGACCGCTCTCGGCCATTTACCTTTTCCTCAGCAGTTCTCGAAACCGGTCCATCGTCGCTTCCACACCGTCGTGCGAGGTGAACCCCGCCGCGTAGGCGTGGCCGCCGCCGCCGAGCGCCGTGCAGATCGCGCCGACGTCCGCGCCGCCCTTGGAGCGCGTGGACACCTGCCACACGCCGTCGTCGTCCTGTTTCAGCACCACCGCGACGTCGGCCTCGTCGGTGCGGCGGATCACGTCGATGATCCCCTCCACCTCGTCGTACGGCAGGCCGTACGCGGCCCTGTCGGTGTGTTTGATGTACGTCCACACCAGGTCGTCCTCCAGCACCACGCGGTCGAGCGCCGCGCCGAGCACCTTCAGATACCCGAACGGCGACCGGTCCCACAGCTCGCGGGCGATCTCGTCGGTGCGCAGCCCCGCCGCCACCAGCCTGGCCGCCATCTCGTGCGCGGCGGGCGTGGTCGAGGAGTGCCTGAACGACCCCGTGTCGGTCACCAGCCCGACGTACAGCAGCGTCGCCATGTCGCGGTCGAGCGGCTGCCCGAGACGCCGGATCAGCTCCTCGGCCAGGACGGCGGTCGCCGCAACACCGGGGTCGATGAGGCTGACGGTGCCGAAGCCGTCGTTGGACGGGTGGTGGTCGATGACGATCACCTCGCGCGCCTTGGCGGCGTTGACCGCCAACAGCCCGAGCCTGTCGAGTGTCGAGGAGTCGAAGGTGATCATCACCTCGGGTTCGGCGGGGAAGGCCGAGGGGACCGTGAGCAGGTCCTGGGCGGGAAGGAAGCGCAGCAGCCTGGGCACCGCGAACCTGCGGTCGCCGAAGGAGGCGACGACCCGCTTGCCCATCGCCGTCAGCGCCTTGGCCGCGGCCAGCATCGAGCCGAGCGCGTCGCCGTCAGGCGAGATGTGGCAGGCCAGCGCCACCTCGTCGGCGTCGCGGATCAGGCCGAGCGCCTCGTCCCATACCGATTCGGAGATCGCCCCTGACGCGCCCCCGCGCGGGCCGCCACCCGCGGGCGCGTTCAGGCCGTCGCGCTCGGGGTCACGGTTGGAGGACGCGGGGCGCGCCGCACCGCCGCCCGCCGTGCCCGGGAAAGGTCCGGCGGACGGGCGGCGGGTCTCGTCGCGCGCGTCCGGCGTCACGTCGCGGAGTATCCCGCGCGGTCGGAGGGCTCGTCCTCTTCCTCGTCGAGCTCCGGCTTCTTGTACGGGTCGGCCTCGCCCGCGTAGGAGGCGCCCTGGGCGCGCTTGGCGACCTCCTCGTCACGCTCCTTCGCCGCGGCGAACAGCTCGTCCATCTGGCGAGCGCTGTCGGGCAACGGGTCGTGCTTGAACGTCAGCGTCGGCGTGAAGCGCACGCCGGTCTGCCTGCCCACCTCCGAGCGGATGATGCCCTTCGCGCTCTCCAGCGCGGCGGCGCTGTCGGCACGCTCGGCCTCGGAGCCGAACACCGTGTAGAAGACCGTCGCCTCCCGCAGATCAGCGGTGATGCGCGTGTCGGTCACGGTCACGAAGCCCAGCCGCGGGTCCTTGATCCGGCGCTCCAGCATCTCGGCGACGATCTGCTGGATGCGGTCGGCGAGCTTGCGCGCTCGTGCGGCGTCCACCATCTTCGATCCCCCTAGTGTTCGGTCAATCTTCGTCGTTGTAGAGCCGCTGCCTGGCCGACAGCAACTCGATATCGGGGCGGTAGGCCACCAACCGCTCGCAGGCGTCCATCACCTCGCCGCAGTTGCCCGCGGTGGCGGAGACGACGGCGATGCCGATCTCCGCCCTGCGATGCAGATCGAGATGGCCGGTCTCGGCGACGGCGACGCTGGGGAAGCGCCGTTGCACCTCGGCGACGATGGGACGCACCACGGATCGTTTCTCTTTCAGCGAGTGAACGTCGCCGAGCAGGATGTCCAGGGTCAGGGCACCGACATACATCGTTGGCAACCACCGCGAGTCCGTTTTCCGGTCGCGTGCGAGGCCGTCCGGACGGGCCGCGGTGGAAGGCCCTACCCGGTTCCTCGCACGCCCCGCGCGCCCGGGCCGTCCCCCGGCGTGCGGTGCGGCGCCATCCGTGCGCACACGGACGACGCCATTATCGACAACGTTCCCACACGACCCGTTAGTCCGGATCACCTGGGTGAGACTGCACACCGCACGAGTCCGTACGGCTCCAGCCCGCGCGAAACCGGCCGAGCCGTACCGGCCCCGAAGGCCCGGCACGAGACCCGGCAGGCCCGGCGAACCCACGGCGACCCCGGCCCACACCGGGCCGCGCCCACTCGGAGGAACCCGGGAGGACACGAGACCCGGCAGCCCCGGGGAGGCCCGATGAGCGTCCCGGCACCCGGGCGGGAGATCCGAACGGACCCTGGCGTGCGAGAGGCGCCCGGCGAAGACTCCGCCGGGCGCCTGACCGCGCGTTACACGCGCGGCTTCTCCCGCATCTCGAACGTCTCGATGACGTCGTCGAGCTTGATGTCGTTGTACCCGACACCGATACCGCACTCGAAGCCCTCACGGACCTCGGTCGCGTCCTCCTTGAAGCGACGCAGCGACGACACCGTGAGGTTGTCGGCGATGACGACGCCGTCCCGGATGATCCGGGCCTTGCTGTTGCGGACGATCGTGCCCGACCGGACCAGCGAACCGGCGACGTTGCCGATCTTCGGCACCTTGAAGACCTCGCGGACTTCGGCGGTGCCCATCTGGACCTCTTCGAACTCGGGCTTGAGCATGCCCTTGAGCGCCGCTTCGATTTCCTCGATCGCCTGGTAGATGACCGAGTAGTAGCGGATGTCGACGCCCTCGCGCTCGGCCAGGTCGCGGGCCCGGGGCTCGGGCCTGACGTTGAAGCCGATGATCACCGCGTTGTCGTCGGCGACGGCCAGGTTGACGTCGTACTCGGTGATCGCACCGACGGCGCGGTGCAGGACACGGAGCCTGACCTCGTCGCCGACGTCGATCTTGAGCAGGGCGTCTTCCAGTGCCTCGACCGAACCGGACACGTCACCCTTGATGATGAGCTTGAGCTCGTCGACGCGGCCCTTCTCGAGGTCGCTGAACAGCTCCTCGAGGGTGCGGCGACGGCTCGACTTCGCCATGTCGGCGCTGCGCTTGCGCGCCGCGCGCTGCTGGGCGATCTGCCTGGCCATCCGGTCGTCGGAGACGACGATGAAGTTGTCTCCGGCGCTCGGGACCGCGGTCAGACCCATCACCAGGACCGGGAAGGACGGCGTGGCCTCCTCCACCGGGTCGCCGTTGTCGTCGAGCATCGCCCTGACGCGGCCGAAGGCCTCGCCACAGACGATGGAGTCGCCGACGCGCAGCGTGCCGCGCTGGACCAGGACGGTCGCGACGGGGCCGCGGCCCTTGTCCAGGCGCGCCTCGATGGTGATGCCCTGGGCGTCCATCGAGGGGTTGGCCCGCAGGTCGAGCTCGGCGTCCGCGGTGAGCAGGATGGCCTCGAGAAGGTTCTCGATGCCGGTCCCGTTCTTGGCGGAGATGTCGACGAACAGGGTCGAGCCGCCGAACTCCTCGGCGACGAGGCCGTACTCGGTGAGCTGGGCCCGCACCTTGTTCGGGTCCGCGCCCTCCTTGTCGACCTTGTTGACCGCGACGACGACGGGCACGTCGGCCGCCTGGGCGTGGTTGAGCGCCTCGATGGTCTGCGGCTTCACACCGTCGTCGGCCGCGACCACCAGGACGGCGATGTCCGTGGCCTTGGCACCACGGGCACGCATGGCGGTGAACGCCTCGTGACCGGGGGTGTCGATGAAGGTGATCTTCCGGTCTTCGCCCTCGTGCTCGGCGGAGACCTGGTAGGCACCGATGTGCTGGGTGATGCCACCGGCCTCGCGCGCCACCACGTTGGTCTTGCGGATGGCGTCGAGCAGCTTCGTCTTACCGTGGTCGACGTGACCCATGACGGTCACGACCGGCGGACGCGCGGCGAGGTCGCCCTCGTCACCCTCGTCCTCGCCGAACTCGATGTCGAAGGCCTCGAGAAGCTCGCGGTCCTCCTCCTCCGGGCTGACGACCTGGATGTTGTAGTCGAGCTCGGCGCCCAGCAGCTGCAGGGTCTCCTCGTTGACCGACTGCGTGGCGGTCACCATCTCGCCGAGGTGCAGCATGATCTGCACCAGCGACGCCGGGTTGGCGCCGATGCGGTCGGCGAAGTCGGACAGCGACGCACCACGCGGGAGCCTGATCGTCGCGCCGTTGCCGCGAGGAACCTGCACGCCGCCGATCGCCGGCGCCGACATGTTGTCGAACTCCTGGCGCCTCTGGCGCTTCGACTTGCGACCACGCGCGGGACGACCGCCTGGGCGGCCGAACGCACCTGCCGTACCGCCGCCGCGACCGCGACCGCCGCCACCGGGACGACCGGCGAAACCACCGCCGCCGCCACCGGGACCGCCGGTGCCGGTGCGCGGACCAGCGCCACCGCCGCCGCCGGGACGACCGGCGAAGCCACCGCCACCGCCACCGCCGGGACGACCGGCGAAGCCGCCGCCACCACCGGGACGGCCGCCTCCGCCACCACCGGGACGACCGCCGCCGCCACCGCCGGGACGGCCTGCGCCGCCACCGCCGCCGGGGCCGGCAGGGCGACCCTGCGGCATCATCATCGGGTTGGGACGCGGCCCACCGGGGCGGGGACCACCCGCACCGGGACCGGGACGCGGACCACCGGCGCCAGGCCCGGGACGCGGACCACCCGCGCCGGGACCGCCCTGGCCACGACCGGCGGGCGGACGCGGCATCGCGCCGTCACGCGGAGCGCCACCGGGACCACCGGGACGCGGACCACGGTCCTCACGAGGACGGTCCTCACGAGGACCGCCGGGACGCGGCGGACGCTGGCCCATGCCGGTCGCGTTGGACGAGAACGGGTTGTTGCCCGGACGGGGGCCCGGACGGGGACCCGGCTTCGGTCCTGGACGCCCACCCTCACGCTGGCCCGGACCACCCTGGCCACCGGGACGCGGTGCGCCGGACTGCTGGCCACCGGGACCGGAGGGGCGGCCGCCCTGCTGGGCGGGGCCGGGACGCGGGGCGGGACGGGCCGCGGGACTCGGACGGGGACCGGGCGTGGGGCGCGGACCCTCGAATCTGGGAGCCTGCGGGGCCTGAGGCGCCTCGCGAGGAGCCTCGACGGGCGCGGCCTCCGGCTGCGCCTGGTGAGGCATCGGAACCGGCGGGCGCGGAGTGCCACCGGCGGGACCGGGGCGGGGCCCCGGCTTCGGAATCGGGCCCGGACGCGGGCTCGAGGAGACAGGCGCCTCCGCGGCGCCGTTACCGACCTGGCTGTCAGCCGGTCGGGGCGCAGCCTTCGGCGGCTGCGGCTTGGACGACGAACCGCCGCCCTTCGTGGGCTTGGATACGCCCAAAGCTTCGGTGAGCCTGCGGACTACCGGCGCTTCGATGGTCGAGGACGCCGAACGGACGAACTCTCCCATCTCCTGGAGCTTGGCCATGACGACCTTGCTCTCAACGCCGAACTCCTTAGCGAGCTCGTATACCCGGACCTTCGCCACTGCACTCCCTTACTCGGCCCGGGAGGCTGGCAGTGCCGTCCGGACCGTCGTTACCTTGACGTCTTCATCGCCGCGTGCTCATCAGGCGCTCATAGCAATCTGACTCCGCCCATCAACTCGGCGTCCTACATGACATGTGGTTCTCCCTCTAGGTGCGCTCGCAGTCGCGAGACGTCAAGCGGCCCCGGCACGCGAAACGCACGCGGAAACGCTCGGCGACGCTCGGCAAGCTCCAGACAGCTCAGGTCGGGATGCAGCGAGGCACCCCGGCCGGGAAGCCGTCCGTGCAGGTCAGGGACCACGTGGCCCTCGACCAGCACCAGATGGAGCAGCTCGGACTTAGCCGTGCGAACCCTGCAGCCCACGCATGTTCTCAGCGGGGCCGCCTGGCCACCATATTCCAGCTTACCGCTTGGACGCATCTACGGAACCGGCGGGATCATCCGCCTGGGTGTCAGGACGGATGTCGATCCGCCACCCCGTGAGCCTGGCCGCCAGCCGGGCGTTCTGCCCCTCCTTGCCGATGGCCAGGGAAAGCTGGTAGTCGGGCACCGTGACGCGCGCCACTCGGCCCTCCAGATCGAGAACCTCAACATGGGAAACACGCGAGGGAGACAGGGCATTCCCCACGAACTCTCCCGGGTCCTCCGACCAGTCGATGATGTCGATCTTCTCGCCGTGGAGCTCGGTCATCACGTTGCGCACGCGCGAGCCCATCGGCCCGATGCACGCGCCCTTGGCGTTGACGCCCGGCTTGCGCGAGCGAACCGCGATCTTCGTACGGTGCCCCGCCTCGCGGGCGACCGCCGCGATCTCGACGGTGCCGTCGGCGATCTCGGGCACCTCCAGCGCGAAGAGCTTCTTCACCAGCCCGGGGTGGGTGCGCGACAGCGTCACCGACGGGCCCTTGTGGCCCTTCTTCACCTGCACCACGTAGGCGCGGATGCGCTCGCCGTGGACGTAGTCCTCGCCGGGCACCTGCTCGTTGTGCGGAAGCACGGCCTCGATCTTGCCGAGGTCGACGAGCACCACGCGGGGGTCCTGCCCCTGCTGGATGACGCCGGAGACCAGCTCACCCTCGCGGCTGGCGAACTCACCGAAGTTGATCTCGTCTTCGGCGTCGCGCAGCTGCTGCAGGATGACCTGCTTGGCGGTCGTGGCCGCGATGCGGCTGAAGTTGTTGGGGGTGTCGTCGAACTCCCTGACGATGTCACCCTCGTCGTCGAGTTCGGCGGCGTAGATGGTGACGTGCCCGGTGGCGCGGTCGAGCTCCGCCCTGGCCTTGGCCGCGGCGCCCTCCGTGCGGAAGTAGGCGATCAGCAGCGCGTCCTCGATCGCCTTCACGACCAGGTCGAAGGAGATGTCCTTCTCCCGTTCAAGGCTGCGCAGGACGCTCATGTCGATGTCCACGAGGCTTCCCCCTTAGCCCTCGTCGCCGTCATCGTCGAGGTCGTCTTCTTCGTCCTCGAACCGGCGGAATTCCACCTGCACCCGTCCTCGGGTCAGGTCCTGATAGTCGATCCTGCGCAGTGTGCCCTCGACGTCGATCTCCACACCGTCGTCGTCGGCGCCGCGGATGCGGCCCTCGACCAGGCCGCCGTCTCGCAGCTCCGCCTTGACCAGGCGCTTGGCCGCGCGCCGCCAGTGGCGCGGTTCGGTGAGCGGGCGGTCGACGCCCGGAGAGGAGACCTCGAGCGTGTAGGGCGACTGGCCCATCGTGTCGTCGTTGTCGAGCGCGTCGGACACGGCCTGACTGACCTCGGCGATGTCGTCGAGCGTCACCCCGCCGTCCTTGTCGACGACCACGCGCAGCAGGCTTCGCTTGCCCGCCTTGGTGACCGAGACATCCTCCAGGTCGAGGCCTGCTGTGGCGACGACGGGCTCCAGGAGCTTCATCAGGTGGTCGCGGGATGATGCGCTGCCCATATCGACCTCCCTATTGTGTTGCGATCCATGACCGCCCGTGATGGCGGCCGCTCAGTCGACGACTGCTCCATACCCTATCCGTACCAAGGCACGGAAAGGGCGCCACTCGACAGGGTCGAGCGGCGCGGACTCAAGAGAGCGAGACCATATCGCACCACGGCACGATCAGGCGGAACGCGCCAACGGCACGTCCCAGCCCTTACCATGCTGTGTGCCTTCCTCACCCGACCGGAGGTTCTCCTTGCGTCCCCTGTCCCGGCGTGCCGTGCTCGCGGGCGGCGCGGCGATGGCGGCGCTCTCCGGCTGTACGGCGGGGCCGCCCGAGCCCGCCGCCTCGAAGGCGCCCGACCCCGAGCACCTCCTGCTGCGCGAGCTGATCGCCGACAAGGAGCGCACGATCGGCCTCTACGCCGTCCTGGTGGGCGCGGGCGGCGCGAAGCTGACGCCGTTCATGGCGCGGCACGAGGAGCACCTGGCCGCGCTGCGTGAGCGCCTGCCCGCCGAGACCACGCCCTCGGCCTCCGCCACACCCTCCTCGCCGCCCTCCCCATCGAAGAAGCCGCCGAAGGTGTCGCTGACCAGGCTGCGCGACACCGAGCGGAAGGCGGCCGCCATGCGCGCCCGCCAGCTCGGCACGGCCTCCCCCTCCCTGGCCCAGCTGATCGCCAGCATCGGGGCCTGCGAGGCCCTGCACGCCCTCGCCCTGCCGAGGTCGCTGTGAGCACCACAGGACTCGCCACGGGACTGACCACGGGGGCTGCGAACGACGTGGCGGCCATGAACAAGGCGCTGGCCGCCGAGCACGCGGCCATCTACGCCTACGGCCTCATGGGCGCGCGCACGACGGGATCGCTGCGGGCCAAGGTGACGGCCGCCTTCGACGCCCACAGGGCCAGACGCGACCAGCTGCGCGCGCTCATCTCCTCAGGGGGCGGCAAGCCGGCCGAGCCCGAGGCCGCCTACACGCTTCCCGTGGTGCCGGGCAACGCGACGGAGGCCGTACGGCTGGCCGTCCTCGTGGAGGCGGGCGTCACCGCGGCCTACCTGGAGCTGACCGCCGCCGCCCAGGCCACGACCCGCCGCATGGCGGCGCTCGCCATGCAGGAGTCGGCCGTCAGGTCGTACGGCTTCCGCCCCACGGTCACCGCCTTCCCCGGCATGCCCCCGCGTGCGCCCCAGCCACCCTCTCCCACCCCCACCGGCTGACCGCCCCGCCTCTCCCGAACAGACGATCCTCGCCTTCCATGACGAGGTCACATCGCCCCGGGAGGGCCAGGCAGGACGATCTCGAAGAAGCCCTGCGCTCTGTACGTCGTGAGCTTCCTGGCCTTGCCTGTCCTGACGTTCACCGCGTAGACGGTCATGGTCCGGTACGGCGGGTCGATCACCGCGGGCTCGTCGTCCGGCACCTCGGACGCCGGCCTGCACCGCACGGACATGGTGAGAGCGGTAACCTCGTCGGCGCTGAGCCAGGTGCGCAGCGAGATTTGGCTGACGTCCGGGGACAAACCGCTGATGACGGTCGTCTTCCGTTTCTCGCCGGTGAACGAGTCCATGAGGGCGAGGTTGCCCTGGCGGCAGGGTTTCTCGGCGGTGCTGCGGTTCTCGATCACCGCGACGCTCTTCCCGTCGGGGGCGAGCGGGCTGAAGAAGTAGTGCCCCGGCAGGATGACCGATGATGTGGTGTTGCCCCCTGAGGAGCTCGGCCGCAGGTTCGAGATCGTTCGCAACCGTGACCTGGGCGAGTATTGCGCGAGCGTGATGGTGGCGCCATCCTGTGACAGGCCGATGGGGACCCAGCGGTTCGGCAACTGGCGGACGACCCTGTCGCGCATGTCGATGAGCAGCGCGGGGTCCTTGAACTCGGGGACCTTGCTGAAGGCCACGAACCGGCCGTCGTCCGACAGCATCAGACGCGAGACGCTGCCCAGCCAGTCCTTCGGCACCTTGCTCGGAGCCGTCGTCTTTTGGCCCGAGGCCAGGTCGCGGACCTGGAAGGTGCCTTCCTTGGCACTGTAGTAGGCGATCTTGCGGCCGTCCCGGCTGATCGCCAGCGGGCTGTCGCGCAGGCCTGTCCGGCCGGGGGCAAGGCTGGGCAGCGCCTCCGGCACGTGGTAGGTCTTGCCACTCCGGGTGACCACCCGCCAGCCCCCGTCGCGGCAGCCAGACGGCGCCTTGCCGCTGTCCGGCTCGCAGAAGGTCTTGTAAGCGTGGCTCAGCGGCCCCACCCCGCGCGCTGGCAGGTCACCGGTCGAGGCGGCCTCCTGCGGCTCAGAGGGCAGCAGGCGGATGGCGGCCGTCACGCCGAGCGCGGTGACCACGACCATGGCCGCCGCGAGGAGCGAGACCGCGGTACGCCGCCTGCGGTCATGCGTCGCGATCGTGCGTTCGGCCAGGTCCACCTGCGGAGAGTCGTTGGCCAGGTCGACGAGCACGTCCCGCAGCCAGGTCATCGGTTTGCCTCCTCGGCTTCCATGTCGGCGAGCTTCGGTGCCAGTTCGGGCGCCAGAGCGCGTAAGCGGGCCAGCGCGTAGTGGGTCTGGCTCTTGACCGTCCCGAGCGAGCAGTTCAGCAGTTCGGCGGTCTCGCGTTCGGTCCGGTCCTCGTAGTAACGCAGCACGATCACCGCCCGCTGCCGGGGCGGTAGCCGCATGAGGGCCTGGCGCATGACGAGCCGCGCGACGGTGGAGTCCTCGCTCGAGTACGGCCGGTCGGGCGGTTCGGCGGTCAGAAACTCGGTCGTGACCCGGCGCCGCCGCCACGAGATGTACTGGTTCACCAGCGCCTTGCGCGCGTACGCCTCGGGGTGCTCGATGCGCGACAGCCTGGACCAGCGTCCGAGCACCTTCAGCAGGACGCTCTGCAGCAGGTCCTCGGCCTGAGGGGCGTCCCCCGCGAGCAGGTACGCGGTGCGCATCAGCGCCTGCTGATGCGCGGCGACGAACTCGCGGAAGCTGTCATTGCGGTCCAAGGCGACTCCTCTCAACCGTTACCGACGCCGGTGACGGGTCGAAAGGTTCGGTCCGGACTAGAAATTCGGGATGCATTCGAGGATGCCGCCGGTGAAGACGTCGTAGAGGCCGAGTGGTTCCAGGTGGACGTACCCGATGTGGCAGCCGCAGCCCGTGGCGGGGCACGGACGGGGGCGCAGGGCCGCGCGGTGCGAGCCGTCGTACAGGTTGCCTGGCAGGATGTGCCCGCGAACAGGAGCGGGTTCCTGATAACGCGGCTTCGCCGTCCTGCCCCGCAGGTGGGTGGTGGAAAGAACGTTCGCCCGGCTGGCCCGTTATCCGTCGGCTCGTCCGGATCTACGAACGCGAGCCCGAACAGCACGAAGCCATGATCTGGTTGGCCACCGTGCACCAGATGAGCCGCCGCCTCGGGACAGGTTGGAAACGATCGTCACGGGTAGCGGGGGTGGGTCACATTCCCCCCGATGGAGGCATTCATGGGCTGGAGCTTCAGGAAGTCCATCAAAATAGGCCCGTTCCGACTCAACCTCTCACGCGGCGGCGTCGGCCACAGCTGGGGCAACCGGGCCTTCCGCGTGACGAAGACCGCCGACGGGCGCCGGACGCTGTCGGTGAACCTCCCCGGCGGCTTCCACTGGCGCAAGACCATGGGGAGCAGCTCTCACCGCTGATCAGGGAACTCTTCCGTGGTGCCCTTCGTTTTCAGGGCACCACGGACTTTTCCCCAAGGAGGATCGATGGGCTGGCACTACCGCAAGTCGATCAAGCTGGGACCGTTCAGGATCCACCTTTCTCGCCACGGGGTCGGCCACAGCTTCGGCAACCGCAGGTTCCACGTCAGCACCACCCCCGACGGCCGCCGCCACCTCACGCTCAGGCTCCCCGGCGGCTTCCACCTCAGCAAGTCGCTGGGCGGGCGCGGACACCGCCACTACCGCTACTAACCGGCCGCCAGGGGCTACAGGGGCGCCAGGCGGGAGAGGAAGGCGCGGACGAGGGCGACGATCTGGTCCAGGTCGGTCTCCAGCGCCCAGTGCCCGCCCTCCAGCAGATGCAGCTCGGCGTCGGGCAGGTCGCGCAGGTAGGCACGGGCGGCGCCTTCGGGCATGTAGCCGTCCTGCGGACCCCAGACGATCAGCGTGGGCGGGCGATGCTCCCTCAGGTAGGCCCGCAGCGGCTTGTACTTGGGCCCGAGCTCGTCCTCGTAGATGTCACCGTTCTGGATGAGGTGTAGGCGAAGTCCGCGGGCGTCGCGCTGTAGCCGAAGTCTGGATAGTCGGGCGCGACCAGGCGCCAGCGGTCGGCCAGCGCGGGCATGAGGTTTCTGAACTGGAACGAGGACGACGGGTAGCCGTGCGGGAGGAGCACGACAGGGGCGTCCTGCGGGCCGGCCTCCCGGTAGAAGGTCCGCACCCCGTCAACGTCGATGCTTCACACGGACACAGCTTCCCGTGACGGGGCGATGTAACGGCGGCCTGCCGAAGTCGCGCTGGAGCGGCGTGCTGGACGGGCGGCCACCGGTGACCCCGGTGGCCTTGACCCGTGCGTGCCGTACCGCCGGGGACCCCCCGCGCGCGCCGTACCGCCGGGCCCGGATGTGTCGTACCACCGGGCTCGGGGGTGCCGTAATGCCGGGTGGGTCAGTTGTGGCAGGCGGCGAGTACGCGCTCGGCCGCCTCGGCGAGCGGGATCTCCTCCTTGGTCCCGGTCGCGCGGTCGCGCAGCTCGACGACCCCCTGGCTGAGGCCGCGGCCGATCACCAGGATGGTGGGCAGGCCCAGCAGCTCGGCGTCCTTGAACTTCACGCCGGGCGACACCGAGGGACGGTCGTCGACGAGGACGCGCAGGCCGCGCGACTCGAGCTCCTCGGCGAGCTGGACGGCCACCTCGACCTGGTTCTCCTTGCCCGTGCCGACGATGTGGACGTCGGCGGGGGCGACCTCGCGCGGCCAGACAAGGCCGAGCGAGTCGAACTTCTGCTCGGCGATCACGGCCACGGCGCGCGAGACGCCGATGCCGTAGGAACCCATGGTGATCCTGATCGGCTTGCCGTCGGGGCCGAGGGCGTCGAGGCCCGCGGCGTCGGCGTACTTGCGGCCGAGCTGGAAGATGTGCCCGATCTCGATGCCGCGGTCGATGGACAGGCCGTTGCCGCAGCGGGGGCACGCGTCGCCCGCGCGGACCTCGGCGGCCTCGATGGTGCCGTCGGGGAAGAAGTCGCGTCCTGCGACGACGTTGGCGGCGTGCTTGCCGGGCTCGTTGGCGCCGGTCACCCATGCCGTGCCGGTGACCACGCGCGGGTCGACGAGGTAGCGGATGCCGAGGTCCTTGAGCACCTGCGGGCCGATGTAGCCGCGCACCAGGCCGGGGTGCTTGGCGAAGTCGCCGGCCTCGAAGATGGCGGGCTCGCCGGGGGCGAGGGAGGCCTCCAGGCGCTTGAAGTCGACTTCGCGGTCGCCGGGCACGCCGATGATCAGCGTCTCGACCTTGTCGGAGCCGGGCGTGGTGACCTTGACGACGACGTTCTTGAGGGTGTCGGCGGCGGTGATGTCGAGGCCGTGCTCGGCGTTGACCAGGGACACGAGCGACTCGATGGTCGGGGTGTCGGGGGTGTCGAGCACCTGGAGCGCGGGCAGCCCTTCGAGCGGCGTGGCGGCGGGCGCGGGGGTGACCACGGCCTCGGCGTTGGCCGCGTAGCCGCAGTGGTGGCAGTTGACGAAGGCGTCCTCGCCGGTGGGCGTGGGCGCCAGGAACTCCTCCGACGCAGAGCCGCCCATGGCGCCCGAGGTGGCGAAGCAGATCTTGTAGTCGAGGCCGAGGCGGTCGAAGGTGCGGATGTAGGTCTCGCGGTGCTGCTCGTAGGAGCGCTTGAGGCCGTCGTCGTCGAGGTCGAAGGAGTAGGAGTCCTTCATGAGGAACTCGCGGCCGCGCAGGATGCCCGCCCTGGGCCTGGCCTCGTCGCGGTACTTCGTCTGGATCTGGTAGAGCGTGACGGGGTAGTCCTTGTAGGAGGAGAACTCGCCCTTCACCATGTCGGTGAACAGCTCCTCGTGGGTGGGGCCGAGCAGGTAGTCGCCGCCCTTGCGGTCCTTGAGGCGGAAGATGTTGTCGCCGTACTCGGTCCAGCGGCCCGTGGTCTCGTAGAACTCGCGGGGCAGCAGCGCGGGGAAGAGCACCTCCTGGCCGCCCATGCGGTTCATCTCCTCGCGGACGACGCGGGCGACGTTCTCCAGGACGATCTTGCCGAGCGGGAGCCAGGAGTAGATGCCGGGGGCCACGCGGCGGACGTATCCGGCGCGGACGAGGAGCTTGTGGCTCGGGACTTCCGCGTCTGCCGGGTCGTCCCGCAGGGTGCGAAGCAACAACGACGACATGCGCAGCAACACGGCTACTCCTAGTTAGGGCCCGGAGGTGAAGACCTACAGGCTACCGACTTTCGTCCGTCACAGGGCGAGGAGCGCGACCGCGATCATTCCCGAGACCACGCAGGCGACCGCGGCGGCGCGTGCCCTGCCTGCCATCGTGCGCCGCAGCGCGATGACGCCGGCCACCGCGACGGCGCCGACGACGACGGCGGGGACGGGCCAGAAGCTGATCTCCCAGTCGATCCCGCCAGGAGTGGCGCGGTCGACGACGTCGCCGATCAGGAGTCCCGAGATGAGGCCCGCGGCCAGGTCGCCCCACGTGTCGCGTCTGCGGGTGAGGTAGGCGAGCAGGCCGAGCACCACGAACTGGACGACCAGCAGGTTGACGCCGTTGGCGGTGCCGCCGATGGCGTCGAAGCGCAGGTCGCCCCCTAGCGCGCTGCCTCCCATGGCGGCCACCAGCGAGGAGGCCGAGGCCAGGAAGGTGGTCAGCAGCGCCCAGCCGAACCCTGTCGCCGTCGCGCCGACGACGATGGACAGCGCGAGGTAGGCGTAGGGATCGTAGATGCCCAAGTCGAAGCCGGACGCGAACACGCCGACGGCGCCGACCGCCAGTCCTCCGATGAAGGCCGCCAGCACGTGGCGCTGGATGCCCCGCTGTCGCCGGTCGTATTCGGCGAAATCAGCGTATTCAATAGCAATCTTCTCCATAGCTCGCTAATCAGACTATGCGGACATACAGGAAAAGTAAATTTCGGTCAACCGGCGGTCACGCTGGCATATCAAGCAATCGCTTGGTTAATATCACCGGTGTGAGCCTTTCCGAGCTGCGGACCGTCGTCAGATCGTTTCTCGCCGCCCATCCGAATGCGCCATGGGGGCGTTTCGCGGGCGAACTCGGAATCGCGGGACTCACCGTTCCCGAGGCGTACGGCGGTGCGGGATTCGGCATGCGGGAACTGGCCGTCGTGGCGGAGGAAATCGGCAGATCACTGTCGCCCCACCCGTTTCTCCAGACCGCCGTGATGGCCGCGACCGCGACCGACGACCCAGGCCTGCTCCGGGCGATCGCCGAAGGGACGCGCACGGCCACCGTCGTGCTGCCGTCCGACCACTCGTGCGTCCTGAACGGCGACCGGCTGACCGGCGCGGCCCCCTACGTGCTGGACGCCGAGACCGTGCTCGTCTACGCCGGAGGACGGCTGGTCGAGGCCGAGCCCTCGGCGCGGGCGCCGTACGAGACCATGGACGCCAGCCGCCCGCTGACCGCGCTGTCCTTCGACCACGTCCAGGTACGGCAGGCGGGCGACGGCGCGGCATGGGAGCGGGTCCGCGACCTGGCGGTCATCGCACTGGCCGCCGAGCAGGCGGGCGGCGCGGCCAGGTGCCTGGAGGAGGCCACCGCCTACGCCAAGCTGCGCCACCAGTTCGGCCGCCCCATCGGCTCCTTCCAGGCGATCAAGCACAGGCTGGCCGACCTGCTGCTCGTGGTGGAGTCGGCGCGCTCGGCGGTGTGGGCGGCGGCGCAGGAGCCGACGAGGGAGAACGCGGCGATCGCCGGCTCCTACTGCTCGGAGGCCTACCTGAAGGCGGCCGGCGAGAGCATCCAGATCCACGGCGGCATCGGCATCACGTGGGAGCACGACGCCCACCGCTACTTCAAGCGCGCCACCTCGGACGCGCAGCTGTTGGGCCCGCCCCGCTCGCACAGGGCGCGGCTGGAGCTCCGCTAGCCGCCGAGCAGTTCCTCCCACGGCCGCCTGGCGTTGGTGCTGCGGGTGGTGTCGAGCGCCTCGGCCAGCCGCCAGAAGCCCGGCCGCGCGTCGGCTCTGGACCTGCCGAGCGGGTCGACTGCCTGCAGCTCGAACCGCACGCCCATCACGTCGAGCACGGCGGAGGTGGACGTGCCTGGGCCCACCACCGTGACCAGGCTCCCGTCGAAGCCGGGATCGCGCACCTGCGCGGCCAGGAGCGTGACCACCTCGGAGGCGTAGGGCCCGTCACGCCACGAGATGTGCCAGCTGTGGTCGGCGCCGCGCCACCAGGTGAGGTCGCGGCACGACTCGATGAACTCGGCCTCGCTCGCCAGCGCGGCCATCACCCTGCCGAACGCCTCGAACCTGCGGGCGCTGGCCAGCGCGGGCTCCTCACGAGCCTCTCCGGCGCGACGCAATCTCATGTCTGGGAGCGTGTCATCTTTCGACCGCCTCAGCCCCTGCTTTCGCCGCTTCTCCGCGCTCACGGACACTCACTCTGATCTCCCCGCGCCCTTCCCGCAAGTCCCGATCGACTGCTACGCTCAACCAAGCGAGCGCTTGGTTCTCTATCGGGAGGCGTGCATGCGGATCAGCCTGGGATACGAGCTTGAGGTCCGCGGGCGGACCCGCGAGGTCGAAAGGCAGGCGTTCCAGAACGTGATCGACCAGGTCGTCCTCGGCGACCGCCTGGGGTTCGACACCGCGTGGTTCGTCGAGCACCACTTCACCCGCGGCTTCTCCCACTCCTCCGCGCCCGACCTGGTCCTCGCCGCGATCTCCCAGCTCACCACCCGCATCCACCTCGGGCTCGGCGTGGTGCTGCTGCCGTTCCAGTCGCCCATCAGGACGGCCGAGCGCGTGGCCACCCTCGACGTGCTGAGCGGCGGCAGGGTGGAGTTCGGCACCGGACGCGGCGCCTCGCCGCTGGAGTACCAGGCGTTCCAGCGGCCGTTCGAGAAGTCGCGGCAGATCTGGGAGGACAGCCTGGAGGCGACGCTGGACATCTGGCGGGCCGACGGCGAGCCGATCAGCAGGTCGAACGAGTTCTTCGAGATCCCCGACGTGGCGGTCTACCCGCGTCCCGCCCAGGTGCCGCACCCGCCCGTGTGGGTGGCCTCCACCTCGCTGGAGGGATACCTGGCCGCGGCCAGGCACGGCTACAACCTGCTCGGGATGACCATGCTCAAGGGCATCGACGACGTGGCCGCCGACATCGCCCGCTACAAGGAGTGCCTGGCCGACAACGGCTTCGACCCCGCCACCCGGCGGATCGCGCTGATGATCCCCTGGTACGTCGGCGACGCGCGCGACGAGGCCGCCGACGCGGTCCTGTGGTACATCCGCCGCCAGGTCAACCTGGTCACCCCGCCCGACTACTACGACGCCCGCCACGCCACGCACCGCGTGCTCGGCCAGCTCGCGGCGGGGATGCCCCCGGAGGAGGCCATGGCGACGCTGCGCGAGCACCTGATGGTCGTGGTCGACGACGTGGAGGGCTCGCGCAAGGCCGTGGCCCGCATCGCTGAGGCGGGCGCGACCGACCTGATCCTGCAGTGCCAGGTGGGCGGCCTCCGCCACGACCTGGTCTGCGACTCCATGAACGACTTCATGACCGAGGTGATGCCGTGACCCGGTGGCTGACGCGCGACGATCTGGCGGCGGCGAGCGCCACAGGGCTGCTCCACCTCGCGCCTGACGCGTCCTTCGCCTTCCCGCTGCGTCCCGAGCTGACGGCGCAGGCACTGAGGACCGCGGGCGTGGGCGAGCGCGACAGGGTGGCGGTGGCGCTGGCTGAGCCCGCTGGAGGCCTGTGGGCCGCGGCGGCCGCAGGGGTGGCCGAGGCCGCCGCCTCGGTCGGGCCGCGCGGCAGGATGCGGCTGCACCGCGCGCTCCAGGCGCTCGGGGCCACGACGCTGGTGGCCACTCCCACGGGCGCGATGGACTTCCTGGCCAGGCTGCACCTGGAGTTCCTGCTGGACCCGCTCGACCTCGGGCTCAGGACCATCGTCCTGACGGGCGAGATCGCCACCAAGCGGACGCTCGGCCATCTCGCCGCCGAGTTCGACGCCAGGGTGACCGAAGTCTGCTCCAGCCCCTTGTCCGGCGGCGCGCTCGCCTGGCGCGCGGCGGAGGACGAGCCGCTGACCCCGCTGGCGGACGGCGCGCTGGGGTTCGGCGCCCTGGCCAAGGACTCCATGGCCGACGGCGGGCTCGCCGAGCTGGTCGTCACGCACGGCGACGCCACCGTGCGCACCGGTTACGTGACGGCCGACGGCAGGCCCGCGCACACCGTCGGCGATCACGTGCTGGTCCGCGGGGTGTGGGTCTCGCTGCCGAGGATCGAGAAGGCGCTGTCGAAGATCGACGGGGTGTCGGGCTGGGAGCTGGCCGTCAGCAGGCAGGGCACGCTCGACGCCGCCACGCTCACCGTGTCGTTCGGCAGGGAGAGCCTGGTCAAGAACCCGATGTGGCGCTCACGCATCCAGCAGGCCCTCGCGGCGCTGACCTCGATCTCGATCGCCGTGGAGGTCTCCCCCGAGGTGGCGGAGAGCTCCTCGCCCGGGGTCGTCACCGACCACCGAGGTCACCACCTCGGCAGGGACCGCGCTCTCGTTTAGGAGCACGCCATGCAGTGGGAAACGATCCCCCGGATGCTGCGCGACCAGGCGGGGCGCCACCCCGAGGCCCCCGTCACCCTCGAGTTCGGCATGGCGGCCCTGCGCGAGCGCGCCCAGGTGGTGGCGCGCGCGCTCATCGCCCATGGCGTGCGCCATGGAGACAGGGTGGCGATCTGGGGGCCGAACGACCTGACGTGGGTGGTCAACGCCTTCGGTGTGTGGGACGCGGGCGCGGTGCTCGTGCCGATCTCCGCCCGCGCCAAGCGGCTGGAGGCCGCCGAGCTGGCCCGCAAGACGGGGACGTCGCTGCTGATCAGCGAGGAGCGTCTGCCCTCCGTCCGCCCCTTCGAGGGGGTAGGGCACGCGCCGGCGAGCGTGGAGGAGGCGGAGGCAAGGGCGCTGGCCGTACGGGGGGATGATCTGTGCGAGATCATGTCCACGTCGGGCACGACGGGGACGCCCAAGGGCGTCATGCTGGACCACGCGCAGATCCTGCGCGGCTACTGGGACTGGTCGGAGATCGTCACGTTGCGCGAGGGCGACAGGTACCCGGTGATCGCGCCCTTCGCCCACGGCTTCGGGCTCAACGCGGGGCTGCTGGCGTGCGTGCTGCGCAGGGCGACGATGATGCCGGTCGCGACGTTCAGCCCCGACGCCCTGATGACGCTCGTCGAGTCGGGCAGGATCACCATCCTGGCGGGGCCGCCCACGCTGTTCGCCCGGCTCCTTGACGAGCTGGACAGGCGGCCGCGCGACGTGTCGTCGCTGAGGGTGGCCATCTGCGGCGCGGCGACCGTGCCCGCCTCGCTCGTCACGCGGCTGATCGAGCGCGTCGGCCTCGAGCGCATGATCAACGCCTACGGCCTCATGGAGGGCACCGTCGTCTCGATGACCAGGCACGACGACCCGGTCGACGTGATCGCGGGCTCGGCCGGCCGGCCCGTGCCCGGCATCGAGGTGAAGATCGTCGACGCGATGGGCAAGGAGGTGCCGCAGGGCGAGCGCGGCGAGATCCTGCAGCGGGGCTACGGCGTGATGCGCGGCTACTGGGACGAACCCGACATGACGGCCGAGGTGATCGACGCCGACGGATGGCTGCACACGGGAGACATCGGCGTGCTCGACCCGGTGGGCAACCTGACGATCGTGGACAGGAGGAAGGAGCTCTACATCGTGAACGGCTTCAATGTCTCGCCGGCGGAGGTCGAGTCGCTCCTGCTCAGGGAGGGGTCGCTGGCGCAGGCGGCGGTGATCGGCGTGCCGGACGACAGGTCGGGCGAGGCCGGCTGGGCCTACGTGGTTCCGAGGGCGGGCGCCGACGTGAGCGAGGAGGGGTTACGCGCGTGGGCGAAGGCCAACATGGCCGACTACAAGGTGCCCCGCCGGGTCTTCGTCCTCGACGAGCTGCCGGTGAACGCCAACGGCAAGCTGGACAAGATCGCCCTGCGTGAGGCGGCGCGACGCGGGTAAGTAATCAGGTGCGCCTTTTCGTCAGGAGCCGCCATGCTGCGCCTGCTGGCCGGGGAGGCCGCACGCAGGTTCGGGGGGCGCGTCGCGGTCGACTCCGGTACCTCCCGCCTGTCCTTCTCCGATCTTGACCGCCTCTCCGACCAGGTGGCCGCGGGCCTGGCCCATCGCGGTACGCGCATCGGCGACGTGGTCGCCCTCGTGCTGCCGGACGGCCCCGAGTTCGTCGTCTGCTACCTGGCCGCCGCCAAGATCGGCGCGGTCGCCGCGGGTGTCGACCCGCGCCACCCCCTGAGGGCGCGCCTGCTCGCCGGGCTCGACCCGATGATCGTGATCACCGTGCAGGGCCTGCTCCCCTCCCTGCCGGGACTCGACGTCGCGACGCTGCCCGGCGGCGGATTCGGCACGCTGGCCAGGAACGAGGCCCCGCCGCCACCGCTGCCGCCCGACCCGGGCCGGCCCGTCGTGATCACTCACACCTCCGGCAGGACGGGCCCGCCCAAGGCGGTGGTCTTCGGCGAGCGGCAGCTGGAGGCGATCAGGGCGCACGGCGCCGGTGTCAGATGGGGCAAGGGCGATTCGCGCGTGCTCTGGCACCCGATGGGCCACATGGCGTTCGCGACGCGGTTGCCGGTGTTCCTGCAGACCGGCAGGACCACCCACGTGCTGCCGCGCTGGGACCCCGAGGCGGCGCTGCGCCTGGTGTGCGAGAAGGAGCTGCGGGTGCTCCACGGCACGCCCGCCCAGCTGACCGCCATCCTGGAGGTGCGGGGCGCGCCGCCCGCGCTCGATCTGGTCCTGTCCAGCGGAGGGCCCGCGGCGCCCGAGTTGATCAGACGGCTGCGGGAGCGGTTCGGGGTGCCCGTGTGCAACCGCTACCTGTGCACGGAGGCGGGACTCGGCCTCGGCACCCGCCCTGGGGACCCGCCGCAGGACGCGGAGCTGACCGTCGGCAGGCCGCGCCCCGGCGTGGACCTGTCCGTCCGCGACCCCGCGGGCCGCCCGCTGCCCGTGGGCGCGAAGGGTGAGGTGCTGCTGCGGTCCCAGGCGGTCATGAGCGGGTATGTCGGAGACGGCGAGCCGAGGGTGTTCGCCAAGGACGGGTTCGTCAGGACAGGCGACACGGGATTCCTCGACGAGCTTGGCCGCCTGCACCTGGCGGGTACACAATCACGGACATAGCGTCGCCACCGAGGAGGCAGCGTGTCGTTGCGCGTGGCAGTCGTCGGATCGGGTCCCGCCGGCATCTACACGGCGGAGGCGTTGGTGAAGCAGTCGGCGGACAGCGTCGACGTGGACGTGCTCGAACGGCTGCCGACGCCGTACGGGCTCGTGCGCTACGGGGTCGCGCCCGACCACACCTCGATCAAGTCGATCGCCAACTACCTCAGGAAGGTCCTCGAGCTGCCGCGGATCCGGTTTCTGGGCGGGGTGACGCTCGGTTCCGAGGTCTCCGTCGAGGACCTGCTCTCCTGCTACGACGCGGTCGTCTACTGCACGGGCGCGATGGTCGACAGGAAGATGGGCATTCCCGGCGAGGAGCTGCTGGGCAGCGTCGCCGCGACGGACTTCGTCAACTGGTACTGCGGCCACCCCGACGTCTCGCCCGACAGGTTCGAGCTCGACAGCCCCGAGGTCGCCGTCATCGGCGTGGGCAACGTGGCCGTGGACGTGGTGCGCGTGCTGGCCAAGACGGCCGAGGACCTGAGCGCCACCGACGTGCCGGACGACGTGCTGGCCCGGCTGGCCGACAGCCAGGTCAAGGCCATCCACATGATCGGGCGGCGCGGCCCCGAGCACGCCAAGTTCACGCTGAAGGAGCTGCGCGAGCTGGGCGAGGTGGCCAACGCGGACGTGTGCGTGCGCCCCGACGAGGCGGTGGTGCTGGGCGGCGACTTCCCCCGCCAGATCAAGGGCAACATCGACGTGCTGCGTTCGTGGTCGGAGCGCCCTCCCGTGGGCCGCCCACGCAGGCTGGACGTGCGCTTCTGGCTGCGCCCCGTGGAGATCCTGGGCACCAGCCGGGTGGAGGGCCTGCGCCTGGAGCGGACCAGGCTGTCGGAGGACGGCAGGGTGGTGGGCACGGGCGAGTTCGAGACGCTGCCCGTGGGGATGGTGCTGCGCTCGGTCGGCTACCAGAGCGTGCCGCTGCCCGGCGTGCCGTTCTCCACCGAGACGATGACCGTGCCGAACGTCGCGGGCAGGGTCCGCGACCGCGAGTACGTGGCGGGCTGGCTCAAGCGCGGGCCGACCGGCGTGATCGGGACCAACAAGTCCGACGCCGCCGAGACCGTCCGCACGCTGCTGGCCGACGCTCCTTCGGGCGCCGCCGCCTCGATCGACGAACTGCTGGCCGCGCGCGGTGTCAGGCCCGTCACCTATGACGACTGGCTGGCCATCGAGGCGGCCGAGGCCGAGCTCGCGGGCACGCTCGGCAGGGGTGAGCGGGTCAAGCTGGTCGGGCTCGAGGCGATGTTCGCGGCCTGCGGCCGAATTGCGACATGAGCACTGTTCACCTTTAGTGGATCGGCGGGTCAGGGTCCACCATGCGCCGCTCACTCGCCTTCGTGACCCTCGCCGCCCTCCTCGCGGCGCCCCTGCCCGCCGTCGGCGCCCGTCCCGACACTGCCGTGACCGTGACCTTCAGCCCTCGATAGCGTGTGACGATGCGCATCACCGTCGACGGTTTCGAGGACGTCCACCGGACCCAGCAGGCCCGCTATCCCCTGCGTGAGCCCGGCTGGCAGCCCGTGCACACGATCTACGTTCCCGCCGACCTGTTCTCCGCCTCGACGCCCTCCTCGTGGGGAGGTCAGGCGCTCGACCTGATGAAGGCGCACCTGCCCGACGCCGCCGCCATGGCCGAGGTGTTCGAGATCCCCTCGGGCCTGGCGGCCGACGTTCACGCGCGCGTGGCCGCCAAGCTCGCCGCCGAGCCCGTCGAGGACCTGCGCGTCGACTTCGAGGACGGCTACGGCGTGCGGCCGGACGCCGAGGACGGCGACGCGGTCGCGGCCGCCTCCGCGCTGGCCCGCCTGCACGCCGAGGGCGGCCTGCCCCGCAGGTGGGGGCTCAGGATCAAGTCGTTCGCCGACGGCGACCCCGGCCGTTCGGTCCGCACACTGGAGCTGTTCCTCACCGAGCTGGTCGCGCGGGCCGGCGCGCTGCCGCCCGGCTTCACCCTCACCTTCCCCAAGGTGCTGATGGAGGAGTACCTGGGACAGTTCGCGAAGGTGCTGGCCGCGCTGGAGAGCAGGCTCGGCCTGCCGTCGCCGGTGCGGTTCGAGATCCAGGTGGAGGCGCCGCAGACCGTCATGTTCCTGCGCTCGGACCTGGCCGAGTCGCTCGGCGGACGGCTGGCGGCGGCCCACTTCGGCGTCTTCGACTACACCGCCGCGCTCGGCCTGCCGCCACACGAGCAGCGCCTGGACCATCCCGCCTGCGACCACGCCCGCCACGTCATGCAGACCGCGTTCGCGGGGACGGGCGTCGAGCTGTCGGACGGGTCGCTGGCCGCCTCACCCGCCTCCGCTTCGACGGCGGACGTGCACGCGCTGTGGCACAGGCACGCCGCCCTGGTCAGGCACTCGCTGTCGCACGGCTTCTACCAGGGGTGGGACATGCACCCCTCGCACCTGGTGTCCCGCTTCGCCACCGTCTACGCCTTCCACCTGGCCCACTACGACGCGTATGCGGCCAGGGTGCGGGCCTGGGAGGAGCGGCGGGCGGCAGGCGGGGGTGTGATGGACGAGCCCGCCACGATCAAGACTCTCGTCGCCGCGCTGCACAGGGCCGACTCGGCGCTCGGCTGACCTCCCGTACGGCGTCGCGGCGGGGACCGGAGTCCCGCTGGAGCACGCGTGATGGACGGGCGGCCACCCGCGGCACCCGCGCCTGGCTGTACGGCCACCGCCTGCGGCTCGGCACGGTCGACTTCCTCCGCCGCCACCGCCATCAGCTGCGGACCCAGATTCGTGCCGAGCTGGGGCCTGTCGGCGC
This sequence comes from Nonomuraea sp. NPDC049152, assembly GCF_040648355.1. Taxonomy (NCBI): domain Bacteria; kingdom Bacillati; phylum Actinomycetota; class Actinomycetes; order Streptosporangiales; family Streptosporangiaceae; genus Nonomuraea; species Nonomuraea sp. NPDC049152. Next base: position 435,238 of record NZ_JBEZDO010000003.1, on the reverse strand, counting down.
GCGCGTCAAGGATCTGGAGAGGGAGCTCACATCCGCGCGCCAGGCTTGGGAGGGTCTCCTGCTGCGCATCATGATGCTGGTAGACGCCTTCCGAGTGACCCGGTAGAGGGACGCGGTCACGGGGCGGCAGCCGCGCCCGTGACCGCGATCTCGAGCGCCTATTCGCGCAGGGCCGCTATCTCCTCGGGGTCGGCTCCGAGGTTCTCGGCCAGCGGGACCAAGGCCGCGACCTCGGACAGGCGCCCCTGACCACGCAGCATGTCCGCGTAGGAGAACACGGCGCTCAACCAGCCCGCGGTGATACTTGCCATGAAGTACTTCTCCGCGGTCGCCGTGTCACCATTCGACTGGTGGATGAGCGCCAGGTCCTCGTAGGCTGCGTCCGATCCGGCCTCGATCGCCCGCTGGAAGCGATCCGTCGCCTCGTCGGCGCGACCGTACCTTGCGAGGAACGCGGCGTAGTAATAGTCGGCCCCCGCCTCGCCCCTGTCGGCGGCAGCCAGGAAATCGGCCTCCGCCGCCTCCGCTTCGTCTTGATCGGCCAGGAACTGGGCTCGCTTCACCAGCGCATCGGGTATGTCCTCGCTCACGGCACGGTCGAAGTAGGCGCGGGCCGCGGCGAACCGTCCTAGCTGCTCCTCGGCGACGGCCAGGTGAAGCAGTGCCGAGGATCCTGGCGTGATTCCCTGCCGCAGCAGCTCGATGGCGGCTTCGGGGTCGCCGCGGTCCAGCGCGATGCTGCCGAGGTTCCCGTAGGCCAGGTCGTCACCCTCCTCGGCGGCCACCCTGAGCAGCCGCTCGGCCTCGTCCAGACGGTTCTCGTCCTCTGCGAGGAAGACCCCGTAGTCGTTGACCGCCCCGGGCTCGCCTCTGTCGATCGCCTTCTTGTACCAGCTCTCGGCCCGCTCACGGTCACCCACCGCGTCGGCCCAGATGGTCGCGGCCCGCAGCGCGGCCTTGGGAACTCCCTGGCCGGCCGCTCGCTCCATGAGGTGTGCCGCCTCGCTTGGACGCTCGGCGGCGACCAGGACATCGGACAGCCAGCCGTAGGCGGCGTCGTCTCCCTCGTCGACGGCGGAGCGCAGCACCTTCTCCGCCGCCGGGTAGTCGCCGGCCTCGAAGAGCATCTCGCCGTACTTGACGATGGCCCCCGGCACGTGTTCCCGGACTGCCTGTTCGTACAGCTCGCCGGCCTTCTCGTAGAGGTTCATGGCGGCGAGCCTGTTGGCGCGGGCGAGCATGTCACCAGCACTCATTATTTCTTCCTCTTGTTGGGATTCGGCGGAATGTTCCGCCGTCCGCCATGGTTTGCGGCCTCCTCGTGCTTGTTACGCTTAGAACCCGACTGATTACTTTCGTGCGGGTTTCTGCCGCTCTGGTTGAGCTCCCCCTTTTCCTTATCTTTCCTACCCATCTTCGCAACGCCTGGCATGTCATCGAACCGGTCCGGGCCCTTGCCGAGGGCGACGCGGGGTCCCCCCGCACCCGCGAGCATCGGGCTTCCGCCGCCGGGACCGCGGAAGCTCTGCAGGATGCGCTGGAGCGGCTGGGTGACCTTGCGGCTGAGGGCGGGACCCAGCACCTTGCCGGTGCCTTCGGCCCCTTCGCGAAGAACCCGCCCTATCGCGGCGCGGGTGGCGAGCATGGTCGCGGTCGCCGAGCTGACCCCGAGCGGTCCACCGGCGAGCAACGCCATGCCGATCCTGACTCCGGCGTAGGCGGCATTCGCGGCCACCACGACCTTGACGGCCGTCACCACGGTGGCGGTGCCGTCGAGCGCGATCGGGGCGACCCTGGCCGCGTTGGCGGCCTCGCCCAGGTGACCGCTGGCACCCGTGTCCGACCAGTACCCAGCCAGAGCGGTCGCCGAGTCCCCCTTGTAGGTCTCCAGCGTCTGCCGTACCGTCGCGTCGGCTCGGGCTCCTGCGGGCTCCGCTCCCGCGAGCACCGTCCGCCAGGCGTCCGCGTCCTTGCGGATCTCGTCCTCGTCGATGTTCGGCCACGGCACGCCCATGAGCGCGAGGACTCCGTCGACGCTGGCCGGTAGCGTCACACCCATGTTCCGCCATGCAATCTCGCGGCGTTCTGCACGTTGACATCCTCCGCGGCCCGGATGTTCACGACCGTGGCCGCCACGCCCTCACCGGTCGCTGAGATCCCACCGCCAAGATGGGAGAGAGCTTGCACGCCGGTCTGGGTGCATTCCGCGTACGTCGCTCTGATCGTGCCGAACAAGCCGTCGTCGCCCCAGAGGTCCCCGCCGCAACCACGTTCTGTCAACCGCTGGACCGCCGCGATGTAGTCCTCCCCGTGAACCAGCATGCGGGAAGCATTTTCGGTCTGCGCCTCGGTGGCTATCGAAAGTCCGAAACTCATGACTAGCGACCATAGCGTGGATCACCGCGAGATCCGCAAAGATCAGGATTATGTCTAGACTGGCGGCTCTTTCGCATCGTCACTCTGGGAGTACGGATGGATGATCACGAGTATCTTGAGCAGACGCTGGAACAGGCCCAGGCGATCATGCAGAAGCTGGACGCGGCCGAAGGTCGGATCCTCGAGGTCATGGGCATCGGCGTCGGCGCGGACGGGCAGGTGAAAGCCACGTCCAACGGGCGCGGGGGCATCACAGAACTCACTTTCGATCCCCGCGTCCTGCGTCTGGATGTCGTGGAGCTGGGCCGGGAGGTGACCGTCGCCCTCCAATCGGCGCAATTCGATGCCGAGCGCCAGGCACAGGAAATTGTGAGCGAGGTCATGGTCTACGCCGAGGCCATGCCCGAGCCGCCCAACGAGACTTATGTCCGAAACCGGGTCGAGCAGGTGGCTCGAGAACTGTTCTGACGGGAGGCCAGGGTTGTACGGCAACCGCATGGATCCAGGCAACATCCGCGACGAGGACCTTGAGGAGGCGGCCCAGCACGCGGAGAGGATCCGGGAATGGATGGAAGAGGCGCAGAGCGAGCTCGACGAGATCGTCGGCGTGGGTGAGGGCGCGGCAGGCCAGGTTCAGGTGACGGTCTCGGTGCAGGGAAGAGTGCAGGAGGTCGTGTTCGAACCCAGGGCCAAGCGCCTGGACAGCAAGACCCTGGCGGAAGAGGTGCTGGTAGCCGTCGAGCAGGCGCAGCGCGACGCCGGGCGCCAGGCCCACAACCTCATGCGCGACGGGCTCGAGGGCGTCGACCCGGCTGAGGCCCAATCACAGTTCGACCGGTTGCTGGGGCGCTGACCGTTCCAGGACGGGGGTGGCCTCCCGGAGCCGCCCTTGGTGCCGGCCATCGGCATGAGGCGCCAGGAGCCGGCAACCCTGCACAGCGCTGGTCAGGCTGACCCGCTCCTCATCGACGCCGTCGCGCGCGTAACCCGCCGCGCCATACCACCCGGCCCAGAGGGTACGGCCGAAGTGGTACGACCCGCTGAGGAAAGGCGTGGCACCTAGGCTCTGAACCCACGTTTCAGAAGTGGGTTGAGGGTCGGCCTAGATGTCGCGATCGATCAGCGCGCGCCACTGAGAGACGAGATGGGGGTCGACGGGGGTGGTCCACGACGACCGGACCGCGCTGCCCACGTGGAACGCGCGCACCCCGTAGTCGAGCAGCGTGGGGATGTGGCGCAGCTTGAGCCCGCCGCCGGCGAGGATCAGGCCGCCGTCTCCCGCCTCGGCGCGCGCCTTCAGCACCGGGAGCCCCTCAGAGACGCCCGCGGGCGAGCCCGACGTCAGCACGGTCGCCAGGTTGGGCAGCAGCCGCACCGCCCGCCACGAGGCCTGCACGTCGGCCGCGTGGTCCACGGCGCGGTGGAACGTCCACGGCAGCGGTGAGACCGCGTGGATGAGCGCCTCCGTCGCCTCCAGGTCCACGACGCCCTCGGAGGTGAGGAAGCCGAACACGAACCCCGCGGCGCCCGCCTCGGCCAGCCCCTTCACCTCGGAGATCAGCTTGTCGAGCGACTCCGAGGTGAAGTTCGGGTCGGTGCGCAGCATGACCATCTGGGGCAGCGCGCAGTCTCTCGCGATCGCGGCGACCGTCTCCGTCGCAGGGGTGAGGCCGTCGGCCGCCATGTCGGCGACGACCTCGACACGGTCGGCGCCGCCCTCTTCCGCGGCCACGGCGTCGCGCGCGTCGAGCGCGATCACCTCGAGCAAGGATCCGGTCATGAAAGAGAGGTTATCGCCTAATCTGCCCTCCTCTCGGCATGGAGGAGGGCAGTGGTCATATCTGACAATTCATGTCAGGCCTCGACAAGATCCAACGTCCGGAACAGCCCCTCCGCGACACAGGTGCGCAGCTCGGCGGGGCGCTGGAACAGCGCGCCTGAGGCCCGGTGCGGCAGGTCGACCGTGCGGAGGTGACGGAACCCGCGGCGCTGGTAGTACCGCTGGAGCCGCGGGTTGTCCTTCGAGCAGTCGAGCCGCAGCCAGTCGAGGCCCGACGCGGCGACGGCCCCGCCGGCCCAGTCGAGCAGCGCGTCGCCAAGGCCGGTCCCCGCGACGGCGCGCGAGACGGCGAGCTTGTGGACGTAGAGGGCCGAGGCGGGCTCGTCCGCCTTCGTCCAGAACTCGGCGTCGGCGTGACCGTCGAGCGCGATGGTCGCGACGGTCTCACCGAAGCGGCTTTCCAGCAGGTAGAGGACCTGCTCGTCGATCAGCGGCGCGATCCGTTCGGGGCCGAAGCCGCCGCGCGGCCACTGCCGCACACCCTGCAGATGGAGCCACTCGGCGGTGTCGGCGAGGAGGGTGAGGACGCCGGGGAGGTCGTCGGGTACGGCACGCCGAAGGGCCAGGGGAGGAAGGAGGGTGTTCGAGTGCATGATTCTGCCTTTCGTTCCGATGGGTAACGAAGTGAACACGAAGCGTGTTCATTCGATGGCACACGGCTTTCATGGCGATATTTCAGGGAAAAATGCAATTTGGGGGAGTATGCACAACTCCACCGTGCCCAGCGCGGAGGAACGACCCGCGCCGCACGGCCGGGATCACCCCCAAGCGAGCGTGGTCTAGCGGAGACCCAGCTCGTATCGGATCAAGTGCTTGTCGGCCGGAAGCACCGACACGGCCACGCGCACAGGCGTGTCAGCACGGTCGTAGCCGACCCTGATGTAGACGACGACCGGGGTCCCCAGCTCCAGCTGGAGGCGCTCGGCCTCCTCCTGGTTCGGCATCCGCGCCATGATGTCGTCGACCACCCTCACCTGCTTATGGCCGAGCTCTTCGAGCACCCTGTTCGCCCCGCGGGCGATGTCCCCTGGCCTGGCGATCTCCGAGGTCTGCACCAGGGCCAGCGGGAAGTAGGAGTCGTTGGTGTTGTACGGCTGGCCGTCGACGAACCGCAGCCTGCGCCTGACGACCGCCAGGTCGGCGTCGCCCAGCTCCAGACGGCTGGCGATCTCCTCGACCGGGCTCACGATCTGCACCTCGATCGTCTGGCTCGGCTCGCGGCCCTCCTGAGAGACGGCGTACGCGAATGCCTCCCGCACCTCACCGCGCGGCTGCGGAGCGAGCTCTCGCTGCGGATACATCAGCAACGGCCGGCGATCCCGCACGACCGTGCCACGCCGGGGAGCACGCGTGACCAGGCCCTCGTTCACCAGTTCCCCGAGGGCCAATCTGACGGTGTTGCGGCTGACTCCGTATTTGTCCTGAAGGTGGGCCTCTGTAGGCAATTGCGCCCCGGGGCCGAGGTCGCCGGAGTAGATGGCCCTTCGCAGATCCGAAGCCACCTGCTGGTACAGCGACGACCGAGCCACTTTCACCCCTTTTGTTCCAACAATTTAGACGATCTGGTTCTAGCTAGCTACAACCCCTTGACCGGAGCGCCTTGACAGCCGCATCATCCATTCGTTGGTACAAATCCATCGAAAGGTCGGGCAAGGGGGTGACGGCCGGTGTTACCGGTCCGCACGGGTACGCCGTACCTGCCCTGGTACGACCCCCGAGAGGCAACACGTTTACTGCGTTACGCGTTGCATCGCCAGGGGTTCACCCACACCTACCAGAGCAACGGGAACGGCATGTCCGTGTTATCGGTACTGACCGAGTTGACCGTGTGGTGCAAGAACGGCTCGTTCGAGTGGAACGAGGCAGGAGCCACCGTCAACCACCCGATCGACGACCCGGTAGGCGCGGCACTCCGCATCGCCGAGCACTATCGGCACCCAACTTCAGACGGTCACTCCCCCACCGGCTCCGTGTGCGAGCACTCGGCGTAGGACCCCATCCCTCGCCGGGGTCCTGGGTCGACGCGCACGGTACGGAGGCGCGTCCTGGCGGGTCCCCCACGCCCGCCAGGGCGCGCTCTCTTTTGTTCCAGGTCAGGCGGTCCACTCGATCAGCGGCTCGGCGGGGAAGAGCGCCCGCACCCGCTGTCCCTGACCCGGCTCGCCCTGGCCCCTCCAGGTGCCGTACAGCACGCACCCCCGCGCCTCGGCCAGCCGCACCCGCACGATCGTGTAGGGCGCCGGAGCCCGCCAGTGGCCGACGATCCAGCTCTCCACCAGCCCCTCCGGCGCGACGGGAGCCCACGACCACCCCTCGGTACGGCAGGCAGCGCAGAACGCCCTGGCGGGGAACCTGAGCAGCCCGCACGAGGAGCACCGCTGCACCGCGAGCACCCCCTTGGCCACCAGTTCCCACCACTCGGCCGAGTCCCTGTCCACACTCACCCCTTCCGCAGCACCAACGCCGAGGTGGCGGGCAGGATGTGGCCCGGCTGGGCGGTGGACAGCGCCACCTCGGCCCCCTCCACCTGCCGCTCACCCGCGTCGCCGCGCAACTGGGAGACGGCCTCGGCGACGTGGTTGAGGCCGTGCACGTACCCCTCGGACAGGAACCCTCCGTGGGTGTTGACCGGCGGCCCCTCCCCCGAGGCGGCATAGGGGCCGCCCTCACCCTTGGCGCAGAAGCCGTAGTCCTCCAGCTGGACGATCACGGAGTAGGTGAAGCAGTCGTACAGCTCGGCGACGTCGATGTCGCCGGGTCCTACGCCTGCCATGGCGTACAGGCGGGGGGAGAGAGCGGCGGCGGCGGTGACGGTCGGCTCGCCGGGCGACAGGAAGGAGTCGCCGCCTCCCCATGCGGCGCCGGAGATCAGCACGGGCGGCCTGCGCAGGTCGCGGGCGCGCTCGGCGGTGGTGACCACCACCGCGCACGCGCCGTCGGTCTCCAGGCAACAGTCGAGCAGGCGCAGCGGCTCGGCGATCGGGCGGCTGCCGAGGTAGTCGTCGAGGGTGATGGGCGTGCGCATCAGTGCTCGGGGATTGGCCACGGCGTGGGCCCGCTGCCTGACGGCCACCTGCCCGAAGTGCTCGGGCCTGGTGCCGTACTTCAGCATGTGGGCGCGGGCGTACATCGCGAACTGCTGCACAGGGGCGCCGTAGCCGTACGGGGCGAGGTACTGCGTCTCGGGGCTCGGGTTCGGCGCCGTCCCCATGCGGAACTCGGACCTCGCGTTGATCGCGCGATAGCAGACCACCGTCTCCGCGACGCCCGCCGCCACCGCGAGTGCCGCCTGGCCGACGACCGCGTGGGAGACGCTGCCGCCGCCGAAGTGGTCGAGGTGCCAGGTGGGCGCGGTCATCCCGAGCGCCGGGCCGACCACGGAGGGCGCGGCCGAGTCGCCCACCCTGTGGGTGGCCAGGCCGTCCACGTCGTCGGCGGTGAGCCCCGCGTCCTCCAGCGCGGCCAGCACGGCCCTGCAGGCCAGGGTCAGCGTGCTGACGCCCGAGTCCTTGGTGAACGGCGTGTAGCCGACTCCCGCGATCGCGGTGGCGTCCCTGAAATCAAGCAAGCGCTTGGCCACGTGATTGACGCTATGCCGCGCACGAAACGACTGTCAACGCGTTGACAGGCTTTCGGGGAGACGCCTACCGTCCAAGCAAGCGCTTGGTAAGATACAGTGGTCGACGAGGAGGCGCCCATGAGCACACACGCTGCCCGGCTGATCACGCCGGACGGCTGTGACGGCAGGCCGCATGTCGCGCCGTTCCAGCACGGAGTCCCCAACGGAAGCGCCTCCGCGGGGGCGCCCCACGGAGCCGCCAAGCACTTCAGGTCGGTGCTGAGCAGGTTCGCCACCGGGGTCGTCGCCATCACCGCCCTGGACCCAGACAGCGGGCAGCCGAGCGGCCTCGCGGCCAACTCCTTCACCTCCGTCTCGCTCGACCCGCCGCTGGTCGCCTTCTGCGTCGCGCACACCAGCACCAGCTGGCCCAGGCTCCGCACGGCCAGGACGCTCACCGTCAACGTGCTCGCCGAGCACCAGCAGCCGGTGTGCGCGCAGCTCGCGGCCAAGGGCGGCGACAAGTTCGCCGGCCTTGCCTGGACCCGCTCCCCCGGCGGCAACCCCTTACTCGAAGGCGCGCTGGCCTGGCTGGAGTGCTCCATCGAGGCCGAGCACCCCGCGGGCGACCACCTGATCGTCGTGGCCAGGGTCCACCAGCTCGACACCCACGCCGACGGAGGCCCGCTGCTGTTCTTCCGCGGCGGCTACGGGCGATTCACCCCATGACGCTCAGACAGGAAGCCAGGGACTGGCTGGAGTCGGCGCTGTCGGGCGAGTTCGCGCACGCCCGGGGGCTCGGCGGCCCAGGCCGCGAGCACGAGGGCCACGACGTACGGCACGCGTGGGAACGCCACCTCGGCAGGGCGGGCTGGACATGCCTGGCCTGGCCCAAGGAGTACGGCGGGCGGGAAGCCTCCCTCGAGGACCAGATCGCCTTCCACGAGGAGTACGCCAGGGCCGACGCCCCCGCCAGAGTCGGCCACATCGGCGAGGGGCTCATCGGTCCCACGATCCTCGACTTCGGGTCGCGGGAGCAGAAGGAGCGCTTCCTGCCCCCGATCCAGCGCGGCGACGAGCTGTGGTGCCAGGGCTACTCCGAACCAGAGGCGGGCTCCGACCTGGCCAACGTCCAGACCAGAGCGGTGCTCGACGGCGGCGAGTGGGTCGTCACCGGGCAGAAGATCTGGACGTCGCTCGCGCACGTGGCCGACTGGTGCTTCGTGCTGTGCCGTACCGAGGAGGGCTCCACGCGGCACCACGGGCTGTCCTACCTGCTGGTCCCGATGCGGCGGGACGGCGTCGAGGTGCGCCCGATCAGGCAGCTCACCGGCACCGCCGAGTTCAACGAGGTCTTCTTCGACGGCGCCAGGACCGCGAAGGAGAACATCCTGGGCGCGCCCGGCGAGGGCTGGCGGGTGGCGATGGCGACGCTCGGCTACGAGCGCGGCGCCTCCACGCTCGGCCAGCAGATCGGCTTCCAGCGCGAGCTGGCCAAGGTCATCGAGGCGGCGCGGCGGACCGGCGCGCTCGACGATCCCCTGATCAGGGACGAGCTCGCCCGGTCATGGCTGGAACTGCGGATCATGCGCTTCAACGCGCTGCGCCCCGACGCCGAGCCGTCGATCGCCAAGCTCTACTGGTCGCAGTGGCACCAGCGCCTGGGCGAGCTGGCCCAGGCGGTGCTGGGCAAGGAGGGCCTGGTAGGCAAGCTCGGCGACCTGCAGCGGCTCTACCTGTTCAGCCGCGCCGACACCATCTACGCCGGGTCGAGCGAGATCCAGCGCACCATCATCGCCCAACGCACCATGGGACTGCCCACGTGAAGTCACACGGCCTGCTCGAAGGAAAGATCACACTGGTCACCGCCGCGGCGGGGACCGGTATCGGCTACGCCACCGCCAGGCGCTGCGCGGAGGAGGGCGCGGTCGTCGTCATCTCCGACCGGCACGAGCGGCGGCTGCGGGAGGCGGCCGAGGCGCTGGCCGAGCTGGCAGGGGTCGAGCCGCTGGCCGTACCGTGTGACGTCACCTCCGAGGCGCAGGTGCGCGCGCTGTTCGAGGCGACGGTGGACGCGTACGGGCGGCTCGACGTGCTCGTCAACAACGCGGGTCTCGGCGGCACCGCCGAGCTGGCCGCGATGACCGACGAGCAGTGGCACGCGGTGCTGGATGTGACGTTGACGGGCACGATGCGCTGCACGCGCGCGGCGCTGCGGCACATGATCCCGCGGGGCGCGGGCGTGGTCGTCAACAACGCCTCGGTGGTGGGCTGGAGGGCGCAGCGCGGCCAGTCGCACTACGCCGCGGCCAAGGCCGGGGTCATGGCGCTCACCAGGTGCGCGGCCGTGGAGGCCGCCGAGCACGGGATCAGGATCAACGCGGTCGCGCCCTCGCTGGCCATGCACCCGTTCCTGACCAAGGTCACCACGTCGGAGGTGCTGGCCGAGCTGGTGGACAGGGAGGCGTTCGGCAGGGCGGCCGAGCCGTGGGAGGTGGCCAACGTGATCGTCTTCCTGTCCAGCGACTACTCCGGCTACATGACGGGAGAGGTCGTCTCGGTTTCGAGCCAGCGCGCCTGATATCATGCCGCGCATGTTATGTTGGGCTCATGAATATGACAGAGCCCATGTTCTTGGCTCTGACGGCACTCCTGGACGAGCCCCGTCACGGCTACGGGATCGTGCAGGAAGTGGAACGGCTGTCCGAAGGCAAGGTGCAGCTCAAGATCGGCACCCTGTACGGCGTGCTCGACAGGCTTGCCGCCGACGGCCTCGTCGAGCTCGACCATGAGGAGGTGCAGTCGGGGCGGCTGCGCCGCTACTACCGCCTCACCGACGCCGGCGAGGGCGCGCTCCAGACGGAGGTCGCCAGGCTGACCGGCACCCTCCGGACCGCCACCGAGCGGCTCAGCGCCCGGCAGCGCATCTTCACCACCCGACCCTCGATCGCCGGAGGTTCCGCATGACCCTGCTGGAGCAGCGCTACCGCTTCGTGCTCAGGATGCTGCCCGCGTCCTACAGGGCCGAGCGCGAGGAGGAGATGGTCGACGCCTTCCTCGACGGGGCCGGGCAGGTTCGCGACGAGGACAACGCGCGGCCCAGCTGGGGAGAGGTCGCCTCCGTCGCCGCACTGGCGGTCAGGGCCAGGGTCAGCGGCCTCGGCGAGGCGCCCCGCGGCCGCGCCGTGGGCGACGCGCTCAGGCTGGCCGCCCTGCTCGGCCTGGGTTTCTACGCCGTGATGGGCTGCGTCGGCATCGCGCTCTCGCTGCGCTCGCTCGGGCTCCTGGGCTCCTTGTCCGAGGAATGGCTGATCACCAGCCTCGACGGGCGGATCTGGGAGGTCGTGTCCATCGCGGCCGGCCTCGTGTCCATCGCCGCCTTCTCCACGCTGGCGCTGGGCAAGGTACGGACGGCCAAGGCGCTCGCCGTGGCGGGACTGGTGTACGCGCTGGTCAGGTTCGGGATAGACGTGTTCACCTGGCCGGGACCGATCGTCGACCTCGTGCCCTCCATGCTGGCCACGGCGGTGCCCGTCCTCGCGTTGCTGGCCGCCTACCACCGGGACGCACCGGTGCGGCGCTCGTCGCCGCTGGCCGCCCTTCCCCTGGGCCTGGCCGCGGCGTACCTTGCGATCATCGTGTTGGGCAGCCGGCTGCCCACAGCCTCTCCCGACGATATCGACATGATCTGGGCCATCGGCTGGCTGTCCCCGGAGGGCCTGGCCACGGCGGCGGTCGTGTTGGCCGGCCTCGTATGCCTGGTGCGCAGGACGTCGCCCGCCTCGCGGCTGGCGCTGGCCATCGTCGCGGTGCCGTTGATGGCGCTGCGGGCGCCGGTGTATCTGATCGGCGCGTCGGGAGTCACGTCGCCGCTGCTCGTCACCATGATCGTCCAATGCGTCGCGTTGCTGGCGCTCTGCGTCACGCTCGCGACCGTGAGCTTCAGGGCGCTGCCCCGTCCGGCCTAGCCTGGAGGGGCGCGCGGGCCTACTGTGAGCTATGGCGACACAGAGCCGCGCGTCGCACCTCCTCGAGGTGCTGACCACCGAGTTCGGCCCCTCCATCGAGCGTGACCCCGCCGCGTTCCTGCGCAAGTTCAGGAAGATGGCGGGATCGGCCTTCGCGTTCTACCGCGGCAGCGCGGCCGTCTTCTACGCCGACCTGACCGGTGACTTCGCCGACGACTCCTACCTCGACGGGCCGACGGGCCGGGTGTGGATCCATGGCGACCTGCACGCGGAGAACTTCGGCACCTACATGAACGCCTCTGGCGTCCTCGTCTTCAACGTCAACGACTTCGACGAGGCCTACGTCGGGCCCTACACCTGGGACCTGAAGCGCTTCGCGGCCAGCGTCGCCCTCATCGGGTACGGCAAAGCCATGTCGGACGAGGCGATCTCCCGCCTGGTGAGCGACTTCGGCGCCGCCTACCTGGGCGAGCTGACCGCCATCGCCAAGGGCGGCGACGACGCGATCGGCTCGCTGACGCTGTCCACCACCTCGGGCGTGCTCCACAGGGTGCTGCAGACGGCCAGGTTGAGGACTCGCGTGGCCATGCTCGACGTGGAGACCCTGATCGACGACTACGACCGGCGGTTCGCGCTCATGGAGGGGCGCGAGCCCGTCTCGGAGCAGACGCGGGCGACGGTGCTGGAGGCCTTCACGCAGTACCTCGCCACGCTGCCGAGCCACATGGACCCGGTCGAGCACGTCATCAAGGACGTGGCGCTGCGCAAGGGCGTGGGCATCGGCTCGGCCGGGCTGCCCTCCTACAACCTGCTGCTGGAGGGCCGGTCGCAGGCGCTGGAGAACGACGTCATCCTCTACATGAAGCAGGCCCAGGTGCCCGCCGTGGCCAGGCACATCCACGACGACAAGGTCTCCGCCTACTTCAGGCACCAAGGTCACAGGACGGCCGAGTCGCAGCGCGCGTTGCAGGCCTATGCCGACCCGTGGCTCGGCTACACCACGCTCGGCGGGATCGGGCAGCTGGTGGCCGAGGTCTCGCCGTACTCCGCGGACCTGGACTGGGACGACGTGAACGAGCCGGGCGAGCTGCGCTCGATCATGCGCGACCTCGGGCGGGCGGTGGCGCGGATGCACTCGGTCGCCGACGACGAGTCCGCGCACGACCTGGTCGACTTCTCCACCGAGGAGGCGATCGTGGCGGTCATCGACGGCGACGCGGAGGGCTTCATCAGGATGCTGGTGGACTTCGCCCACGCGTACGGCGCGCAGGCCCGCCAGGACCACCAGACCTTCGTCGACCTGTTCAGGAACGGCAGGATCCCAGGCCTCTAGAACAGAGCTGTACCTCTATTAGAACAGAGCTGTACCTCTATGGAAACCGACTGGTCGGTATGGCATGCTCCCAGAGCATGACTCTGTTCTCGGTGGAAGGCAAGAAGGTCGTCGTCACCGGCGGCTCCAGGGGAATCGGGTGGATGATCGCGGCGGGGTTCGTCGAGGCCGGCGCCAAGGTCTACATCTCCGCGCGCAAGACGGCCGAGGTGGAGAAGGCCGCCGCCAAGCTGGGCTGCGTCGCGGTGGCCGCCGACCTGTCGACGCCCGAGGGCGTCGCCACGCTGGCCGAGGCCGTCGAGGGGCCGCTGCACGTGCTGGTCAACAACGCGGGCGCGACCTGGGGCGCCCCACTCGAGGAGTATCCCGAGCACGCCTTCGACAAGCTGTGGGGCATCAACGTGAAGGGCGTCTTCTACCTGACGCAGCGCTTCCTCCCCCACCTGCGGGCCGCCGCCGGCGCCGACGACCCCGCCCGGGTGATCAACATCGGCTCCATCGACGGCATCAGGGTGCCCGAGATGGAGAACTACGCCTACTCCGCGGCGAAGGCGGGGGTCCACATGTTGACCAGGCACCTGGCCAGACAGCTGGCGCCCGAGCACATCACGGTCAACGCGATCGCACCCGGTCCTTTCGACTCGAAGATGATGTCCTTCGCGCTGGACGACCCCGCCACCCGCGAGCTGATCGCCGCCGGCGTGCCGCTGGGCAGGATCGGCCGCCCCGACGACATGGCCGGGGCGGCGATCTTCCTGTCCTCGCGGGCCGGCGCCTACCTGACCGGCGCGGTGATCCCGGTGGACGGCGGGATCAGCGCCTGACCTAGAGGCGGGCGAACCAGTCGAGAGGGAAGGGCGGCTGGGCGAGCGGGGCGACGGCCAGGCGCATCAGCGTGAGCGGATTGTCGTCACCCGCGATGCGGTTGGCGTCCAGCTCGCCGCAGAAGGTGCAGCGGTGGATGATCTGCCATTCGCCGCCCTGCCGCACGTGGATGGCGATGGGCGCCATCCCCGCCGCGCAGTCGGCGGCGCGGTCGCCTGGGGTCCTGTCGACGTGACGGGACCACAGGCAGGTCGGGCAGTGGTTGCGGTGGCGGGTGCCGGGCGCGTCCATGGGGACGTCGAGGCGGCAGTTGACGCAGCGGAACGAACTCTTACGAGGCAACGGATCAGCACTTTCGAGGCGTTGAGGACGGGACACCTGTGCCGTCGTCAACGCCGGGCGGAATCAGCCCCGCCGGCGACTCCGGCGAAGGGGTGAGTCCGCTCGAGGGCGCGCGACGGCGACCTCGGTGCCCGCGGGCATCAACATTCCCCCCTCGCATCCGCTCGTGTTCGTGTTCGTCGTCGGCAGTCAACCAACCCGCCGCCGCAGATCGCAACGGGTTTTCCGGGCGTCAGAGCAGCTCGATGAGCGCCCTCGCGAGGTTGCCCGCCGCCCCTTCCGCGTAGGACAGGAACAGGTAGGGCTCGGTGAGCTCCAGCTCCATCAGCGCGGGGCTGCCGTCGGCGAGCCTGATCAGGTCGACCCTGGCGTAGAGCAGTTCGCCCTGCACCGCAGCGAGCACCTTCTCGGCCAGCTCGACCTGGTCGTCGGCCGGCGTGCGCGACTCGGCGCGAGAGTTGTCGGCGAGGCTCTGCCCGCTGGCGAGCATCGCGTTGCGCCGGACGGCGTGGCTGAAGGTCCTGTTGAAGTAGAGCAGCGACGTCTCACCCTCGGCCTCGACCATGTCGAGGTACGGCTGGACCATCGGCGCGCGCCCCGAGGCCTCCAGCGCCTCCGCGTGCGCCTGCGCCGCCGCCCTGTCGGCGGTCCTGATCGTGTCGCGAGCCCCGGCCGAGACCGTCGGCTTGACGACGTACTCGCTCCACTGCGGCATGCCGTCCGCCGACCAGTGCGTCGGCACCGTCGGCACGCCGAGCTCACGCAGGTAGGTCTTGTCGGTGTTCGTCTCCAGGACCGAGGCGGGGTTGAGCAGCCTGGTCACGCTCGCCGTCGCCCTGGCCCACGCCACGAATTCTTCGCGCCTGCCCACGTAGTCCCACACCGAGCGCACGACGGCCGCGTCGAACGTGCTCCAGTCGACGTCGGGATCGTCCCAGCGCACGGCCTTGCCCTCGATGCCCTCCGCACGCCACGCCGCGATGACGAGGTCACGCTCGTCGTCAACGGAGTCGCCATTACCAAATGTCACATATGCAGCGTTAGTCACCAGGTGGATGGTACGCGGCAGGAAACGGTGCGAGCCGGGCAGGCTCGCTCAAGGCTCGGCGTCCTCCGGTTCTCCGCCTGACCGTCTTCGCCGGTCTGCTCATCCGATCGAATTCTCGGCGACACCCGGATGGCCATGCGGCAAACCCTCTTCAGAGCCAGGATCCCAGGCTGTTAGCGTCCGGCCATGTCCGAACCCACGGCAGCAGCAGACCTCACCTCGGCGGTGGATCGGATTCCCGGATGGTTCTGGCCGACCGATCGGCGCCTGTTCGACTGGATCCTGTCGGCGGGTGACCAGGGCGACCTCCTCGAGCTCGGGACCTACCTCGGCAAGAGCGCGGTCCTGATCGGCGGACATCTGCGCCCGGGGGAGATCTTCACCGTCTGTGACCTGTTCGAGTCGGACGCGCCCGACGCCGACAACGACGCCGAGACCAGCAAGTCGTATTCCACGCTCACCCGGCGGAAGTTCGAGGACAACTACCTCGGCGTCCACGCCGACCTGCCGCGGATCGTGCACGGGCCGACGTCGGAGATCCTCGACCACGTCAAGGCGGACTCCTGCAGGTTCGTTCACGTCGACGCGTCACACCTGTACGCGCACGTCAAGCAGGACGTGCTGGCGGCGCGGACGGTCCTGCGCGAGGACGGGATCGTCGCATTCGACGACTACCGCAGCGAGCACACGCCGGGCGTCGCCCTGGCGGTCTGGGAGGCGGTCTCCAGGCTGGGCCTGGAGCCGATCTGCGTCAGCACGCAGAAGCTCTACGCCACGTGGGGCGATCCCGCGCCCATCCGGACGCGCATGCTCGAATGGCTCGGCTCCGCTCCCGACCTCTGGCACACCATCGACGCGCTCGGCGACCGGCAACTCCTCCGCGTCAACCAGCGAAAGAAGCCGAAGCCCGCGGCCGGCGGCGGCGACCTCGCCGAGCTGGGACGGCTCAGCGCCGAACTCCGGCGCACCTCGGCGGAGCTGAAGAAGACCACGAGCGACTCCAGGGCAGCCGTGCAGGCGCTGCGGAAGGCCACCGGCGAGATCAGCCTGGCCGGCCCCGTCGTCCAGCGCGCCGTTCGATGGACCCGCAGTCGGATCACCCGGCACAGGTCGGCAGGCTGAAGCCTCCTCGCCACCTGGTTATCGGGAGGTCTCATCAGATGCGAGCCACTTCCAGGCAGGGGTCTCGCCGCCTCCGTGCACGAGGACCTGCGCGCCCGTGACGTAGCGGGAGCCCGCCAGCCACAGGCAGACCTCACCGACGTCGTCAGGCTCGGCCATCCGTCCAGCGGGGATGGTCGCGTTGATCAGGTCGATCCTGTCGTTGTAGTGCTCGGCGGTGTTCTCGGTCCGCGCCAGTCCGACCACGACCGTGTTGACCCTGACCTCGGGGGCCCACTCGGCGGCCAGGCACGCGGCGAGGTGGTGCAGGCCCGCCTTGGCCGCGCCGTACGCGGAGGTGCCGGGCGAGGGACGGGTGCCGCTGGTGCTGCCGATCATGATGACCGCGCCGCCCGTGGCGGCGAGCAGCGGGTGGGCGCGCTGGGCGACCAGGAGCGGCGCGGTCAGGTTGAGCTCGATGACGCGGGCGTGCAGGCGGGGCGAGGTGCCCGCGACCATCGCGTACGGCGCGCCGCCCGCGTTGTTGACCACCACGTCGAGCCGGTCGAGCCCGCCGAACAGCCGCTCCAGGTCGCCGGGCTCGCGCACGTCCGCCTGGACGAACCGAGCGCCCTGATCGACGGCGGCCGGGTCCTTGGGCGGGGTCCTGGCGCAGACGATCACCTCGGCTCCCGCGGCCGTGAAGGCGCGGACGATCCCCAGCCCCAGACCCTTGGTTCCGCCGGTCACCAGGACCACCTTGCCGGTGTAGTCGTAGGAGATCACGGATGCTACGGTACCAAGCAAGCGTTAGGTAGCGACAGGAGCGTCATGGGAATCACGCTGCGGGCGGGACCGATCGCCGAGGTGGTCGTCGACGTCCCCCCTGTCAACGCGCTGCGGGTGCGGGACTGGCACGAGCTGGCGCAGGCCGTCCACACCGCGGGGCGGGACCCGGGGACCAGGGTCGTGGTGCTGCGAGCCGAGGGCCGCGGGTTCAACGCGGGCGTGGACATCAAGGAGATGCAGGCCGACGATGGCCACGCCGCGCTCGTCGGCGCCAACAGAGGGTGCTACCAGGCGTTCGCCGCCGTCTACGACTGCGAGGTGCCGGTGATCGCGGCGGTGCACGGCTTCTGCCTGGGCGGCGGCGTCGGCCTGGCCGGCAACGCCGACATCGTGGTCGCCAGCGACGACGCCTACTTCGGCCTGCCCGAGGTGGACAGGGGCGCGCTCGGCGCGGCCACCCACCTGGCCAGGCTGGTGCCGCAGCACCTCATGCGCGCGATGGTCTACACGTGCAGGAACGTCACCGCGCACGAGCTGCACGCGTTCGGCTCCGTGCTGCACGTGACCCCGCGTGACGAGCTGCGCGAGACGGCCATGGAGGTGGCGGCGCGGATCGCGGACAAGGACCCCTACGTGATCCGCCGCGCCAAGGAGTCGCTCAACGGCATCGACCCGGTGGACGTCAAACGCAGCTACCGCTTCGAGCAGGGCCTCACCTTCGAGCTGAACCTGATGGGCGCGGGCGACGAGCACAGAGAGAGGTTCCTGCGATGAGCAAGGTGATGACGGCCGACGAGGTCGCGGCCAGGATCGAGAGCGGCATGACCGTCGGCGTCGGCGGATGGGGGTCGCGCCGCAAACCGATGGCGCTCGTCGGGGCCCTGCTCAGGTCCCCCGCCACCGACCTGACGATCATCTCGTACGGTGGAGCCGACGTCGGCATGCTGTGCGCGGCCAGCAAGGTGCGCAAGGTGGTCGCCCCCTTCGTCACGCTCGACACCATCCCCCTCGAGCCGCACTTCAGGACCGCCAGGCAGCAGGGCACGATCGAGTTCGCCGAGTACGACGAGGGCATGTTCATGTTCGGCTTGCTCGCCGCCGCGCACCGGCTGCCCTTCCTGCCGACGCGGGCGGGGCTCGGCTCCGACGTCATGCGGGTCAACCCGGGGCTGAGGACGGTGCGCTCGCCGTACACCGACGAGGACCTGCTCGCGGTGCCCGCGCTGACCATGGACGTCGCGCTGGTGCATCTCAACAGGGCCGACAGGCGCGGCAACGCCCAGTATCTCGGCCCCGACCCCTACTTCGACGACCTCTACGCCAAGGCGGCCACGAGCTGTTACGTCTCCTGTGAGCGGCTCGTCGACAGCGCCGACCTGCTGAAGGAGGGACCGGTGCAGTCACTGCTGATCAGCAGGTCGTTCGTGGCCGGCGTGGTCGAGGCCCCCGGTGGCGCGGGCTTCACCTCGTGCGAGCCCGACTACGGCAGGGACGAGGCGGAGCAGCGCAGGTACGCGACGACCCCGTGGGGGGAGTATCACGATGAGCAGGGCTGATGTGTGCGTGGTCGCCTGCGCCGAGGCGTTTAGGGGCGACGGCGAGATCGTCGCGGCCGGGATCGGCGGGCCGATCACGATGCTGGCCGCGCGCCTGGCCAGGATGACGTTCGAGCCCGACCTGATCACGACCGACGGCGTGTGCCTGCTGACCGGCGACGCGCCCGGCGTGGTGGAGGGCTGGCTGCCCGTCCGCGACCATCTGTGGCTGGTGCTGAACGGCAGGCGGCACGTGTTCCTCGGGGCCGCGCAGATCGACAGGCTCGGCAACACCAACATCTCCTGCATCGGCGCGTGGGAGCGGCCGAAGGCCCAGCTCCTCGGCGTGCGCGGGGCGCCGGGCAACACCGTGTGCTGTCCGACGAGCTACTGGATCCCCAAGCACAGCCCGCGGGTGTTCGTCGAGAAGGTCGACATGGTCTCCGGCGTCGGCGGCCCGATGATCCGCAGGGTGGTGACCGACCTCGCGGTGCTCGACCTGCGCACGCCGGACGGGTCGATGCGGCTCGTCTCCGTCCACCCGGGTGTCAGCGTCGCCGAGGTGACTGAGGCGACGGGCTTCGACCTGGTCGTGCCGCCCGACGTGCCCACCACGCGGCTGCCGACCGACGAGGAGCGCCGCGTCCTCGAGACGATCGACCCGGACAATCTGCGCGAGGCGCTGTGAGGACCGCGCTCACCGACCTGGTCGGCTGCAGGTACCCGATCGTGCAGACCGGCATGGGCTACGTGGCGGGTGCCAGGCTCGCCGCCGCCACCTCGGGCGCGGGGGGCCTGGGCGTCATCGCCGCCTCCACCATGTCCGTGGAGCAGATGACGGCGGCGATCCGGGAGGTGAAGGAGCGCACCGGCGCGCCGTTCGGCGTCAACATCCGCTCCGACGCCGGCGACGCCGCCGAGCGGGTCGAGGTCATGATCAGGGAGGGCGTCAGGGTGGCCTCCTTCGCCCTGGCCCCCCGCAGGGAGCTCATCGCCAGGCTGAAGGAGGCGGGAGTCGTCACCATCCCCTCCGTAGGCGCGCGCCGCCACGCCGAGAAGGTGGCCGCGTGGGGGGTGGACGCGGTGATCGTCCAGGGTGGCGAGGGCGGCGGCCACACCGGTCCCGTCCCTACCACGCTGCTCCTGCCGCAGGTCGTCGACTCCGTCGACATCCCGGTCATCGCCGCGGGCGGCTTCTTCGACGGCCGCGGCCTGGTGGCGGCCATGGCGTACGGCGCGGCGGGCATCGCCATGGGCACCCGCTTCCTGCTCACCAAGGACTCCCCCGTGCCCGACCAGGTGAAGCGGCTCTACCTGGAGGCCACCGACACGCTCGTGACCCGCAAGGTCGACGGGGTGCCGCACCGGGTGCTCGCCACGCCGTTCGTCGCCTCGCTCGAACGCGCCCGGCTGCTGCGCGCACTCGTCAACGCCGCCCGCTTCAAACGGCTGTCGGGCCTGAGCTGGGGGCAGCTGGTCGGCGAGGGTCGCAGGATGCGCGCGGGCAGGGACCTGACCTGGGCGCAGGTGTTGCAGGCGGCCAACACCCCGATGCTGCTCAGGGCGGCCATGGTCGACGGCCGCACCGATCTCGGCGTGATGGCCTCGGGCCAGGTGGTGGGAGTGCTCGACGACCTGCCCTCGTGCGCGGAGCTGATCGAGCGGATCATGGCCGAGGCCGGCCAGGCGCTGCGGCGGCTCACACCACCGTGAGCCCGCGGGCGCCGAGGATCGCGTTGGCCTGCGCCTGGTTGATGATCGCGCCGGACAGGGCGCGCAGCTTGGCGTCGTCAGGCTCTCCGAGGTCGGCTCCCCGCAGGTCGGCCTTGGCGAAGACGGTCTTCAGCACCTTCGTGCCGATCAGGCGGCAGTCGCTGAAGACGGTCTCGGTGAAGTCGCAGCCCGACAGGTCGGCGTCGTCGAACCTGATGCCCTCGAGCGTCTGACCGCGCAGCGAGCAGCCGCCCAGGTTGGCCATCGTCAGGTTCGAGCGCGAGAGCGTGAACCCCGTCCCCCTCGACCCGGTGAGCGACGCGCCGATCATCCGGCAGCCGGTGAAGGCGGCGTCGGTCAGCAACGCACCGCCGAAGTGCGCGGAGGACAGGTCGACGTCGGTGAAGACGGCGTCGAGCAGGTCGGCGTCGGCGAACCTCGCCCGCAGCCCTCCGCCGCCGGTGAACACCGCCCCGTCGAGGTCGGCCTTGCGGAAGTCGGTCTGCTCCAGCACGCACGACTCGAACGTGGCCGAGGCCAGCGACGCGCCCCAGAAGTCGGTCTCGGTGAGGTCGCAGCCGCGGAAGACGTGCTGCTCGTCCGCCTTGAGGCGGTCGGCCATCGAGAGGTGGGAGAGGTCCTCGCCGTCGAAGTTCACGACGTCAGAGGCTACCCGTGATCGCCTCGGCGGCGGCCTGGCCGCAGACGCGGGCCGAGCCGTACGTCGCGATGTGGACGGCGCCCAGGTCGGAGCGCTCGGGCAGGCCCATCTCCACCACCACGGCGTCGGCGCGGGCGCTGAGCAGGTGGCTGATCGCCGCCGCCTGCCACGGGTAGCGGTGGGCGTCGCGGGCGACGATCACCAGCGGCCGGTCGGCGGCGGCCCTGAGCAGGTTCTCCAGGACGGCGGCGCGCGACTCCTCCGCGGTGAGCCTGTTGACGGTGGTGCCGGGCAGGAGCTTGCTCAGCGGCTCGCCCACGCCCCATGGCGTGCCCTTGTCGATGGCCAGGTTCATCTCGGGGGCGAACTCGACGACCTGTGGCGCGACGGTCAGGGGCAGGACGGGCGCGGCGGTCCTGCGGGTCACCCGGACGGCGCGGCGGGCGGCGATGAGACCGATCTCCCCCTCGACCGCGTGGCCGTCGTCGTTCACGCCCCCGTGAACCCCGCGACCCCCGTGAACCCCGTGACCCCCGCGACCGCCGTGGCGGCCCTGTGCCGCTCTGGCGGCCGCCGACCACGCGCCGAGTCCTGTGACCCTGCGCGCGGCGTCGGCCAGGCGCTCCTCGGGCAGTCCGCCCTCCAGCACCGCGTGGGCGATCGCGTCACGCACCTCGACGGCCGTCGCCTCGTCCGAGCGCTCGCCGCCCACGCAGATCGCGTCGGCGCCCGCGGCGATCGCCATGGCCGACGCTCCGCCCACGCCGTAGGCACCGGAGACGGCCGCCATCTCGATCCCGTCGGTGATGATCATGCCCTCGAAGCCGAGCTCCTCGCGGAGCAGGGCGGTCAGCACGTGCGGGCTGAGCGTGGCGGGCCGCCGGTCGTCGTACCGGGACACGAGCAGGTGCCCCGTCATGATCGCCCGAACGCCCTCATCGATGGCCGCCCGGAAAGGGAACAGGTGCTCCTCGATCTCGCCCGCCACCACGGGCACGCCGTGGTGGGAGTCGACCGCGGTGTCGCCGTGGCCGGGGAAGTGCTTGGCGCAGGCCGCCACCCCTGTCGCCTGGAGTCCGCGGACGAAGGCCCTGGTGTGCCTGGCCACGAGCTCGGGGTCGGCGCCGAAGGCGCGCAGTCCGATGACGGGGTTGCCGGGGTTGGAGTTCACGTCGGCGGACGGCGCGAAGTCGATCGTGACGCCCGCGGCGGCCAGATCCCTGCCGAGGTCTCGGGCGAGCTCCTCGGTGAGCGCGACGTCGTCGACCACGCCGAGAGCGTAGTTGCCGGGCCTGCTGCTTCCCTTGGCGACCTCGAGCCTGGTCACCTCGCCCGACTCCTCGTCCACTCCCACCAGCGCCGCGGGGTTGTCCGCGTGCAGCGCCGCCGTCAGCTCGGCCACCTGGGCGGGGCCGACGATGTTGCGGGAGAAGAGCACCACGCCCGCCAGTCCTTCGGACAGGCGGCGGCGGAGCCAGTCGGGGGGCGTCGTCCCCACGAATCCCGGAAGGATGACGGAGTCGGCAAGGCGAAGCAAGTCGCGGCCAGGCTTGGGCATGACCGAAATCTAATAGGAAAGTTTCCTATTTTCTAGAGGCATCTTCAGACGTCAACCACGGCCTTCGATGATGAACTCGGCAAGTGTACGGATGGGAGTCTTCTTCCTGTCGGCGAGGCCCACCCCTTGGAAGGCGACGCCGGGAACGCTGCGGGGCTCACGACCTGCCAGTGGCCGGTCAGGCGGCGACGGCCTCCTTGCGACGCTGCCACAGGCCGTCGGCCGCCAGCGCGCCGCCGCCGGTGAATGCCAGCGCGAGACAGGCCGCCCCGAGGACCAGCGGGAGCTCGATGCCGCCCTTGTCGGCCAGGAAGCCGTTGGGCAGGTGCACGAAGAAGATCGCCCCCACCATGTCCAGCGCCAGCAGGACGCCGAACACCGGCAGGGCGGCGCCGACGATCAGCGCGATGCCGCCGACGACCTCCAGCACGGCCACGGCGGGGGCGGCCAGACCGGGCAGCGGAACACCGATCTGCTCGAACAAGGCGGTGACCCCCGAGATGCCCATGGTGGTGAACTTCACCCAACCGTGGATGAGGAAGGTCGCGCCAATGGCCAGCCTGGCGAGCAGCAGCGTGATCGATCGAGCCATGAGGTTCTCCGTCATTGTTGTTCGGATTTGAACAACTCCCCACTCTAGATGGTCGTTCAATTCTGAACAACTCATAGGATGGCGAACGTGAGCGAAACACGGTGGCTGGGGGCAAGGGAGATGGCCGCGTGGCAAGCGTTCCTGATCGCCTCACACCTGCTGGAAAGGCGCATCGAGGAACAGCTCAAGAGCGCGGCGGGCCTGACCCATCCTCAGTACGAGATCCTGGCGCTGCTGTCGGCGGCGCCCGAGCGGCGGATGCGGATGACGGAGCTGGCACGCGGCGTGGTGGTGTCGAAGAGCGGGCTGACCTACCAGATCGCCCAGCTGGAGAAACGCGGCCTGGTGAAGCGCACGGACTGCCCCGGAGACGAGAGAGGCGTGCTCGCGGTGCTCACCGACGAGGGCTCGCGACAGCTCGAGCAGATCGCGCCAGGGCACGTCGAGGTGGTGCGCAGGTACCTGATCGACCTGCTCACCCCAGAGGAGCTGGAGACGATCACCGCGGCCATGAGCAGGGCGCAGCGGGCCATGCGCCCCTCCGTCTAGCGACGGCCCCTCAGAGGCGTTCGAGGATGGTCACGTTCGCCTGGCCGCCGCCCTCGCACATCGTCTGCAGGCCGTAGCGTCCGCCGACCCGCTCCAGTTCGTGCAGCAGCTTCACCGCCAGCACCGCGCCCGTCGCGCCCAGCGGATGGCCGAGGGCGATGGCCCCGCCGTTGGGGTTGACGATCGCGGGGTCGGCTCCTGTCGCCTTGAGCCAGGCCAGCACCACGGAGGCGAACGCCTCGTTGATCTCGACGGCGGCGAGGTCGGTGATGGACATCCCCGCCCTGGCCAGCGCGTGCTCGGTGGCGGGGATGGGCGCGTCGAGCATCACGATGGGGCTCGCGCCGCGCACCGACAGATGGTGGACGCGGGCGCGCGGCGTGAGCCCGTGATCGCGTACGGCCCGCTCGGAGGCGACGAGCAGCGCGGCGGCCCCGTCGGAGATCTGCGAGGAGAGCGCGGCCGTCAGCGACCCGTCGGGCAGCAGCGGGCGCAGCCCCGCCATCTTCTCCAGCGACGTGTCCCTGCGCGGCCCCTCATCCACCTCGCCCCCCTCGTAGGGGGCGATCTGCCGGGCGAACCTTCCCGTGTCGATGGCGTGCAGGGCCCGTTCGTGCGAGGCGAGGGCGAAGGCCTCCATCTCCTGGCGGGAGATGCCCCACGAGGCGGCGATCCGCTCGGCTCCGGCGAACTGCGAGACCTCCTGCGAGCCGTACCGCGCCGCCCAGCCCTTGGAGCCGGAGAACGGCGTGTCGAAGCCGGGGAAGGTCATGGCCGACGAGATCGGGACCATGCTCATGTTCTGCACGCCGCCCGCCACCACCAGGTCGGCCGTGCCCGAGAGCACCGCCTGCGCCGCGAAGTGGAGCGCCTGCTGGGATGAGCCGCACTGCCTGTCGACGGTCACGCCCGGCACCTCCTCCGGCAGCCCGGCCGCCAGCCAGCAGGTGCGGGCGATGTCACCGGACTGGGGGCCGACCGTGTCGACACAGCCGAAGATCACGTCGTCGACTGCGGCGGGATCGACGCCGGAGATCACCGCGCCGATGACGTGGGCGCCCAGGTCGGCGGGGTGCGCCCCGGCCAGGCCGCCGTTCCTGCGACCCACGGGGGTCCTGACCGCGCCGACGATGTAGGCCTCACTCATGAACCGAATCCTAGCAAGCGCTTGGTTCGTAGCGGAACCGCCGATGAGCTGCGGGTGTTCGGTGAACAAGCGATTGCGCAAAGGCCCATAATGGAGGCGTGACAACACGAAAGAACCCGACCGCCGCGCCGCCGAAGACCAAGCGCGCCGCCACGTCGGGATCGGCCTCGGAGCGCCGTGACCACCTCGTGAAGCTCGCCGCCGAGATCTTCGCACGCAAGGGCTTCCAGGCGACGACCGTTCGCGAGATCGCCAACGAGGCCGGCATCCTCTCAGGAAGTCTCTACCACCACTTCGATTCCAAGGAGACGATCGTCGACGAGGTGCTGTCCACCTTCCTCGACGACCTGATCGCCCGCTACCGGGCCGCCCTGGAGAGCGGTGGCGAACCGCGCGCCGTGCTGTCGGAGATGGTGCGCATCGGGTTCGGCACACTGGAGCCGCACCGCGCCGCGATCACCGTGATGCAGAACGACTGGAACTATCTGCGCCAGTTCCCCCGCTTCAACTACCTCGTCAAGGCCGAGGACGACGTGGAGCAGATGTGGGTACGGCAGATCAAGGCGGGCCAGGCGGCCGGGCAGTTCCGCGCCGACGTCGACCCGAAGCTGACCTACCGCATGATCCGCGACACGATCTGGGTGGCGGTGCGCTGGTTCCGCCCCGGCGGCAGGCTCAACACCACGGGCCTGGCCGAGCACTACATCACCGTGCTCTTCGACGGCCTGGCCACCGGCGAGCGGACCACCCAGTCTCAGGCATGAGCCTCGGGAAGGCAGTGCGGCTGGCACTGCGGGAGATCGCCGAGCCCGGCAAGGCGCCGGCGATGCAGGCGTACATGAAGTCGGAGATGCCCTTCCTCGGCGTGCAGTCGGGGCCGCGGCGGGCGGCGCTGAAGAGGGTGTTCACCGAGCATCGCATCGAGGCCGCCCCCGAATGGCGGCGCTCGGTCCTGGAGCTGTGGCGGGAGGCCGAGTTCCGCGAGGAGCGCTACGCCGCGATCGAGCTGTCGGGTTTCCGCTTCTACAGGGAGTTCCAGACGCTCTACACCGTCCCGATGTACGAGGAGATGGTCGTCTCGGGCGCGTGGTGGGACCTGGTCGACGAGATCGCCACACATCGGGTGGGCGGGCTGCTGGCCGCCTACCCCGACGCGATGCGGCCGCTCATGCTGGAGTGGGCGCACGCGGAGAACCTGTGGAAGCGGCGCACCGCGATCCTGGCCCAGAACAGGTTCAAGGAGCGCACCGACACCGCGCTGCTCTACGCGTGCATCGAGCCGAGCCTGTCCGACATCGACTTCTTCGCCCGCAAGGCGATCGGCTGGGCGCTGCGCGAGTACGCCAAGACCAATCCGCGCGAGGTCGTCCGCTACGTCGAGGCCAAGGGCATCAGCGGCCTGAGCCGGCGCGAGGCGCTGAAGAACGTCAACGTGTCCACAGCGCCTGCTGCACCGCCTGGACGAGCGCCATCAACTCCGGCGTGACCGCCTCGCCCGCCCACGCCAGCGTGTAGGTGAGGCGCAGGTCGGCGGCCTCCAGCGGGACGAACCTGATGTCGTCGCGGCGCACGGTCCTGGCGACGAGCTGAGGAATCGGCAGCAGTCCCGCGCCCGCGGCGACCAGGTCGAGCGCCGCGGCGAAGTCGTCGTCGGCCACCTGCCGGTGCCTGCCCGGCAGGCCGGCCCACCGGCCCCCGGGGATCAGCACGTCACGGCCGCCGAGCTCGGCGGCCGTGACCCTGGACCGCCACGCGTGGTCCACCGGTACGGCGAGCCTGTCCACGGTGACGTGGAACCTGGCCCCCGTGACGAACCTGGGCGGGGCGGGCACGGCGACGATCGCCGCCGACGCCTCCCCCGCGTCCAGTGCCCTCGCCGCGGCGCCGCGGCCCGCCGTGACGAGCTCGACGGCGATCCCCCGCCCCGCGAGCCTTCTGGCGACGCGGGCGACGAGCGGTCCCGCCAGCGGTGGATAAGCCAGATGAATGACCGGTCTGGCCAGCCGCGCCGCCTCGAGACCGAAGGCCGTCACGCTGTCGAGCACCTGATGGGCGTGGTCGAGCAGGGCCTTGCCCTCGGGAGTCAGCCGCACCGCGCGGGCGGATCTGTCGAAGAGGCGGAGACCCAGGGCCTTCTCCAGGCGGGTGACGGCCTGGCTGACGGCGGGCTGCGACATGCCGAGCTCGGCGCCCGCCCGGGAGAAGCTGAGCAGCGCGGCGACGCGCTCGAAGCACTGGATCTCCCTGAGCATAAGCAGCATCAATAGATGATGCACCGGAAGCGGGCGCACGTGTTCGGTGGGCCCATGACTTCTTTTCCTTCGTCCACCGTGCTTGGATATCCGCGGATCGGCCCGAACCGCGAGCTGAAGCGAGCCCTCGAGTCGTACTGGGACGGGCGCGCGACCCGCGCGGAGCTGGAGCGGACGGGCGCCGAGCTGCGCGAGCTGACGTGGCGAAGCCTGGCCGGGCTCGGGCTCGAAGGGTTGCCGTCCAACACCTTCTCGCTCTACGACCAGGTGCTCGACACGGCGGTGATGCTGGGCGCGGTGCCTGAGCGCTACAGGGACGCCGAGGATCCCTACTTCGCGATGGCGCGCGGCACCCAGGGCCTGGCGCCGCTGCGGATGACCAAGTGGTTCGACACCAACTACCACTACATCGTGCCGGAGATCGGCCCCGGCACCGTCTTCAAGCTGGACGCCGCCAAACCGCTCGACGAGGTGCGTCAGGCCAGGGCGCTCGGGTTCGAGACGCGGCCCGTGGTGATCGGCCCCGTGACGTTCCTGCTGCTGTCGGGCGCGCTCGACCGGCTCGACGACGTGCTCGGCTGCTACGAGGAGCTGCTGTCGGCGCTGGCCGCCGAGGGGGTCGCGTGGGCGCAGTTCGACGAGCCCGCGCTGGTCGGCGACCGGACGCCGGCCGAGCTGACGGCGGTGCGGACCGCCTATGACCGCCTCGGTTCGCCGGTGGCCAGGCCTGGGCTGCTGGTGGCGAGCTACTTCGGCGACCTCGGCGAGGCGCTGCCCGTGCTGGCGGCCACGCCGGTCGAGGCGATCGGGGTGGACCTGGTGCGCGGCTCGGTGCCCGCGCTGCCGGGCAAGACGGTGGTGGCGGGCGTGGTGTCGGGACGGGATGTCTGGCGCACCTCGCAGGCGAGGGCTCTGGCGGCGCTGCGCGCCGTAGAGGCGGACGCGGTGGTGGTGAGCACCTCGTGCTCGCTGCAGCACGTGCCGTACACGGTGGCGGTGGAGGACGCGCTGGAGCCCGGCCTGCGCGAGCGGCTGGCGTTCGCGGAGGAGAAGGTGGCCGAGGTGGTCGCGCTCGCCCGCCTGTTCGCCGAGGGTGCCGCGCCCGACCAGGAGGAGACGGTGACGCGGGCCCGCCAGGAGAGCGCCGCGCCCGCCCGCCGCAGCCCCTATCCCGTGCGCGCCAGGGCCCAGGCCGAGCATCTCGACCTTCCGCTCCTGCCGGTCACCACGATCGGCTCCTTCCCGCAGACCGGCGAGCTGCGGGCGGCCCGCGCCGACAGGTCGCTGCCGGTGGCCGACTACGAGGCGCTGGTGGAGAAGGAGATCGAGCGCGCGATCAGGGTGCAGGAACGGCTCGGCCTCGACGTGCTCGTCCACGGCGAACCCGAGCGCAACGACATGGTGCAGTACTTCGCCGAGCACCTCGACGGGTTCGCGGTGACCAGGCACGGCTGGGTCCAGTCGTACGGCTCGCGCTGCACCAGGCCGCCGCTGCTGCACGGCGACGTCAGCCGTCCCTCCCCCATCACCGTGCGGTGGGCGACGTACGCCCAGTCGCTGACCGCCAAGCCGGTCAAGGGCATGCTGACCGGGCCCGTCACGATCGTGGCATGGTCGTTCGTGCGCGACGACCTGCCGCTGCGCGAGGTGACGTTCCAGGTCGCCGACGCCATCGCCGAGGAGGTGCGTGACCTGGAGGCGGCGGGCATCTCGATCGTCCAGGTGGACGAGCCGGCGCTGCGCGAGCTGCTCCCGCTGCGGGCCGGCGCCCAGGAGGACTACCTGGAGTGGGCGGTGGCCGCCTACCGCAGGGCAACCTCCGTGGCCGCCGACCGCACCCAGATCCACACGCACCTGTGCTACTCCGACGCCGACCAGATCCTGGCCGCCATCGACGGCCTCGACGCCGACGTGACCACGATCGAGTCGGCCAGGTCGGGGGCGCGCATCCTGAAGGGCGTCGGCGGCTACTCCCGCGGGCTCGGGCCCGGCGTGTACGACATCCACTCCCCTCGCGTGCCCGCCGAGGCCGAGGTGGAGTCGCTGCTGCGGGCCGCGCTCGACGTGCTGCCCGCCGAGCGGCTGTGGGTCAACCCCGACTGCGGCCTGAAGACCCGCACCTACGAGCAGGTCGAGGCCTCGCTGGCCAACCTGGTCAGCGCGGCCCGCTCGGTCCGCCAGTCCGCGTGACGGGCAGCGGCCCCACCACGTCGAGTCGCGAGACCGCCCTGGTGAGCGCCACGTAGAGGCGGTTCATGCCGCGCGGCTCGGCGGCGACGATGGCCTCGGGGCCGACGACCACCACGTGGTCGTACTCCAGCCCCTTGGCCATGCTCGCCGGCACCGCCGTCACCCTCGCGCCCGGTTCGTCCACCGGCGCGAGGTCCACCCCTGCCGCCCGCAGCCGCGCCACCAGCGCGGGCAGCTCGTGGTCGGCCGCGATCACGCCGATCGAGCCCTCGTACGCCATGGCCTCGGTCACGGCCGCCGCCGCCTCGCCGCTCGCCCGCAGCAGCAGCCGCCCTTCCGACCTGAACGAGCGGGTGCGCGGCACGTTGGCACCCAGGTCGTCGAGCAGCCCGTTGGCCAGCTCGACGACCGCGGCGGGCACCCTG
Source organism: Nonomuraea sp. NPDC049152 (assembly GCF_040648355.1). NCBI lineage: Bacteria > Bacillati > Actinomycetota > Actinomycetes > Streptosporangiales > Streptosporangiaceae > Nonomuraea > Nonomuraea sp. NPDC049152. The sequence continues at coordinate 405,435 of NZ_JBEZDO010000003.1, read as the reverse complement.
AACCCGGTCGTCAGCGCGATCACCGCGGCGTCCGGCTTGCCCAGGCTCTTCAGCTGGTCGGCCCAGTCGGCCGCCGCCCACGGCGTGGTGCCCTGGGCCAGGTCGCCGAGCACGGTCAGCGAGCCGTACGCGCTCCTGCGGGCGATGGCGCGGCACTGCATCGGCGACAGGTCCTGCGCCTCGTCCACGATCACGTGCCCGTAGCCCTTCGGGTGGTCGAGCAGCCCCTCCAGCTCGTCGATCAGCACGGTGTCCGCCGCCGTCCACTTCTTCCGCGCACGGGTGATCGCCCGCTGCTCCTCGGGGGTGAGGATGCCCTCGGCGGGCCCGCTCGGGTCGGCGAGCAGCTCGGCCAGCACGTCCTCCGCCTTCACGTTCGGCCACACGGCGTCGACCGCGGGCGTCGCTCCCCTGGTCATCGCGCGCATCCAGGCCGAGGTCGCGGAACGGCCGCGCAGCTCGGCCTGGCGTCTGATCAACGCGACCGTCTGCGACAGCACCCGCTCCCTCCCGATCCGGTACGGCAGCGCCGCCCGCCGCGCGTCGTCGACGATCCGCCGCAGGTCCTCCTGCTGGACCCGCCACACGAAGGCTCCGTCGCGCACGGCCACGGGCTCGGCGGGCTTGGCGATCCGCCCGTACAGCGCCCTCCTGAGCACGGCGGCCATGCGTTCGTCGTGCTTGACGACCGCGGCCTCGGCGGAGTCGGTTCCCTTCACCTGGACCCGCCGGAGCAGGTCGTCCACGGTCGTCTGCTCGACGTCGACCTCGCCGAGCGCGGGCAGCACGGCGCCGATGTAGCCGAGGAAGGCCCTGTTGGGGCCGAGGATGAGCACGCCGTGCCGGTCGAGCCGCTGCCTGTGGGCGTAGAGCAGGTAGGCGGCCCTGTGCAGGCCGACGGCCGTCTTGCCGGTGCCGGGCGCGCCCTGCACGCAGATCGACTCCTCCAGCTCGGCTCTGACCAGCTCGTCCTGCTCGGGCTGGATGGTGGCGACGATGTCGCGCATGGGGCCGACCCTGGGCCGCTCGATCTCGGCGGCGAGGATCCTGCCGGCGACCCGCGTGCCCTCGTCGAGGCGCTCGTCCTCGAAGCCGGTGAGGGTCAGGTGGGCCCAGCCGTACCTGCGGCGCATGAGGACCCCGCGCCTGTCGCCCGCGTGCGCGCGGTAGAAGGCGGTCGAGACCGGCGCCCGCCAGTCGATCACGACGGGAGGGTGTCCGGTCTCGCCTGAGATGTGCCGGCGGCCGATGTAGTAGCGGTGGCCCCCTTCGACGTCGAGGCGGCCGAAGAACGGCGGTCCGTCGGGGGCCTCGCTCAGCTCCTTGGCCAGGCTCTTGAGGTGGCGGCCGAGGCGTTCGGCGCTGTAGCGGTCCCCCGCGACCGTCTCTCCCACGATGACGTTGTCGCGGGCTCCCTCGAGCATCCGCTGGAGCCCTTTCCTGCACGCGGCGACGTAGGCGCGCTCGCTCTCGAGTTCGGTCATGCAGATAGTGTAACTCGGTTAATTTTTTAACTTGGTTACATGATGAAGTGACCGCTTCCCTGAGGGAGGGAGAGGAGGGTGAAGGCCTGCGCGTGGGTCAGCCTGAAGGCACGGAAGAAGCGGAGGAACATGCCGCAAGGCTCTCGCCGAACCGGACATCGCGTCCAACACCTTAACTTTCCGGATTAACGCCCTTTTGTTGTTAATCTTGGGAGGTGGACATCAACCCCCGGCTCCTGCGGGTGTTCGTCGCCGTGGCCGAGGAGCTCCACTTCGGGCGCGCGGCCGCCCGGCTTTACCTGGCCCAGCAGGCGCTCAGCCGCGACATCCGCCGCCTGGAGGAGCAGCTGGGCGTCGTGCTGTTCACGCGATCCACCCGGCAGGTCGAGCTGAGCGAGGCGGGGGTCAGGCTGATGCCCGCGGCCAGGCGGCTACTCGCCGTCCACGACGACCTGGTCGCCGAGATGCGCGGCGCGGCGGGGCCGCTGCTCGTCGACCTCAACAGCCCCGGCGCGGCGCTGCCCAGCTACCTGATCAGGGCGCGCGAGCTGGCGCCCGAGGCGGAGATCGTGGCCCGTTTCCACGGCGGGCTCTCGGCGGGGGCCGCGGCGATCATGGCGGGCGCCGCCGACGTGTCGTTCGGCCGCTTCGCGGGGCTGGCCGCCGAGACGCGGGCGCGCCTGGCGCAGGTACCCGTCATGCTGCACCCGATGGCGGTGATCCTGCCCGAGGGGCACCCGCTGGCGCGGCTGGACGAGGTGCCGCTCGGCGTCCTGGCCGGCTACCCCCTCGACATCATGGGCGGCAACCCCAACACCACCGAGTGGACCGATCTCGGAAGGCTGCTGGCCGAGGAGTTCGGCCTCACGCTCGCCGACCCGCACGCGTGCCCGATCGGGCTCGACGAGTTGCTCGTCTACGTGCGGCGGCACGGCGAGCCCGTGCTGTCGAGCGTGGGCTGGGGCGAAACGCAGGGCACCGTCGTGCGGCCGCTGGTGGACCCCGTGCCGCTGTCGCTCGTCAGCCTGGTGCACCGGCCAGGGCTGCGGCACCCGGGCCTGACCGCGCTCTTCCAGGCGATCGCCGAGCACGAGGGCTGGATGGACCGCCCTCCCGGCTCCTGGCTGCCCGCCGCGGACGAGGCGCTGCTCGGTCCGTGAAAGCTGGCCGCGGACCGGCGGAGAGGACCACACTGGAGACCGGCTCCCGATCAGGGAGCATCCGGCCACCAGGAGAGCGTCCGACCATGGAATTCAAGCTCGAACTGATCCCCGTCCCCGTCTCCGACGTCGACCGCGCCAAGAAGTTCTACGTCGAGAAGGCCGGGTTCACCTGCGACGTCGACTTCTCGCCAGGAGAGGAGTTCCGCGTCGTGCAGCTCACCCCGCCCGGCTCGGCCTGCTCCATCGCGATCGGGGTCGGCATCGTCGACACCGCGCCCGGCTCGGTTCGCGGCCTGCACCTGGTGGTCTCCGACATCCACGAGGCCAGGGCCGCGCTGATGAAAAGGGGTATGGAGATCGGCGAGGTCGAGGACATGGGCGTGCCGGGCAAGCCGACCATCTCCTACGCCTGGTTCAGCGATCCCGACGGCAACACCTGGACGCTCCAGCAGCTCCCCTACTGAACCCGCTCCGCGGCGAAGGTGATTCGCCGGACTCCTGGGTAGCTGCACGGTCATGAGCGAGACACCTGATGCCAGGTACACGGGGGAAGAAGCGGCCGAGCACGTCGACAGGGCCCTGAACGACGACGAGTCGCCGGACGAGGTGGACCAGCGCGACGCCCAGGTGGTCGCGGAGGCGGAGGCGGCGCCCATCCGCCCTGGACGTCGCGATCAGGCCGACGACGGAGACCCTGAGGAGGCCGCGCGCAGGGAGGCGTTGTGGAAAGGGTCCCCGTCGGAGCCGAGCGGGGGCCAGACGCCCGAACCGCCGGACTGAGCGCGGCTATTTGAGCGCGCCGGCGGTCAGGCCGGTCTGGATCTGCCGCTGGAAGACGGTGTAGACGACGAGCATCGGCAGGATGGCGAGGGTCAGCGCGGCGAACAGCGCTGACCAGTCCTGGTCGTAGCCCGCCGCGGTGGAGATGTCGGCGATGCCCTGGGTGAGCACCCACTTGTCGCGCTCCTGCAGCAGGACCAGCGGGAGCTGGTACTGGTTCCACTGGCCGAGCACGTTGAAGATCGTGACGCTCACGATGCCCGGCCTGGCCATCGGCAGCATGATCTGGAAGAAGACGCGCGTGTGCGAGGCGCCGTCGACCATTGCCGCCTCCGCCACCGCGGTCGGCAGGGTGCGGAAGAAGGCGGCGAGGAAGAACACCGTGAAGGGCATCGAGTAGGCGATGTACACCAGCACCAGGCCCGCGTGGGTGTTCAGGCCGATGAAGGGGATGGACCGTCCCATGTTCTGCACCACGAAGAACAGCGGGGTCAGCGCCAGGTAGACGGGAAAGGCCAGCCCGGAGACGAACAGCAGGTAGAAGGCGCGGTTGCCGCGGAAGGGGTAGCGCGCCAGCACGTAGGCCGCCATGGAACCCAGCAGCATCGTGCCGAGGGTGCTGAAGGACACCACGATGACGCTGTTGAGCATGTACTGGCCGATGTGGGCCTGCTCCCACGCCCTGGCGAAGTTGTCCCACCGGATCGAGGCGGGCAGCGACCACGCGTCGCCGAAGATCTCGTCCTCGCTCTTGACCGACGCCAGGAAGGTCCACAGGATCGGGACGACCACGAGGAGCGTCCAGACGAGCAGCGCCACGTGCGTGAGCGCCGACAGCGGCCCGAGTCGCCTGCGCCGTTCCACCTGGAGCCGCTTGCGCGATAGATACATCAGTACTCGATTCGTTCCCGACGCGAGAGGCGCAGGGCCAGGATCGCGAAGCCGATGGTGAAGAAGAACATGACGACGCCGAGGGCGGAGGCGTAGCCGAAGCGGAAGTACTGGAAGGCGTTGCGGTAGATCTCGGCGGCCATCACGGTGGTGGAGAAGTCGGGACCGCCGTGCTGGTCGGTCATCACCCACACGATGGCGAAGACGTCGAGGGCGAGGATGCCGAGGTAGACCCACGCGACCTGGACGGTGTCCCAGAGCAGCGGCAGCGTGATGCGAAAGAACAGCGAGAAGCGCCCAGCCCCGTCGATCTGGGCGGCCTCGAACATGTCGCCGGGGATCGAGGCGAGCCCGGCGGAGAAGAGCACGACGTAGAAGCCGACGGCCTGCCAGACCATCACGCCCAGCACGGACCAGAACGCGATCGACGGGTCGGACAGGAACCCGACGGGCGACAGCCCGATCGACATGAGCGGGCCGTTGAGCATGCCGCTGCCGTCGGGCCTGAAGACCTGCTGGAACAGCACCGCGACCACGGCCACGGCCAGGACCTGGGGGAAGAAGAACACCACGCGGTAGAACTTCGACCCCGCCACCCCCGCGACGCCCTTGCCGCCCACGTTCAGCAGGAACGCGAAGAACAGCGCGGCGACGATGGTGATCAGCGGCAGCAGCACCAGCAGCAATCCGTTGTGCCACACCGCCTTCCAGAAGATCCCGTCGTCGAACAGCCGCCGGAAGTTGTCGAACCCGACGAACCGCGGCGCGGCGGAGACGCCGCGCCAGTCGGTCATCGCGATGTAGAACGCCTGCAGGTACGGCGCGATCACGTAGATCAGGTAGAGCGTGACGGGCGCCGCGAGGAAGGAGGCGATGAAGAGGCGACGTCGCAGCATGTCAGCGCGTGAACTTCTTGATCGCGGAATCCTTCTTGATCTCGTCGGCCTTCTTCTGGATGCGCTCCAGGTACTTGTCGGCGGTCAGCCCGCCGCTCATCAGCTGTCCCGTGGCGGCGATCGCCTCGTCCTTGAGCTGGGCGTACCAGCGCTCCCAGCGCCAGTAGACGGTGTTCGCGCCCGCGGCTGCCACGGCGTCGGACGCGCTCTTGGCGCCCGGCGACAGCGCCCTGCCGTCGCCCGCGCCCTTGACCACCGAGACGGTCCTGACCAGCTCGCTGAAGTCGCCGGACGCCTTCTTCGACAGCATGGCCCTCAGGTACTCCAGGCCCGCCTGCGGGTTGGCGCCCTTCGAGGGCACGATGAAGTTCTCGCCCGGCTGGGCGTGGAGCGTGCCGTACGGCATCTTGTCGGAGCTCGTGACGTCGGGGATGACGAACATCTGGTAGGCGAAGTCGGCGGGGGTGGTGTCCTTCTGCTCGTTCTCCAGCCAGGAGCCCGAGGGCAGCATGGCGACCTCGTACTTGTTCTGCGCGGTCTGCGTCTGCACGTGGTCGAGGCCCGCGGTGCCCTGCATCAGGTACTTGGCGCCGACCTCGGCCCAGCGGGTGGCCGACTGCTTCATGGCGTCGGTGGTCCACGCGCCGTCTTCGAGGTTGTCGATGTTGACCAGCACCTCGTTCCCGCCGATCTTGGCGGCCATGGTCAGCAGGGACTCGTACAGGTACTGGGGGAACTTGCCCGCATAGGTGAAGGGAGCCATCTTGCCGGACTTCTTGATGGTCTCGCAGAGCGCGATGAACTCCTCCCACGTCTTCGGCGCCTGCCAGCCGTTCTCGTCGAAGGCCTTCTTGGAGTACCAGATGCCGAAGATGTAGTTCACATAGCCGAGCACGCTGAACTTGCCGTCATAGGTGCCGATGTCGATCACGGCCTTGTCGAGGGAGTCCCTCACCTTGACCGAGGGGTCGTCCCACGTGGGCGCGTCGAGCAAGGGCGTCAGGTCGAGGAGCTGGCCGTCCTGGGCGAGCGCGCCGAAGTCCATGGCGTTCGCGCCCGAGTTGTCGATGACGTCGGGCGGGTTGCCGCCGGCGAAACGCGGCTGGAGGACCTTGGTGATCTCTTTGGTGGTGTTGTGCTTGATCTCCACCTTCGGGTACTTCGAGGCGAAGAGCGGCTCGTGGATGTCCTTGGCGTACGCGTTGCCGAAGCCGCCGTCGAAGATCCAGATCTCCAGCGGCTTGTCGGTCGCGACCCCGAAGGGGTTGGCGGCGCTGGTCGGGACGGCCGCGGCGGGGGCCGAGGTGGCGGGAGGCGCGGCGGGCGTGGCACAGGCGGCGAGCGCGCCCGCCGCGGGAACGAGGACGGCACTGCGGAGAAGCTGACGTCGGGTGATCTGGGGGGTGTTGGGCATGGCTACTCCAGTCGATGACTCTCCACGGCCTTGATCGTCAGTTCGAAGGCCTGATTGGTGCGTTCGTAGGTCTGCTGGGCGACCGCCACGTAGACGGCGTCCAGCACGAACAACTGCGAGTGCACGGCGGCCAGGCCGCCGAGACGGAACGTGGTCTCCCTGCTGGCCGTGGTGAGCACCAGGTCGGCCAGCTCGGCCAGCGGCGAGCGGGCGAAGGAGGTGACGGCGACGCAGATCGCGCCGTGGGTGCGGGCCTCGGCCAGCGCCTCCATGACCTCGCGGGTGCGGCCCCTGTGCGAGATGCCGATCGCGACGTCGCCCTGCCCGAGCAGCGCCGCGTCCGACAGGGAGACGTGCGCGTCGCCCGAGCTCCAGCACGGCACGCCGATGCGGCGCAGCCGTCCCTCGAACATCGTGGCCACCGCGCCGCTGGTGGACACGCCCACCAGCAGCACCCTGCGGGCCGAGACGATCGCGTCGGCGACCCGGCTGACGGCGGTCAGGTCGAGCTGGGCGGCCGTGTCCTGGATCAGGCGGGCGTCGGCCGCGGCCATGACCTCGATGGCGGCGTCGAGCGGGTCGTCGGGACCGATGTCCTGGCCGACTCCCGCCCCCCATCCGGCCTGCGCGGCCCTTCCCGTCTCCGTCGCCAGCGCGACGCGGAGCTCGGCGTAGCCGGAGAAGCCGAAGGCCCGGCAGAACCTCGTCACGGTGGCGGGCGAGCTTCCCGCCCGCTCGGCCAGCGCGATGATCGTGGAGCGGGCGGCCTCCGCGGGATCGCCCAGAATCACCTCGCCCACCCTTCGCAGAGCTTCCGGCAGACCGGGTAGTTCGGTTTCGACGCGGCCGAGGGCACCAGATGGCACGAATATTCCTTCCGAATATCGGACCTTGCGGCGAAAATTATTCTTGCAATCGGGTCCAGTCAAGACCCAGGATGTGACACGTGCATAACGGCTTCTTTGGTGAAGTCTTGGCCGGTACGGTGGCCTCCTCCAAAGGCGGGCGAGAGCGAGTAGGTGGGTGACCCCGTGAAGCGCGGTGACGTGGTGGTCGGTGTCGACGCCGGCGCGACCTCCTCCCGGGTGGCCGTGCACACCCTCGACGGCGCCAGGCTCGGCTATGGCGAGGCGGGCGGCGGCAACCCCAGTTCCCACGGCGTCGAGGCCGCGGCGGCCGCGATCGGGGCGGCGCTCGGCCGGGCCCTCGAAGGAGTCGACCCCTCGCGGGTGTCGCGCTCGGTGGCGGGCGTGGCCGGCAACGCCGTCGACTTCGACGTCGCCCTCGACAAGCTGTGGGCCGACCACGGCATCGCCTCGGGCCCCCGCCTCACGAACGACGTGCCGATCGCCTACGCGGCGGGCACGGCCGCGCCGTCGGGCACGCTGCTGCTGTCCGGCACCGGAGCAGTGGCCTCCCGCGTCACCGAGCACGAGATCGACCTGCTGTCCGACGGGCTCGGCTGGCTGCTGGGCGACGCGGGCTCCGGCTTCTGGATCGGCAGGCAGGCCGCCAAGGCCGTCGTCCACGCCCTCGACCGCGGCGAGGGCGGAGGGCTGCTGTCCGAGCTGGTCGTGGCCCGCTTCCTCGGCGAGGACCGCGGCCCCACGCCGCGCAGGGAGGCCGAGCGCATCGTCAGGCTCGCCCAGGCCGACCGCACCGCGCTGGGCCCCCTGTCGGCCCTGGTCAGCCAGGCGGCGACCGCGGGTGATCCGATGGCCGTCGAGATCGCCGGGCGCGCCGCCGCCCACCTGGCCGAGACCGTGGCCAGGGTCTACGACGGCGGGCCCATCGTGCTGGCCGGCTCCGTCCTGACCAACGAGGGCCCGGTACGGCAGGCCGTGACGACGCTGCTGGAGCGGCGGTGGGACGCGGAGGTCAGCACCGCGCGCGACGGAGCCGGAGCGGCGGCATGGCTGGCGGCCCTGGCACTCCTGCCGGGCGAGGAGGCCGGGAGGCTGCACGCCGCCTTCACCGGCTGATCAGCCCTTCACCGCGCCCACGACCAGGACGGTGGATCTCCTTGCCGTCAGCCGCCTCTTCTGATGCGGCCTTCGTAACGGGCCTCGAGTGCCAGGTTGTGCGCGTCGCCCTCGGGAACGTTCGCCGACAGGTACACCGGCGGCGTTCGCCCTGCCTCCACCAGGTCGCGGACCGCCTCCGCGACGACGAGCTGGACCAGCAGCGCCGAGGTGATCGAGGAGACGGCGCCGACCGCGCCGCCGCCGGGCATGGGGAGGACGGCGTCGCCGCGCGGCGCCCTGTTGTCGAGGACCACGTCGGCGAGTTCGAGCAGCTTGCGTCCTGACGGGTGCCTGGACGGCACGCTGGAGCTGTGGGCGAGGGAGGTGATGGCGATCAGGTCGTGACCGCGCTCCTTGACCAGGGTGGCCAGCTCGACGACGACGCCGTTGACGCCCGAGTTGGAGATGATCACGAACAGGTCCTCGTCCCTGACGGGCGCGAGGTCCAGGATGCGCTGGGCGAGGCCGGGGTCGCGTTCCAGGTCGTAGCGTTCGAGCTCGGCGGGGTCGGCGCCGCCGTACAGGACGATGTCCCTGAGCGCGAGCCTGTTGGTGGGCACGAGGCCTCCCGCCCGGCCCGCGATCTCCATCGCGGTGGCCTCGGAGTGGCCGGAGCCGAACGCCTGGATCACCCCGTCCCTGTCCAGCGTCCTGGTGACGAGGGCGGCGGCCTTGCCGATCTCGGGATCCTGCGGGATGACGGCGACGAGCTCGGCGATGTGCCTGGCGTACTCGGCCGGGTTCACGATTCTCCTCCGGGTAGGCGGTGGCCTTCGACGGCCCTGACGGTCAGGTCGAACGCCTCGCGGGTGCGCTCGTAGGTGCGCTGCGCGACCGAGACGTAGACGACGTCGAGGACGAGCAGCTGGGAGTGGATGGCGGCGAAGCCGTGGGCGCGGAAGGTGGTCTCGCGGCTGGCCGTGGCGAGCACCAGCTCGGCCACCTCGGCCAGCGGCGAGCTCGGGTGGGAGGTGACCGCGACGGTGATCGCCCCGTGGCTGCCCGCTTCGGCCAGCACCTCGATGACCTCGCGGGTCCTGCCGCTGTGGGAGATGCCCACCGCCACGTCGCCGTGGCCGAGCAGCGCGGCGTCGCTGAGCGCGGAGTGCGCGTCGGACCTGCTCCAGGTGGGGATGCGGATCCGCTGCAGGCGGTGCTCCATCTCGCTGGAGACGGCCGCGCTGCTCGAGACGCCGAACAGCAGCACCCTGCCCGCGTGGGCGATCGCCTCGGCGACCTTCTCGACCATGGCCAGGTCGAGCTGGGCGGCGGTCTCCTGGATGAGCCTGATGTCGTTGCCCGAGACCACGCCGAGCACCCTGTCCAGGCCGTCGGCGGGAAGGATCTCCTGCCCGATGTCGGTCTCCCAGCGCTGCCGGGCCGTCCTTCCGCTCTCGGTGGCGATGGCCACGCGCAGCTCGGCGTAGCCGCCGAAGCCGAGCGCGCGGCAGAACCTGGTGATCGTGGCCGTCGAGGTGCCGCTGCGCTCGGCCAGGTCGACGATCGTCGATCGGGCGGCCTCCGTAGGGTTGGCGAGGATCACCTCGGCGACCTTGCGCAACGCCTCCGGCTGATCGGCCTGTTCGGCTCTGATGCGGCTCAACAGTTCCACGCGATGAAAATTATGCTCAGGATCTCGCCTCGTCAAGGCTGTGGACAATAATTTTTGACATGGCGATGGTGTTCGGCGTGGACGCGGGTGAAACCTCGAGCCCCCGTCACGGTGGCGGCGGACGGAGCGGGAGCGGCGGCGTGGCCGGCCGCGCTGGACCTGCTCGGGACCGCGAAGGCCGCGCCGCTCCACTCCCGCTTCGTCGGCTACTCGATGTCGGGCGGCTTCGGGCCGTCGTAGATCGGGTTCTTGGCCAGCCGCTTCTCCGTCACCAGCAGCTTGACCGTGTCGGCGCCCAACACCTCGGCGTCCCACACGATCCAGTCGTCGCCGACATGCTCGGGCTGCCCCTTGGGGCTGTAGCTGTAACCGCTGGGCTCCGTGGGCTCGATCACCCAGATCTTCGTCTTGACCCCGCGCTCGGCGGCCGCCGCCCGCACCTCGCCGACGGTGTGCTCGTCCACCTTGACACCGTGCAGCAACTCTCCCTTGGTGGTGGCCCTCGCCGCGTTCTCGTACTGCTCGCCCGGCTTGGCCGGACGGCCGAGAGAGATCACCCCCGTGCCCGTGAAGCCCACCGACACGGTGACCGCAAGCGCGCACCCCGGCGAGCCCATGTCGCAGCCCTCCGGCTCGAAACCGTCGCCGAGGCTCTTGTCTGGGCTGGTGTTCCCGCTGAAGTCCGTCCTCACGACCTTCCCGACCCCGCTCGGCGAGGCGGGCACCAGGTTGAGGCTGACATCCAGACCGACCGCCTTGAAGGCCTCCCCGTACAGACCGGGGTTGGCGTACGGATCCTTGACCCTGGCCACCCAATCGTCGCCCCGCTGCTCGATCTCGATGGCGGAGTTGGCGTAGGAGGTGGGCACCCCCCTGCCGCCCTCGATCAGCCCCGGGCCGATCACCGCGGCGGCGGCCAGCGCCGCCACCGCCACCGCGGCCACCGCCAGCCGGCGCACCGGGCGCGCCCCCCAGCGCCGCCGTACGGCGGGCTCGTGTGCCTGCTCGGCCGCGACGATCGACTCCAGCAGCGTCCGCGCCCCCGCGCCGGACCCCCGCTCGGCCAGATCCTCGTCACGGACCCTGGCCAGACCGCCGACCTGCTCCTCGATGCTCTTCACACTTCCCTCCCCGCGAGAACGACATGGTTGACCGAGATGCCCGCCGCCTGCAGTGAGCGGGCGAAACGCTTGCGTGCCCGATGAAGCCTGATCCTCACGGCATTGCGCGAACAGCCGAGCACGGCCGCTATCTCGCCGCGCTCCAGCCCCTCCCACGCGACCAGGCCGAGGAGCTCACGGTCGTCGCCCCGCAGGCTTTGGAAGGCTCTGGCGATGGCGCCGAACTCGAGCGTGGTGTCGGGGGTGGTGGCGTAGAGGTCGGCCAGGTCGGCGTCGAGCTCGATCGTGCGGGCGTGGTGATCTGTTCGTAGGTTCCGGCGTAGACGGCCTCGAACCTGGCCCTCCTGTGGTCAGCCACGGGCGGTCCCCATGGTCGGCCTCCTTGGTCGGGAATGTCGGACACCCAGTCCATGTCGGAAGGCGCTCCAGCATTTCAAACCCATACGGAGCACCTGCCGAGCCCGCCCCGCCCCCGCCCGAGGACGACGAGCCGCCCCTCCCCGCCACGAACCGTCCGGCCGCCATCGGCCCCCGGCACAAACGGCCTCGTCGCCATCGCCCGCCGGCATCATCGGCGGTCTCGGGGCGTGGTGCAGCGGCTGACCGGCGGCAGGGCGGGAGCGGGTCAGGCGGTGAGGAGGGCGGCGCTGCCGTACGAGCCGCCGAACCCCGTCACCAGTGCGACCTCGGCCCCTGTCCGAACCTCCCGTACCGCCTGGGCCACGTTGTTGAGCCCGTGAACGTACCCCTCCGACAGCAGCCCCCCGTGCGGGTTGACCCCCGCGTGCCCTCTCGCCAACAGGTAGCTGCCGAGGTCGGCCCGTGACACCAGGCCGAAGTCTTCGAGCTGGCGCGGAACCAGCCACGAGTACGCGTCGTACAGCAGCGCGACTCGCACGTCGGTCGGCTGCATACGGGATACCGTCCACAGCATGGGGGCTACATGCGCCGAGAAGACGGCCGTGACGTCCGGCGAGCGGTCCATCGTCGAGCAGCCCGGACCGCCGCCACGTACCACGGCCTGGATCCTGGGCCCGGGCAGCGAGGCGCTGACCACCAACGCGCAGGCGCCGTCGGTCTCCTGACAACAGTCGACAGTACGCAGCGGACTGCATACAAAAGGCTTCTCCAGGTATTCACGGAGGGGAAGCGGGTCCCGTCGCAGGGCCCGCTCGTTGGACCCGGCGTTCTCTCGGGACTGGGCGACAACCGCGTGCAGGTGCTCCTCCCTGAGGCCGGTGTCGTACAGGTAGCGGGTGGCGGCCATCGCGAACATCGGGATGGGGCCCGCCATGCCGTACGGGATCGTGAAGCGCTCCTGCGGGCCCGTCGAGACGGTGTTCATGCGCTTGCCCGAGCGGCCGTTGAGGGCGCGGTAGATCAGGACGTTGCGCGCCAGGCCCGCCTCGATGAGCATCGCCGCGTCGCCGAGGATGGACGCGGCCTGGGTGCCGCCACCGGAGATGTCGTTGTGCCAGCCGAGCCTGTCGATCCGGAGTGCTCGGGCTACCTGGACGACCGGTGCGGAGTCGTTGAGGTGGTAGCTCAGGACGGCGTCGATCTCGCGGGGGTCCAGGCCCGCGTCGGCGCAGGCGAGCTGGGCCGCCTCGACCGCCAGTTCCAGCTCCGTCTTGCCGGAGGCCCGCGTGAGGGGTGTCATCCCGACCCCTGCGATGGTGCCGCGCATGCTCCTCCCGATCCTTGAGGCGAGTGGCGCTGTCGCCCTTAGACCTCTGCTGCCGTTCCGTCCCTGGCCCTGGGCGATGCCGCGGCACTCTTCCGTCCTTCAGGTCCCGCGGTTGGGGCGCGGGATGCCGCCCGCCGGCGGGGCGCGATCCGGGCGGCGGGCGGCGGTCCAGAGGCATTCACGAGGTCGCGATCCAGAAGCGGTAGGCACGGTCGCGATCGAGAAGGGTGGGCGGAGTCACGGTCAAGTGGGGTAGGAGCCGGTTGTGGCCCATAGGCGGTAGGCGTGATCGCGGTCCAGAGGCGGTAGGCGGAGTCACGATCGAGAGGGGTAGGAGCGGGTTGCCGCCCGAGGCGGAGGCGGGGTCGCGGTCGAGAGGGGTAGGGCGGGTTGTTGCCCTGAGGCGTGGGTGGGTTGTGGTCTTGAGGGGTAGGTGGGGGGTGGCCGAAGTGTCGGTGGGTGGCGGTGCGGGCAAGCCGACCGTCCGCCCGTTACGGTAGTGCGGCGCACCGAGTTAGGCAAGCGCTTGTTAGGTTATCTCTCGCCGAGAAGATCGCGATCGCCTACCATGCGGGCATGACCGAGCAGGCACCGCCCGGAGTCGACCCAACGATCCCGGGACGATGTGGCGGGCGGGAGCGTCGTCCACCGTCATCGGCCTGCCGCGGATGATCATCGTACGCGCCGCGCTCCCGCGATCGAGGTCAGATCATCGAGACGAGAATCCTCCGGTTACCGGTGTAAGCGTGCCTCCCATGCATCACCAGGAGGTTGTCGATCATCATGACGTCCCCCCGCTCCCACGGAAACGAGCACTCGTTGCGCTTGGCGACCTCCCGCACCCTACGAAGGTCATCCACGCCCAACGCACTCCCATCCCCGAAGGTCGCCTGAAGAGGAAGCTCCTCATCGGAAGAAGCCATCTCCAACAAAGCCTCAGCCTCATCGGCGGGCAAGCTGGACACGTGCCACTGCTCAGCCTGGTTGAACCAAACCTCCTCCCCCGTCACCGGGTGCAGACGAACAGCCGGCCGAACCTGCCGCACGCGCAACTCGTCGTCGTCCGTCCACCGGAACTCAGCGCCGGTCTCGGCGAGGGCACGCTCGACCTCACCCCGATCCTCGGTCTCGTAGGTGTCCTGCCAGGACTTACCGAGCCCGAACCCGCCGTGCAGGTTCTGCAGGTAGGCGACCCCAAGAGACGTGAACCGCGAACGCACCTCAGGCGAGAGCCCGGTCAGCACGGCACGCGAATCGGACACAGGAGTGGCGCCACCGGTAGCAGGAGCCTGATCACAGTAGAAGAACAACCGCGAAGGCCACCGGTGAGCATAGGACAGCTCATTGTGCAGAGAGATCTCGTACTCGGCCGGATACTCGGTGGACGTCCACACGCCGCTCTGTACGGCGACGCGAGGCGAGTTGCCATGGCGGTAGTTCGTGAACGGCTCCCCGAAGGTCCTGACGAACTCGTGGAACGCAGCAGGCGAGTCAACGCCAAGCCCTCGAAAGAGGACAGCGCCGTGCTGAAGCAACAGCGAATCAGCGGAGTCGCGGTCGAGAGAGCCCAGAACAGCGATGGTCGTCGCGCCAGAAGTGATCTTGTCCATGGTCAGTGCTCCTGCGGTTCCGGCATGCCCTTGGTGCGAGGGATCGGGGAGAGCGCCAGCACGATGATCGGGATCACCGCGCCCGCGGCGCAGATGAGCAGGGTGGTACGAAGGCCGATGCCTTCGGCGAGAAGGCCCATGAGCAGGGCGCCCACGGGTGCCAAGCTGAGAGCGACGGCCCGCTGCGAGGCCATGACCCGGCCCTGGAGGTGCTCCGGGGTGGCGCCCATGCGGAGGGTGCCGCTGGACACCATGGCGATGGGGCCGGTGATGCCGAGCAGGAACTGCGCGAGGCCGATCATGGTGACGAGCAGCCAGGTGGGTCCGGTGGCCAGGCCGATGAGGAAGAGCGAGAGATTGCCGATGACGGTCATCCAGAAGAAGGATGGCCCGATGCCGATCTTCTTCATGGACCTGACGGCCAGGAGCGAGCCCAGGATGGCGCCGGGCCCGCCGATGGCCAGCAGGATGCCGACCCAGTACACCGGCAGGCCCAGGCCCTTGATGACCCAGATGGGCAGTAGCACCTCGATGCCGGTGTAGAAGAACATGTAGAAGCCGGCGGCGATCATGCTGGGGCGGATCAGCGAGTCGCGCAGCACCCAGCGCAGGCCCTCGGCGATGGAGGAGAAGACGCCGGGCCGGTCCTCGCCGCGCTCCGGTACGGGCTCGGGTTTGCGGATGAGCGCGCAGCTGATCGCGGAGACGACCAGCGTCACCACGTCGACGATCAGAACCTGGACCGCGATGAAGGCGTTGACCAGCACGGAGCCGACGCTGTTGCCCGCGACTCGGGCGACGGAGTTGCTCAGCTGGAGCTTGGCGTTGCCGTCGCCGATGAACTCCCGTCCCACCAGGAACGGCAGGTGCGACATGTTCGCGACCTCGAAGAACACGAACAGCACGACGGACAGGAAGGAGATCGCGCCGAGCCAGAAGAGCGTCAGCATGTCCGCGGCGTAGAGGCCGATGACCGCCAGGAGGAGTACGGCGCGGCCGATGTCAGCGGCGATCATGGTGGGCCGCTTGCGGAACCTGTCGGCCCAGAACCCGGCGAACAGGAACAGCAGGAACGGCAGCCGCCCGACCGCGCCCAGCGTGCCGACCTCGGCCTCGGTGGCGCCCAGCACGACGATGGCGACCAGCGGCATGGCCACGACGGTGATCTGACCACCGAACTGGGAGGTGCTGTAACCGACCCAGAGTTTGAGGAAGTCACGATGCTTCCAGAGGCTTGTCGGTTCTGCCTCAGTGGCGGGCGCGGTGTTCGAGACCACGGTCCATCCACCTCCTCCATGCGTTGGCGGTCCGGGTGACGTAGGGGTTGTAGAGCGCGCTGAAGCGCGCGCCGGGGATGAGCCCGGTCTCCAGGTTCGGGACGAACGCCCGCCACCCGTAGTCCTCGTCGGGCGGGGCGTTGTCCTCCTCGGGGATCAGCAGGATCGCCGGCCCGTCGAAGGTGTCGTGCTTGTAGCGCCCCACCGCGTGCGCGTTTGCGCGGAAGACCTCGACGTAGCGCTGGATCTGGTCGAGGTCGGCGCTCTCCGTGCGGAGCTGGCCTTCCTTGGTGGCGGCGTTGACGATGGCCAGCAACCGTTCAGCCGGCTCCATCAGGCTCAGCTCGCGGGGGTCGAGCGAGGTGGCTCCGCCTGCCAACGCGTGAACCATGAGCGCGGTGTCGTCCTCCAGCGTCGAGCCGGCGACCGGCTCCTCCGCCGAGGACCAGGCCAGGAAGACGTACGGCACGGCGTGGCCGTCCTTGCGCAGCCGGCGGGCCACTTCGAGGGCGATGTTCCCGCCGATGCAGAAGCCGCCGACGAAGTACGGCCCGGCGGGGAAGAGCTCGCGGATGTAGCCGGCGTAGGTCTCGGCCATCTCGTCGATGGTGGTCTGTACGGCGTCGCCCTCGGTCAGCCCGTGCGCGGGGATGGCGTAGACCGGCTGGTCGTCACCCAGGTGCTGGGCGAGCGGCCGGTACCGGAAGACCTGCCCGCCCAGAGCGTGGATGAGGAAGAGGGGCGGACGATTGCCCGCGGTGCGCAGCGGCACGACCCGGCCACGGGAGATCGGGTTCTCGCCCTCGTCCGCCAGGGCTTCGGTGAGCTGGGCGATCGTCGGCGCGGCGAGCACCGTGGCCACCGGGATCTCCCTGCCGAGCGCCTGCCGCATCCGCAGGGCCAGGCGGAGCGCCAGCAGCGAGTGTCCGCCCAGGTCGAAGAAGTCGTCACGGATGCCGGGACGCTCCACGCCGAGGATCTCCGCCCAGATCCCGGCGAGGGTCTCTTCCAGCTCGTCCCGGGGTGCTTCGTAGGGAGCCCGGGCCACCGGCGCCGGGTCCGGGAGTGCCTTGCGGTCGAGCTTGCCGTTGGCGGTGACGGGCAACCGGTCCAGCTCGGTGAAGGAGGAGGGCACCATGTGGTCGGGCAGCCGCTGGCGAAGGAATCCCGCCAG
Organism: Nonomuraea sp. NPDC049152; assembly: GCF_040648355.1. NCBI lineage: Bacteria > Bacillati > Actinomycetota > Actinomycetes > Streptosporangiales > Streptosporangiaceae > Nonomuraea > Nonomuraea sp. NPDC049152. The sequence continues at coordinate 388,302 of NZ_JBEZDO010000003.1, read as the reverse complement.
CTCCTCCTGTTCCGCGGTGCCGACCACGTAGGCCGCCAGTACGCCGCCGACAGGCCGCACTGCCGCCGCCTGCACGCCAGGGTGCTGAGCCAGGACGGCCTCGATCTCGCCGAGCTCCACCCGCATGCCGCGGACCTTCACCTGGTCGTCGATGCGGCCCAGGTAGTCGACCTCGCCATCGGGCAGCCAGCGTGCCAGGTCACCGGTCCGGTACAACCGCGACCCTGGCGGGCCGTAAGGGTCCGGCGCGAAACGCTCCGCGGTCAGACCTGGCCGCGCGGCATACCCCTGCGCGACCTGCACTCCGCCGATGCACAACTCGCCTGCGGTCCCGACCGGAACCCGGCGCAGTTCGGCATCGAGGATCTCGATCCGCGTGGCCCTGATCGGCGCCCCGATCGGCGTCCGCTCCTCGCCCACCCGGCACGCATGCCAGGTGACATCGACGGCGGCCTCGGTCGGACCGTAGAGGTTGTGCACCTCGACGCCGGGCCACACTGAGTGCACCCGAGCCACCAGAGAAGAAGGCAGCGCCTCGCCCGAGCAGACGACCCGCCGCAACGACGGCACGTCCAGATCCGGGACTTCCGTGACCGCGTCCAGCATCGACGGCACGAAATGCGCCATCGACACGCTGTGAGCGCGCATCAGCTCGACCAACGCGGCCGCGTCCAGGTGAACACCTGGTGGCGCCACCACCAGCCCTGCCCCCTCCATGAGGGGCCAGAACAGCTCCCACACCGACACGTCGAAGGTGAACGGCGTCTTCTGCACGACCCGATCGCCGGCACCGAGCGGGAACGTCTCCCCCATCCACACCAGCCGGTTGGCGATGGCCGCGTGGGAAACGAGCACGCCCTTCGGGCGTCCCGTCGACCCGGAGGTGTAGATCAGATAGGCGGGAGCGCTCGGCGGGATCTTCAGGCCGAGAACCGGCCCATCCGCCGACTCAGAAGGAGCCACCACCACCGAATCCGGGAAACGGCCAGGCTCCCCCGTGATCACGACACGAGCCCCGGCATCACTCACCATGAAGGACAAGCGCTCATCGGGGTAATCCGGCTCCAACGGCAAGTAGGCCCCGCCAGCAGCCATCACCGCATGCACGGCCACGACCAGATCGGCACCACGCGGCAGGCACACGCCCACCACATCGCCCAGCCGCACACCCTTCTCCCGCAACACCGAGGCCAACGCGTTCACACGCGCCCCGAACTCGGCATACGTCAACCAGGAGCCATCCCAGACAGCAGGAGCATCCGGCGACGAAGCCACCCGCCGAGCCACCACCTCCGGCAACGCCACGAACTCCCGAGCCACACCCGTCGCGTTCCACCCCTCCACCGACGCCACATCGGCGACCAGGAGTTCCTCGGACTCGCGCGGGTCAGCGGCCGGATCCTCGGCGATCTTCGCGAAGACCCGGCGGTAGTGCTCTCCTGCCCGCACGACCTGATCGGCGGAGAACTGCGTGATGTCGTATTTGAGCTTCAGCTCCAGCCCGCCGACCTGCGGTGACCAGGTGAAGTTCGCGGACAGGGGCAGGTTGGTCTGCTCGAAGAACTCGCTCTCCACGACCTGGATGACGCCGCCGGGACCGAGGTCCTGGTAGACGTGGAAGTCGCGATAGTCGAAGAGCACGTCGATCAGGGGAGAGCGCTGGCTGAGACGCTGCATCTCGAACAGCGGATACAGCCGGTGCGGCAGGAACGCCACCTCCGCAGCGAAGACCCGCCTGATCAGCTCTTCCCAGCTCGGCACGTCGGTGCGCACCCTCACCGGCACGCTGTTGAGGAACAGCCCGAGGACCTGCTCGGCCGCCTCGTGCTCGGGCCTGCCGTGCGTCACGAGGCCGGTGACCACGTCGCTGTCGCCCGTCAGGAGCGCCAGCACGCGTAGATGCCCGGCGAGCAGCACGGTGCGCAGCGGCACCCTGGCCTGCCGCGCCACCCGCTCCAGACCTTTGACGAGCTGATCATCAAGGGGTACGGCATGCGAAACGGTGTCCTCGGCGTCTCCCGTGCGGTAGCCGGGAAGCCTGGGCAGCGCGGTCACCGGCGCGTCGGCCAGCACGTCCCGCCAGAACTGCTCGGTCTGCGGCGAGGCCACCGCCTCCTTCTCCCGGGCGACGAAGTCACGGAAGGTGGAGGGCGGCGGTACGGCCGGCGCCTGCCGTACCCCTTGCAGCCCCGCGGCGTAGCGGTCCAGGAGCTCGGTCACCATGGAGGCGACGCTCCAGCCGTCGAGGATCGCGTGGTGGAAGCTCAGCGTGAGCGCGAACCAGTCGGTGTCGAGGTGGTGGATGACGGCGCGGAAGAGCGGCGGGGCCTCCCAGTCGAAGGGCCGGTGCTTCTCCTGCTCGCGCCAGATGCTCAGGCGCTGCCTGGGGTCCTCGAACCCGGACAGGTCGAGCTCCTGGACGGGTGGCTCGACGTCCTGCCAAACGAGCTGGATGGGCTCGTCGAAGCCGGTCAGGTCGAACGAGGTGCGCAGGACCGAGTGCCGGGCCATGACCTCGCGAAGGGCGGCGCGGAAGGCGTCGCTCTGGTACGGCCCGCGCAGGATCAGCGTGAAGACGTCGTGGTAGGTAGCGGAATCTTCCTGGTAGGCGCTGTGGAAGAGCATCCCTGACTGCAACGCGGTCAGCGGGTAGGCGTCCTCGAGTTCCAGAGCCGTCAACGCTTGCCTCCTTGGAAACGCTGCTTCAGCCGGTCCAGGTCCGCGGCGCCGAGCATGCTGAACGCCTCGCTGCTGCGGCTCTCGTTCACCGTCCCGGTGGTGACCACCTGGGCGAGCTCGCGCACCGTCTGATGGACGAAGATGTCCTCGAGCGCGAGGGTGTATCCGCGGGCCCGGAGGCGCGCGACGATCTTGAGCGATCTGATGGAGTCCCCTCCCAGCGCGAAGTAGCTGTCGTGGGCGCCTGGCGTCGGGACGCCCAGCACCTCCGCCCAGACCGCGGCCAGCGCCCGCTCGATCTCACCGCTCGGTTCCTCGTACGGCACTCCGACCGGGCCCTGCGGTTCGGGGAGCGCCTTGCGGTCGAGCTTGCCGTTGGCGGTCACCGGCAAGCGGTCCAGCACCGTGAAGGAGGCGGGCACCATGTGCTCGGGCACCCTCTGGCGCAGGAAGCCGGCCATGTCCTCCGGATCCGCCGTGCCGACGAAGTAGGCCGCCAGCGCGCCGCCGACCGGACGGACCGCAGCCGCCTGGACGCCAGGGTGCTGAGCCAGGACGGCCTCGATCTCGCCGAGCTCCACCCGTATGCCGCGGATCTTCACCTGGTCGTCGATGCGGCCCAGGTAGTCGACCTCGCCATCGGGCAGCCAGCGGGCCAGGTCGCCCGTGCGGTACAACCGCGACCCGGGTGGTCCGAACGGATCGGGGACGAACCGATCGGCCGTCAGGCCCGGCCGCGCGGCATACCCCTGGGCCACCTGCACTCCGCCGATGCACAGCTCGCCGGCGGCGCCCACGGGCACCCGGCGCAGGTCGGCGTCGAGGATCTCGATGCGCGTCGCCCTGATCGGAGCCCCGATCGGCGTGCGCTCCTCGCCCACCTGACAGGCGTGCCAGGTGACGTCCACCGCCGCTTCGGTCGGGCCGTAGAGGTTGTGCACCTCCACGCCGGGCCATGCTGAGTGCACCCGAGCCACCAGAGAAGAAGGCAGCGCCTCACCCGAGCACACGATCCGCCGCAACGACGGCACCGCCATGTCCGGCTCCTCCAGCACCGCGTCCAGCATCGACGGCACGAAGTGCACCATCGACACGCTGTGAGCGCGCATCAGCTCGACCAACGCGTCCGCATCGCGATGAGCCCCAGGAGGTGCCACCACCAGCCCGGCCCCCTCCATGAGGGGCCAGAACAGCTCCCACACCGACACGTCGAAGGTGAACGGCGTCTTCTGCATGACCCGATCACTGGAGGTCAGGGGGAAGGCCTCCCCCATCCACACCAGCCGGTTGGCGATGGCCTCATGGGAGACGAGCACCCCCTTCGGACGGCCGGTGGAGCCGGATGTGTAGATCAGATAGGCGGGGGCGCTGGGCGGGATCCGGACACCCAGCGGAGCCGGGTCCCCTGACGCGGCCGGACTCACCGTCACCCCGGGGAAGCGCTCCGGCTCCTCGGTGATCACGACACGAGCCCCGGCATCACTCACCATGAAGGACAAGCGCTCATCGGGGTAGCCGGGCTCCAACGGCAAGTAGGCCCCACCAGCAGCCATCACCGCATGCACGGCCACGACCAGATCGGCACCACGCGGCAGGCACACGCCCACCACATCGCCCAGCCGCACACCCTTCTCCCGCAACACCGAGGCCAACGCGTTCACACGCGCCCCGAACTCGGCATACGTCAACCAGGAGCCATCCCAGACAGCAGGAGCATCCGGCGACGAAGCCACCCGCCGAGCCACCACCTCCGGCAACGCCACGAACTCCCGAGCCACACCCGTCGCGTTCCACCCCTCCACCGACGCCACATCGGCGACCAGGAGGGGCAGCTCGGAGACGGGCAGATCAGGATCGGCGACGGCGGCGGACAGGAGAGCGACGAAGTGCTCGGCCAGCCGCGAAACCGTGTCAGCGTCGAAGAGGTCTGTGCGGTACTCGAAGATCCCACCGAGCTGGCCGGGGAAGCGCTGGAGATACAGCGACAGGTCGAACTTGGCGGTGGTCGTGCCCGAGCTCACCCACTCGGCTTCCAGCTCGCCGACGCGGAGCTCGGACCGCTCCGCGTCCTCCAGGCTGAAGAGCGCCTGGACCAGCGGCGTGCTGCCAAGATCGCGACGCGGTTGCAGGTCCTCGACGAGCGCCTCGAAGGGCACCTCCGAGTTGGCGAAAGCCTCGAGCGCGGTGTTCCTGGCCCGGCCGATCAGCTCTCGGAAGGTGGGGTCGCCGGAGCAGTCGGTGCGCAGCACGAGGGTGTTGAGGAAGAAGCCGATCAGCGGCTCCAGCTCCGGCCGGGGCCGCTCGGCAGCGGGTGTGCCGACCACGATGTCCCGCTGTCCGGTGTGGCGGGCGAGCAGAACGGTGAAGGCGGCCAGAAGCGTCATGAAGAGCGACGCGTTCTCGTCCGCGCCGAGCAGCCGGAGGCGTTCGGAGACCTCCGGAGAGATCATGAACGGGACGTTGCCTCCGTCATGACCTCTGCGAGCGGGACGCGGCTTGCTCGTCGGGAGCTCCAGGCGTTCCGGCATGCCCGCCAGCCGCTCGCGCCAATAGGCCAGCTGGGTGTCGCGCAGCTCGCCCTCGACCCGCTCCCGCTGCCAGGCCGCGTAATCGACGTACTGCACGGCTAGGTCAGGCAGCTCGCGACCCGCATAAAGCTCACCCAGCTCCCGGGCGAACAGTCCGGACGACCACGCGTCGTTGGCCACGTGATGGATCGTCACCAGCAGCTCGTGATCATCCAATGCGTGCCGTACCAGAGCGGCCCGGATCGGCGGCTCCACCGTCAGATCGAACCGTCGAGCGCCGAAGGCCTGCAGTTCCTCCGACCGAACCACCTCGAACGGCACAGCGGCCTCGGCCGCCACCGACACGAACACATCGTCGTCACGCTGCACGAACCGCGATCGCAGCACCTCGTGCCTGACGGCCATCGCGACCAGCGCACGCTCCAGCGCCGCCACATCCAGCGGGCCCCGCAGCCGCAACCACACCTGCGTGTTGTAAACAGCCAGCTCCCGCTCCAGCTGGTCCAGGAACCACAGCCGCCGCTGGCCGTACGACACGGGCAGCAACCCGTCACGCGGGATGGGCACCACCTCGACCGAGGTGGCGGTGTGGGCGGCGGCGATGCGCTCCGCCAGGCCGGCCACATTCGGCGCCTCGAACAGGGCTCGGACCGGCAGCTCGATGCCGAAGGCGGCGCGCAGGCGGGTGACGACCTTGATGGCCAGCAACGAGTGGCCGCCGAGCGTGAAGAAGCCGTCCTCCCGGCCGACCGGACCGGTTTCCAGCACCGACTCGAACAGCGTCGCGACCAACTCCTCCACCGGACCCTGCGGCGGGGTGCCCGCGGAGTCCTGCTGCACCTGACCGGGCTCAGGCAAGGCGGCGCGGTCGAGCTTGCCGTTGGCGTTGGTCGGGAGCTCGTCGAGGAAGGTGAACGAGGCCGGGATCATGTGCTCGGGCAGCCGCTCGCGCAGGAGGCCGGTGAGCGCCGCCGGGTCGGCCGTGCCGACCACGTAGGCGGCGAGCAAGCCCCGCACGGGCTGCACCACCGCGCTCCTGACCGCGGGGTGCGCGGCCAGGAGCGACTCGATCTCCCCGGGCTCGACGCGCATGCCACGGATCTTGACCTGGCCGTCCATCCGGCCCAGGTAGTCGACCTCGCCGTTCGGCAACCAGCGGGCCAGGTCGCCGGTGCGGTACATCCGCGCGCCGGCCGGGCCGTACGGGTCGGGTACGAACTGCCGGGCGGTCAGCCCGGGACGCCGCGCATAGCCGTTTGCCACGCCGATGCCGGCGATGCACAGCTCCCCGGGAGTGCCGACGGGAACGCGGCGCAGGTCGGAGTCGAGGATCTCGATCCTGATGCCCCGGATGGGCGCGCCGATCGGCGTGCGGAGCTCGTCCGGCTCGGACTTGTGCCAGGTCACCTCGATGGCGGCCTCGGTGGGACCGTAGAGGTTGTGCACCTCGATGCCCGGGAGCCGCTCGTGCACTCGTGCAACCAGGGAGGACGGCAGCGCCTCGCCGGAGCAGTAGACCCGGCGCAGCGAGGGCAGGTCGAGGACCGGTTCGTCCAGGAGCGCGTCCAGCATCGACGGCACGAAATGCACGGTGGTCACGCCGTGAGTCGCGAGGAGGCGGACCAGCGCGGCCGGGTCGCGGTGCGCGTCGGGGGCGGCGACCACGAGCCCTGCCCCGGCGATGAGCGGCCAGAACAGCTCCCAGACCGACACGTCGAAGGTGAAGGTCGTCTTCAGCAGGACCCGATCCTCGGCGGTGAGCCGGAAGGCGTGATCGGTCCAGGTCAGCCGGTTGACGATGGCCTCGTGGGAGTTGAGCACGCCCTTCGGCACGCCCGTCGACCCGGAGGTGTAGATCAGGTAGGCCGGGGCGGTCGGCGGGATCGCAAGGTCGAGCGGCCCGTCCGCGGACGCGGTCGGAGCCACCGTGACAAGCCCAGGGAAGCGCTCAGGCTCCTCAGTGATCACCACGCCGGCGCGGGCGTCCTCGACCATGAAGTCCAGCCGCTGGTCGGGGTAGCCGGGATCGAGTGGCAGGTAGGCAGCCCCGGCAGCCACCACCGCGTGGACGGCCACGACCAGGCCGACGCTCCGCGGCAGGCAGACGCCGACCACATCGCCCAGCCGTACGCCCTGCTCGCGGAGCACCGAAGCCAGCCCATGAACCCGCGCGCCGAACTCGGCGTACGTCAACCAGGAGCCGTCCCAGACAGCCGGCGCATCCGGCGACGAAGCCACCCGCCGGTCCAGCAGTTCGGCCAGGGAGGCGTACTCCTCCGGCGTACCCGTGTCGTTCCACTGCTCCACCAGCGCCTCGTCGGCGGCGGTCAGCGCGGGCAGGGCCGACATCGGCTGCTCGGGCCCGGCCGCGACGGCGGCCAGCACCTCGGTGTAGAGCGCGGCGATGCGCCGGGCAGTGGCCTCGTCGAACAGGTCGGTGCGGTATTCCAGGATGCCGCCGACCCCGCCGGGCTCCCGCCGCAGGTACATGGTGAGGTCGAACTTGGCCGTCGAGGTGCCGGTTCCCCGCCACTCCATGGTCAGCCCGCCCGAGCTCACCGCGGGGCGGTCGGCGTCCTCCAGGCTGAAGAGCACCTGGACCAGTGGCGTCGCGCCCAGGTCGCGCTCGGGCTGCAGCTCCTCGATGAGCGCCTCGAAGGGCACCTCGGAGTTGGCGAAGGCCTCGAGCGTGGTGGTCCTGACCTGCTTGAGCAGATCGCGGAAGGTGGGGTCGCCCGAGGTGTCGGTGCGCAGCACCAGCGTGTTGAGGAAGCAGCCGATCAGCGACTCCAGCTCGGGCCGGGGCCGCTCGGCCGCGGGCGTGCCGACCACGACGTCCCGCTGCCCGGTCGCGCGGGAGAGCGCGATCGAGAGCGCAGCGACCATGGTCATGAAGAGGGAGGCGTTCTCCTGCGCACCCATGGCTCGCAGCCGCTCCACGACAGGGCCCGGGATGGTGATCGGGACGTTCGCGCCCACGTAGTCCCGGCGAGCGGGGCGCGCGCGGTCGGCCGGGAGTTCCAGGCGTTCCGGCATTCCGGCGAGCCGCTTGCGCCAGTAGGCCAGCTGCGTGTCGCGCAGCTCGCCCTCGACCCGCTCCCGCTGCCAGGCTGCGAAGTCGGCGTACTGCACGGTCAGCTCCGACAACGCCCGGCCCGCGTAGCACTCACCCAGCTCACGGGCGAACAGCACCGCCGACCACGCATCGGTGACGACGTGGTGCAGCGTCACCAGCAACTCGTGTTCATCCACGGCCTGCCGTACCAGAGCAGCCCGGATCGGCGGTTCGGCGGTCAGATCGAACCGGCGGGCACCGCAGGCCTCCAGCTCGGAAGGCTCCACCACCTCGAAGGGCACGACGGCCTCGGCCGCCACCGACACGAACAGGTCGTCGTCGCGCTGCACGAACCGCGACCGCAACACCTCATGGCGGGCGGCCACCATGACCAGGGCACGTTCCAGCGCCGCCACGTCCAGGGCGCCGCGGAGTCGTAGCCTCACATGCGTGTTGTAAACGGCCAGCTCCGGCTCCAGCTGGTCCAGGAACCACAGCCGGCGCTGCGAGTAGGAGGCGGGAAGCAGGCCGTCTCGGGGCACGGGGACGACCGGCGGGACCTGCTCGGCACTGCGGCCCTGCGCCGCGGCCACCAGGGCGGCGACCCCGGCGACCGTGGGCGACTCGAACAGCGCCCTGGGCGAGAGCCCGACGCCGAAGGCCTTGCGCAGGCGGCCCATCAGCTTGATGGCCAGCAGGGAGTGGCCGCCCAGTGCGAAGAAGCCGTCGTCCCGGCCGACGGGACCGGTCTCCAGCAGCGCCTCGAACAGGCCGGCCACCAGCTCCTCCACCGGGCCGCGCGGAGGCACCCGCTCGGCCTCCACGGCGTCGGGCGGGTCGGGCAGCCTGGACCGGTCGACCTTGCCGTGCGCGGCCAGCGGCAGCGCGGGCAGCTCGACCAGGTGCGCGGGGATCAGGTAGGCGGGCAGGCGCTCGGCCAGGTAGCCGGGCAGCTGCCGGGTGTCGCCGACGACGTAGGCCACCAGCTCGGGCTCGTCCTGCCCGCGCACGACCACCACGCAGTCGGTGACGGCGGGATGGGCGGCCAGGACGGCCTGCACCTCTCCGGGTTCGACCCGGTGCCCGCGGATCTTGACCTGGCCGTCCGCACGGCCGAGGAACTCGATGGCGCCGCCAGGCAACCGCCGTGCCCGGTCGCCGGTGCGATAGATCCGCGCACCCGGCCGGCCGAAGGGATGGGGGACGAAGACGGCGGCGGTCTGTCCTGGCCGGCCCAGGTAGCCGCGGGCGACGGTGACGCCGCCGATGCACAGCTCGCCGACGACCCCGTCGGGCACCGGGCGCAGGTCCTCATCGAGGATGTATGCCTCGGCATGGGGCAGCGGGAAGCCGATGGGCGTGACCGCACCCGCTCCGGCCGGCTCCTGATCGCCTGCGAGGCCGAGCACGCCGACGGTGGTCTCGGTGGGGCCGTAGTGGTTGACGACCGCGGGGCCGTGCGGACGCGCGCGCAGCTGCCGTACCCAATCCCAGCGGGACGCCTCGCCGCCGAACACCAGCGTGCGCGCGGGCAACTGGTCGAGCTGCAGGGCGGCCAGATGCGAGGGCGTGATCTTCAGCAGGTCGATCCGGTCGCGCCGGAGGTGCTCGGCGATCCACGCGGCGTCGGTCGCGCGCTCCCGCGGAGCCAGGTGGAGCGTGCCGCCGGTGAGCAGCGAACCGTGGAAGACGGTGACGCTGAAGTCGAAGGTCAGCGGCTGCAACATCGAGTGGCGCAACCCCGGCGCCAGGCCGAGCAGCCCGCTGACCCCGGCCACGTAGGCCGTGAGGTGCCGGTCGGCGATGCCCACCCCCTTGGGCAGGCCGGTCGAGCCGGAGGTGTAGATCACGTAGGCGAGCGTGTCCGGGTGGCGGGTGATCTCGGGAGCCGTCTCCGGCAGCTCATCCGTCTCGCGCACGTCGATGACCGGAAGGTCGGTCTCGAATTCCGCGCTGGTGAGTACGGCTGTCGCACCGGAGTCGGCCAGCAGCCGGCGCAGCCGCTCCACGGGGTGCTCCAGGTCCAGCGCCAGGTAGGCGGCGCCCGCCTTGAGCACGGCGAGCACGGCCACGGCGAGCTCGACGTCGGTGTCCAGGAAGATCGCCACCGGGTTGTCGGGGCGGGCCACCCCGGCCAGGCGGTGGGCCAGCCGGTTGGACCTGCGGTCCAGCTCGGCGTAGGTCAGGCTGCGTCCCTGGGCGTCGGCCACCGCCACCTGGTCGGGGCGGGCGGCTACCTGGGCCGCGAAGGCCTCCGTCACGGTGTCGTACTCGGCGCTGAACGGTGGTGGCGCCGTGGTGAGGCGCTCCTCCTCGCCGGGCAGCAGGAGCGGCAGGTCGGCCAGGGAGGTCTCCGGCGCGGCCAGCGCGGCGTCGAGCAGGTTGCGGTAGCGGGCGGCGAAATCCCTCGCCCAGGCCTCGTCGAACAGCGCGGCCGCATACTCGATGCGCCCGTCGATGCGCCCGTCCACCTCAGCGAGGTCGATCAGCAGGTCCACCTTGGCGGTGCCGTTGCGTACCTGCCCGTTGGTCACCAGAGAGGGCAGCAGGTTGAACACGACCTGGTGCAGCGGCGCACCCACGCCGTCCGAACGGTCCGGTCGGAGCTCCTCGACGAGCCGCTCGTAGGGCACCTCGGTGTGATCGAGGGCGTCGAAGACCGCGGTCCGCACCCGGTCGACCAGCTCATCGAAACTCACCTCCCGCGCGCACTCGGTGCGCAGCAGCAGGGTGTTGACGAAGTTGCCGATCAGAGGCTCCAGCTCGGGCAGCGGCCGCCCGCCCACCGGGGAGCCCACCACCACATCTGCCCGCCCGGCCAGGCGAGACAGCAACGCCTTGAGCCCGGCCAGCAACACCACGAAGGGCGTCGTCCGCCGCTCCCGCGCCATCCGGTGCACACCCTGCACGGTGGCGGCGGGCAGCTCGAAGCCGATGTCGCCGCCGGCGTGCCGCGGGAGGCCGGGGTCGGGCGCCCGGGGCGACAGACGCAGCGGCTCGGGCAGGTCGGCGAGCTGCTTGCGCCAGTAGCCGAGCTGGTCGGTCAGCTCGGCGCCCTCCCACCGGCCGTGCTGCCAGGCGGCGAAGTCGCCGTACTGGATGGGCAGCTCGGGAAGGTCGGCCTCGCCGAAACAGGCCAGGAAGTCCCGCTGGAAGATCGCCACGGAAGCCGCGTCGAAGGCGACGTGATGCACGGTGAAGAAGAGGTGGTCGCGCTCGTCCCCGGTGCGGATCAGGCGCGCCCGCCACAGCGGGGCCTGATCGAGCGGGATGGACCGGGCAGCGTCGGCCTCACGCACCTGGGCGAGCCTTGCCTGCTGCTCATCGGCGGGGAGTCCGCGCAGGTCGGTGACCGGGACCTCGATCGGGACCTCGGGCAACACGATCTGGGTCGGCACGCCGTCGCGGTTCTCCAGCGCGGTTCGCAGCACCTCGTGGCGGGCGACGACCCTGGCGAGGGCGGCGGTCACGGCGTCAGGCTCGGCACCGGCCGGCAGGCCGGTGCCGAACGGGATGTTGTAGACGGCGAGCCCAGGTTCCAGCTGGTCCACAAACCAGAGGCGCTCCTGCGCGAAAGAGGCAGGAAGCGCGAAACCGGACGTCTGATCCATGGGCGCGCTCACGCCCGCTCGGACTCCTGCATGGCCTCACGCAGGCTGCGGGGCCTCATGTCCGTCCACACCTTGTCAACATGCTCAAGGCAGCTATTCCGGTCACCCGAAAATCCTTCATCCCGCCAGCCGGTCGGCGTGGGGCGATCTGATGCCCAGATCGAGTACTGCTCTTCGTGGTTGATCACTACCTTGTAGTCGCCACTGGGCATGGGTACGCGTATCTCCCTTTCGCCGCGTCAGGGGTTGCCCGACACGCCAAAGAACAATGTGGGACCTAGGGCCGCAAAATACGACTAGTTACGGCCAGTAATGGAACAGCAGCGCCTTTATTGGGCCCTGACAGCACCAGTAGTCGCTTTCAACGAAGTGCCGCCGATTGAAGTCCACAGGAACCCGGCAAGTCAACTCATGTCGGGAGAACCGCACCTATCGATCACTGACAGTGTTCATGACCCTAAAATGGTGGATTGACAGCACCTCGGTGAACTGTGGAATATAGGCCGGGCCCAAACTCGCCACAACAGTTTGGGGTCATAACGGGCGATCCGTCCGTTTTGGGGGTTAATCCTTAATTCCGTGCTTACCAGCATGTAGAGAGGCATCAGTCCAGCATGGCGGTGCAGAGTTACCTCTCCGTTGCCGGCCAGAACAGCATGACCGAGCTTGTCGGGGGCATCGACAGACGCAGTGATCTGGTCATGGGGCCGACGGAGGAGAGCCCATGACCGAGCTGGCAGTCATCGGCACCGGTGGTCTGGCCAGAGCCGTTTGTTATGCCCTGGCCGTGACCGGGCCGCCGGCTCGGATCACCGTGATCGGGCGCGATCCGGCTCGGACCGCCGAGCTATGCCATGTTGGTATGGCCAGAGCCGCACTCGCCGGCTCCAACGTGACCTTCCGCCCCGTGACGGGCTCTCTGCCCGAGGCCTTGGCGACCGCCGCTCCGGCGGGCGTGCTGTTGGCCGCCTCCAGCCAATCCCCCTGGGAGTCTCTCAGCTCCCCCTCGGCGTGGACCGCCCTGCTCCGGCGCGGCGGCTTCGGACTCACCCTGCCGTTCCAGGCCGAGTCCGCCGTCCGCGTGGGCACGGCACTCGCCTCGGCCAGCCCTGGGTCCTGGTTCGTCAACGCCTGCTTCCCCGACGCGGTCAACCCCGTGCTGGCCGCGTGTGGCGTCCCGGTGCTGTGCGGGATCGGCAACGCCGGCCTGCTGGCCGCCAGCCTCCAGACCGCCCTCGGCCTGGCCGACCAGCGAGAGCTGCAGGTGCTCGCCCACCACGTCCACCTGTACACGCCCGCCTCCCCCGAGGACGAGGCGCAGGTCTGGCACCAGGGCCGGGCGCTCACCGACGTCGGCGCACTCCTTGCCGCCCAGCGGGCCACCCCGCGCACCGAGCTCAACCACGTCACCGGCCTGACCGCCGCCCGGGTGCTGGGATGCCTGCTCACCGGCGGCGACCTGGACACCTCCCTGCCGGGCCCGCTCGGGCTGCCGGGCGGCTATCCGGTACGGCTCGCGGCCGGTCAGCTGAGCCTGCGCCTGCCGCCGGGACTGGACCGGGGCGAAGCCATCGCCTTCAACCAGCGCTCAGCCGTACAGGACGGGGTCGTCGTGGAGGGCAGGCGCGTCACCTTCGGCCCCGCCGCCCGGGAGGAGCTCGCCCGGGTCGCCCCCGACCTCGCCGACGGCTTCCACACCGCGGACCTGGACTCCGCTGCCAAAGCCTTCACCCAGCTCAGAGACCGGCTCCGAGATCTCCCCGCCTACCCCTAACGAGGTGCGCCCGACGATGCACGCAGCGAACCTGCTAATCGACTACTACGACCGCCTCCCCGCTTCGATCGCGGCCTGCGTCGACGACCTCGAACCGGTCAGATCGGACATCGGCTTCTCCCCCGGCTACCACCTGCCCGCCCTCGACGCGGATGTGGAACGTTTCCTGTCGGTGGCCACTGCCCGCTGGCAACCGCTCGGCGAGTACGGCGAGCACCGGCTGACCCTGCTCGACCTCACGGGCAACCCCGCCACGGGCACCACCAAGACCTTCGCCTCGCTGATGATCGTCGCCCGCGCGGTGGAGTACATCAGGCGGTACGGCGAAGCGGTCACGATCTTCTCGCCCACCTCGGCCAACAAGGGCGTCGCGCTGCGCGACGCGGTGCTGCGCGCGATCGAGGCCGGACTGGTCCGCCCCGACCAGCTGCGCACGGTGATCCTGGCGCCCGGCTCGTGCCTGGCCAAGCTCCGCTCCAGCCGGCTGTCCACCGATCCCGAGCTGCGCGAGCTGAACCCGATGCTCGTCTACAACGGCCCCGAGCCGGAGCAGGTCAAGGCGCTCGGCCGGGCCTTCGCCGACAAGTACGCAGGCGACCTGCGGGCCAACGGCGAAAACCTGTGGTACTCGCTGGACCTGGCCAACTATCTCGTCGCCGACACCGCCAGGGCGTACTTCGAGCACGCGGCCTCCCCTGTCACCGGGCCCCGGCTGCACGCGCACGCGGTCTCCAGCGCCTTCGGGCTGCTCGGCTACCACCGCGGCCGGGATGTGCTGGAGGACTCCGGCTCCTCGAGCCCGGAGCACCGGCCCGCCAGCCTGCTCGTGCAGCACCTCGGCACCCCGGACATGGTGCTCAACCTCCGCAACGGATCCTTCGACCGGGCCAACCTGCCCCAGTACGCCCTGGCGGACGGCCTCTACCGGCAGTCGGCCGACCCGCGCTTCCCCGCGCTGACCTACGACCCGGAAGAGGTGCTCGACCCGACCTTCTACACCCACCGGCCCGCCACCTCGCCCTCGATGAACGCGATCATCGAGCGCTCGGGCGGCGACGGCATCGTGGTCTCGCTGGCCGAATGCGTGGCCCGCTATCCGCAGGTGCGCGAGCTGCTCGCCGGGACCGGCTGCGAACTGCCCGCCGACTTCCGCCAGCTCCGGGAATGGTCCCTGGTCATGGCCCTGACGGGCGTGCTCAACGCCGTCGACCGCGGCCTGGCCGACGACTGGCGCGACGTGGTGGTGCACGGGTCGGGCCGCTACACCTCGGCGGACTACACGCCGCTCGATCCGGCGGCGATGACCGAGGTCGCGACCGTCGAGGACGTCGCCGCGGTGGTCTGCCGCTGATGTCTCTCCCGGAGGACGCGATCGCCGTCGTCGGCATGGCCGGGCGCTTCCCGGGCGCTCCCGACGTGCCCTCGCTCTGGCGCAACCTGCTCGACGGCGTGGACGCCGTGCACGACTACACCGAGGCCGAGCTGCGCGCTCTCGGGGTGGGCGAGCGGCTGCTGGCCGATCCTGCGCACGTGCGAGCGGGTGGCCGCCTGCCCGACGTGGCCGCGTTCGACGCCGACTTCTTCGGCGTGACAGCGGACGAGGCCGCCGCCATGGATCCCCAGCAACGGCTCTTCCTCGAAGAGTCCTGGGCCGCGCTGGAGGACGCGGGCTGCGACCCCGCGGCCTTCGACGGGCTGATCGGCGTCTTCTCCGGTGCCTCGGTCAACAGGCACTTCCTCTACCGGCAGTTCACCGGCGACCCGGACGAGCCGCTGGTTCCGGGCTTCGCGCCCGACTACGTGGCCGCCCAGGTGGCCTACCGGCTGGGCCTGACCGGCCCCGCCATGGCCGTGCAGACCGCCTGCTCGAGCTCGCTCACCGCAGTCTGCATGGCCGCCCAGCACCTGCTCGACTACCGCTGCGACCTGGCGCTCGCGGGCGGGGTGAGCGTCACGGAACCCCGCTTCCTGCACACGCCCGGCGGCCTGGTCTCGCCCGACGGCCGCTGCCGCGCCTTCGACGCCGCCGGTCAGGGCGGCGCCTACGGCAGCGGCGTAGCGGTCCTGGCGCTCAAGCGCCTGCAGGACGCGGTCGAGAGCCGGGACCAGGTTCTCGCCGTGCTCCGGGGCTGGGCGGTGGGCAACGACGGCGCCCGTCGGGCCGGGTTCGCCGCCCCCGGGCTCGACGGGCAGGCGAGCGTGGTGGTCGAGGCACTGGCGGACGCCGGGCTGGCGCCCG
Source organism: Nonomuraea sp. NPDC049152 (assembly GCF_040648355.1). Lineage (NCBI taxonomy): Bacteria > Bacillati > Actinomycetota > Actinomycetes > Streptosporangiales > Streptosporangiaceae > Nonomuraea > Nonomuraea sp. NPDC049152. The sequence goes on along the minus strand of NZ_JBEZDO010000003.1, from coordinate 372,416 downwards.
GCGCGATCGGTTTCGTCGAGGCGCACGGCAGCGGCACCGTGGTCGGGGACGCGATCGAGGTCGCCGCCCTGGCCCAGGCCTTCTCCGGTGACCCGCTGCCGCCGGGCGCCGTCGCGCTCGGCTCGATCAAGACCAACCTCGGCAACCTCGACGCGGCGGCGGGCGCGGCGGCGCTGATCAAGGCCGTGCTGGCGGTACGGCACGGCGTCATCCCGGCCAACCTCCACTTCGAGCGCGCCGATCCGGACGTCGAGTTCGGCCCCTTCCACGTGCCGGTCAAGAACGTGGCCTGGGAGGCGGAGACCCGCCGGGCCGGGGTGAGCTCCTTCGGCCTGGGCGGGACCAACGTCCACGTGATCGTCGAGCAGATCGCGGACGAACCGCCGCGCCCGGCCTCCGCCGGCTGGCGCGTCCTGCCCGTCTCGGCCCGGACGCCCGAGGCGTTGAGCCAGGCCCGCATGCGGTTGGCCGACCACCTGGAGGCGGCTCCCCGGACCGACCTGGACGACGTCGCCCACACGCTGACCGCCGGACGCCGTGCTTTCGCCTACAGGGCGGCGATCGTCTGCCGTGACCTGTCCGAGGCCGTCGCCCGGCTGCGCGGCCTGCCGTACGACGCGCCAGAGGACCTGACGCGGGCGGCCGGGGCCTGGGTGGCGGGCGACGAGCCCGCCTGGCCGTCGGCGGACGGCCGCATCGTCTCCCTGCCCGCCTACCCGTTCCAACGGCAGGAGGTCTGATCATGAGACCCGACACCAGCTGGCTCGACCGCTGGTTCTCCGTTCCGCAACCCCGCCACGCGGCGCCCATGCAGCTGTTCTGCCTGCCGTGGGCGGGCGCAGGGGCCGGAGCCTTCCAGGGCTGGGCCGCCGCGGCGGGACCGGGGATCGAGGTGCTGCCCATGGTCCTGCCGGGCAGGGAGGGCCGCTTCTTGGAGCCCTTCGGCATCGACATCGGGGAGCTTGCCGACGCGGTCTCGGCCCGGGCCGACCGGCCGTACGCGATCTACGGGCATTCCATGGGCGGCAGGCTGGGCTTCGAGGTGACCCGCGAGCTGACCAGGCGGGGCGAGCGGCTGCCGCAGCGGCTGTACCTGGGCGGGTGCCGGCCGCCGGATCACGTGGAACCGCTTGGGGAGCTGTCGGAGGTGTCGGACGAGGAGCTGCTCGGCAGGCTCACCGAGCTCGGCGGCCTGCCGGAGGAGCTGGTGGCCGAGCCGGAGCTGTGTGAGCTCCTCCTGCCGGTCCTGCGCGCTGACTTCGCCTGGCTGCACGAGTACGTCTACCGGCCGGGGCCGCCGATCGAGGTGCCGATCGAGGCCTTCGCCGGAGCCGACGACAAGTCGATCTCCGTCGAGGCCATGCGGGGCTGGGCCAGGCACACCAGCGCCGGCTTCACTCTCAGCGTCGAGCCGGGCGGCCACTTCTTCCTGCGCGAGCGGCGTGACCACATTCTGGACCGGGTGCGCGATTCTGGACCGGGTGCGCGCATGAGCGACCACCGCATGCCGCTCGGCGACACCGGCTGGTGGGTGTGGAACGAGGCGCTGCTGCGCAGCACCGGCTTCCCTGCCGACGGCCTGGCGCGCCTGTCCGCCCCCGGCTGCGCGCAGGCGGCGGACACGTTGCTCTCGGGCGAGCTCGCGGCGGAAGACTTCGACAAGATCCTCGCGGAGGCCGGCCACGAACTGGGCGACGAGCTGACCCAGATCGCCGCCGACCCGCTCTTCCGCGAGGCGATCACCTGGCAGAACCGGGGCGCCCTGGTCGCGCTGGACGCCCTGAGCCGCGGCGGCCGCCGCGACAGCAAGCGGCGCGAACGGGAGCGCATCGCCGTCAAGTACTGGCAGCGCTACAGCGCCAAGAACGAGACAGTGGGCTTCTTCGGGCCGGTGACATGGGTTCGGTGCACGGAGGACGGCCCGGCTCTGGAGGTACGGCCCGGCGAACGGCTGCTGTCGGACCGGCGCGTGTTCTTCGAGGACTGGGCGCTGCGCGCGTACGCGGCGAAGCTGGCCGAGGATCCCGCGGTGCGCCGCTGGTTGCCACCCGCCCTGCAACCCCAGCTGACCCTGGACGGCCGCCAGGTGCGGCGGCCGGCACAGCCGCCCGTCCCGGTGTCGGCCGCCGAGGCACTGCTGCTGTCGCGATGCGACGGCAGGCACCGGGCCGTCGACGTGGCCGCCGAGGTGGCCGGGCAGGCGGGCATCCGCACCGAAGCCGACGCCTACCTGCAACTCGACCTCCTGACCGAGCGCCGCCTGCTGACCTGGCAGGGCGACGTGCCGCAGAGCCCGCACGCCGAGGAGCACCTCCGGCAGCTGCTGGCCGGCATCGAGGACCCGGCCGTGCGCGAGCGGGCCCATGCCGGGCTGGAGCGGCTGGCATCCGCCAAGCGAGAGGTGGCGCGCGCCGCGGGCGACCCCGATGCCCTGCGCGCCGCGCTGGAGGCGCTCAGCACGGTGTTCAGCGAGGTCACCGGCACCGACTCGGTCCGCAGGATCGGCCAGACCTACGCCGGCCGCGGCCTGGTCTACGAGGACACCACGCGCGACGTGCGAGTGACCGTGGGCAAGCCGCTGATCGACGGCATCGCCGAGCCGCTGGCGCTCATGCTCCAGGCCGCCCGCTGGCTGACGGCCGAACTGGCGACGACCTACGGCCAGGCGCTGCGCGAGCTGTACGAGGACCTGCGCGCGGACGGCCCTGTGCTGCTGTCCGACCTGTGGTACCTCGCCCAGGGCATGCTGTTCGGCGCCGGTCCCAGACCCGTGGACGCCATCGCCGAGGAGTTCGCCCGCCGCTGGTCGGAGCTGTTCGGCCTGGACCAGGTCGACCCGGACACCGCCGAGCTGACTTTCACCGCCCGCGAGCTTGCCGCCTCCGACGCGTTCGCCGCCGCGGGACCCGGCTGGTCGGACGGCCGGTTGCACAGCCCCGACCTGCAGATCTGCGCCGACAGCGTCGAGGCGGTCAACCGCGGCGACTACCTGGTGGTCATGGGCGAGATGCACGCGGCCTGGGCGACCTTCGACTGCGCCGTCTTCACCCTCGCCCACCCCGATCCCGGGCCGCTGCGCGACGCGCTGACCGAGGACCTGGGAACCGACAGGGTCAGGCCGCTCTACCCGGTGGAGTGGCCCCGCTACACCGGCCGGCTGGCGCACGGGCTGGACCACCCGACCGACATCGAGCTGGGCTGGACGGCCGCCCCCGGCGCCGACCCCGACCGGCTGGTGCCCGCCACGGGCGTGCTGGTCGACGAGGCGGACGGGGAGCTGGTGGCCACCATGCCGGACGGGAGGAGCCGGCCGCTGCTGGAGGTCTTCTCGCAGCTGGTGTCGATCCACGCCGTGGATGGCTTCAAACTCGTCGGAGGCGATCGGCACACGCCGAGGATCACCATCGACCGGCTGGTTGTCGCCCGCCGTACCTGGCGGACCACCGTGGACGCGACGGGACTGGCCGACGTCGGCGGTGAGCGCGCACGGTACCTGGCCGTGCGCCGCTGGCGGCGTGAGCTCGGCCTGCCCGAGCAGGTCTTCGTCAAGCTGTCCACGGAGATCAAACCGCTCTACGTCGACCTCACCAGCCCGGTCTTCGCCGACCTGCTCTGCTCGATGGTCCGCTCGGCCCGCCTCACCGCCGGGCAGGACGTGCGGCTGGTGATCTCCGAGATGCTCCCCGGCCCGGACCAGACCTGGCTGTCCGACGCCGAGGGCCGCCGTTACTTCACGGAGCTGCGCATGCACATGGTCGATCCCCTTCCTGGAGGCGCGGGATGACGACGCTGCCCGATCTGGTGCTGGCCCAGGCCGAGCGCCGCCCGTGGGCACCTGCCGTGCGGCAGTGGCAGGAGGTGCTCACGTACGGCGAGCTGGCCGAGCGGGCGGGCGGCCTGGCCGCGCGGCTGCCGGACGTGGGGCCGGAGCGTCTGGTGGGAGTCTGCCTGCGACGCCGGCCGAGCATGGTCACCGGGGTTCTCGGTGTGCTTCTGGCCGGAGGCGCGTACGTGCCGCTCGACCCCGACGGCCCCGCCGCGCGCAGGGAGCAGATCATCCGGAACGCGGGGCTAGACCTGATCGTGGTCGACGAGTCCACCGCGGAGCTGTTCGACGGGGTGCGGACCGTCCCGGTGGAGGGCCCGCCCGCCGCGCCCGGACAGTGTCCTGCGCTGCCCGGCAACGCGGCCTATGTGCTGCACACCTCGGGATCCACCGGCACACCCAAGGGCGTGGTGGTCAGCCATCGCAGCGCCTGCGCCTACGCGCTCGGGAACATCGAGCTGCTGGGCGTCGATGAGGACACGCGCGGCCTCGCCTTCGCCTCGCTCGGGTTCGACGTGTCGGTGCACGACCTGTTCGTGCACCTGGCCGCTGGGGCCACACTGATGCTGGCAGGCGAGGACGACCGGCGTGACCCCGTACGGCTCCAGCGTTTCTGCGTGGAGCACCGCATCACCTCCGGTGACCTGCCGGTCGCCCTGCTGCCGGTGCTGGATCCGGCGCGCCTGCCCGAGTGGCGGGTGCTGACCACCGGCTCCGAGGCCCCCGGCCCTGAGCAGGTGGAGCGCTGGGCGAGCAGCCGGTTTCTCAACTACTACGGCCCGACCGAGACGACGGTGGCGGTCACCGTCTTCGAGGCCGCGGGAAGCTGGGACCGGCCGCTGCCGATCGGCGCCGCACAGCACGGGCACCGCGTACATGTCGTGGACGAGGAGCTGCGCGAGGTTCCAGCGGGCGTGCCGGGCGAGCTGCTGGTCGGCGGGGTCGGGCTGGCCCGCGGATATCTGGGGCGACCCGGTCCGACAGCCGAACGCTTCGTGCCCGACCCGTTCGGCGGCGACGGCGAGCGGCTCTACCGGACCGGCGACCTCGTGGTGCTGCAGCCGGACGGGAACCTGATGTTCCTGGGCAGGACCGACCGGCAGGTCAAGATCCGCGGGCAGCGGGTGGAGATCGGCGAGGTGGAGACCGTGCTGCGCGGCCACCCGCAGGTCAGGCACGCCGTGGTGGAGGCGGTCGAGGGTCCGGCGGGTGTCCGGCTCGTGGCCTTCTGCACGGCGGACGGCGTGAGCCCGGACCTGCTGCGAGAGCACTGCGCGGAGCGGCTGCCCGAGGTGATGGTCCCCGCCGAGACGCTGATCCTGCCCAGCCTGCCGATGTCCTCGTCGGGCAAGGTCGACGTCCAGGCGCTGCATGCGTTGGTGCCTGGTACGCCGGCCCTGGGTGCGCCGCCGGAATCGCCGACCGAGCGCGCCGTGGCCGAGGTATGGGCTCGGGTGCTCGACCGCGTCCCGGGGCTGGAGGACGACTTCTTCGCCTCCGGCGGGCATTCCATCAGCGCCATGCGCCTGGTCAGCGGCCTTCGCGGGGCACTGGGGCGTGAGGTGGCGGTGGAGGACGTCTACGCCGCGCGCACCCTCGGCGCGCTGGCGGCGCTGGTGGAAGCCGCACCTCCCGTGGCCGAGGAACTGCCCTCCGGCAGCCCGCCCGCGCTGACCGCGGCGCAGCGTCGATTGTGGTTCCTGGAGCGGCTCTTCCCCGGCAACGTCGCCTACAACATCGCGCTCGCCGAGCGCCTGCGCGGCCCGCTCGACGTGGTGGCACTGGAGCGGGCGCTGACCGCGGTGGCCGAGCGGCACGAGGTGCTCCGCTGGCGGGTGCCCGACGACGGTGGCGTGCCCCGCGTGGAGGTGTCCGCGCCCGAACCTGCGCGGATAGCGGTCGAGTCCCTGGACGCCGCGCCGGACAGCGGGTCGGACGGGCCGGACAGCGGGTCGGACGGCCTGCCGGATGAGGTCCGCGCCTGGCTGGACCGGGCCGGCGCCCAGCACTTCGACCTGGCCCGCGGCCCGCTCTGGCAGGCCAGGCTGCTCCGGCTGGGCCCGGATGACCACGTGCTGACGGTGACCTTCCACCACGCCGTTTTCGACGGCTGGTCAGAGGGCCCGTTCTTCGACGACCTGGCCCGCGCCTACGCCGGCGAGGTCCTGGACGAGCCGGAGGCGACCTTCGCCGACTACGCCGCCTGGCGGGCGGCGCGGGACGGCAGGCGGGCCGGGGAGGACCTGGCCTGGTGGACCCGCTCGCTGGCCGACGCCCCCACGACGCTCGACCTGCCCAGGGACCGCCCGCGGCCGGCCGTGCAGAGCCACGCCGGCGCCCTGGCCACCGCCGCGCTGACCATGGAGACCACAGCAGGTATCCGCGAGCTGGCCGTACGGCTGGGCACCACCGCGCCGAGCGTGTTGCTGGCCGCCTTCGCCGAGCTGGTCCGGCGCGTCACCGGCCGTGACGACATCGTGGTCGGCACCCCCGCGGCGGACCGCAGGCACGAGGCCTTCCAGGACCTGATCGGCTTCTTCGTCGACATCGTGCCGATCCGCCTGCGATCGACCGGGGACGCCTCCTTCGCGGAGCGGGTGCGTGGCTGCGCCGATGCGATGATCGACGCGATGGCCAGGCCAGGCGCCGCCATCGAGGACATCGTCGGCGCACTGGCGATACGCCGTGAGCCCAGCCGGGCGCCGCTGGTGCAGGTGCTCTTCAACGTCTTCAACTTCCCGGAGCCCCGGCTGGAGCTGAAGGGGCTGAGCTCCACCGGCATCGTGCCCGCGCCCGCGGGTTCCCCGTTCGATCTGACGGTCTACGTCGTCGAGCGGGACGGGAGGTACGCGGTCGACCTCGTCTACAACACCGACCTCTACACCGCCGAGCGCATCGAGCTGCTGCTCCGGTCCTTCACCGACCTGCTCGACCAGGCCGTGGCCGACCCGAGCGCCCCCGCGGCCGGCTTCGAGCTGAGGCATGTCACCACGCTCGCGCACGGCGTGACGGACGAGCCGGCGCTAGCCGTACCGGAATCCGGGCTCCGCGCGGATCCCGCCACCGACACCGAGCGGCTGCTCGCCGGGATCTGGCGGGACGTGCTCGGCCGAGCCAAGGTGCTCGCGACCGACAACTTCTTCGACGTCGGCGGCACCTCCATGGCCGTCGTCGTGGTCCGCGACCGGCTGGCCGCCCTGACCGGGCGCCAGGTGACAGTCGTGGACATGTTCCGCTACCCGACCGTACGCGCGCTGGCCGCCCACCTCGACGGTGATGCCGCGAATCCGGAACTGAGCCGCGCCGACCGGCGTGCCGACACACGCCGCCAGCTGCGGGACAAGCGCAGGAGGAGACAGTGACAGAGTTGTCCAACGACTCGGGCGCCGAGCCCATCGCCATCATCGGCATGAGCGCCCGCGTGCCGGGCGCGAACGATCTCGGCCAGTTCTGGCGCAACCTGGTCGACGGAGTGGAGTCGGTGACCTTCTTCACCGACGAGGAGCAGCTCGCCTGGGGTGCGACTCCGGAGGAACTGGCCAGCCCCTCCTTCGTCAAGGCCGCGCCGGTCATGATCGACATGGAGGGCTTCGACAACCGCCTGTTCGGCATGAGCGCGCGCGAGGCGGAGCTCGCCGACCCGCAGCAGCGGGTCTTCCTGGAGCAGTCGCACGCCGCGCTGCAGGACGCCGGCTACGACTCGGCCGCCTACGAGGGCTCCATCGGCGTCTACGGCGGATCCGGGCCCAGCCAGTACCAGTGGCTTAACCTCCAGACCAACCCCGATCTGGACAGCAACGCGGTCAAACTCGGCATGTCGATCGGCAACAACATCGACTACGTCGCCACCACGGTCTCCTACCGGCTGAACCTGCGCGGGCCGGCCATGACCGTCACCACCGCCTGCTCCTCCTCCCTGGTCGCCCTGCACCTGGCCTGCGAGTCGCTGCGCAACGGGGAGTGCGACATGGCGCTGGCCGGCGGGGTCTGCGTGGAACTGCCGCACGGCGCCGGCTACCCGGCCATGGACGGCTTCACCACCTCCGACGGGCACGTCAAGCCGTTCGACTCCCGCGCGGACGGCACCATCTGGGGCAGCGGCGTCGGCGTGCTCGTGGTCAAGCGCCTGGAGGACGCGTTGGCCGACGGCGACCACATCCGGGCCGTGGTGCTGGGGAACGCGATCAACAACGACGGCAGCAACAAGATCGGCTTCTCCGCGCCGAGCCACGCGGGCCAGACCGAGGTGATCGCCGAGGCGCTCGGCGTCGCCGGGGTGGACCCGCGCACCATCGGCTACGTCGAGGCGCACGGCACCGGCACCGCCGTCGGCGACCCCATCGAGGTGGCCGCCCTGAGCGAGGTCTACCGGCGCAGCACCGACGATCGCGGCTGGTGCGGCATCGGCTCGGTGAAGTCCAACCTCGGACACCTCAGCCAGGCCTCCGGCGTCGTCGGCGTGATCAAGGCGGTGCTCGCCATGGAGCACGGCCTGATCCCGCCCAGCATCAACTTCGAGCGGCCCAACCCCGCCATCGACTTCGACTCCAGCCCCTTCTACGTGGTCTCCACCCCCACCAAGTGGGAGGACGGCCTGCGCCGGGCGGCGGTGAGCTCCTTCGGCATCGGCGGCACCAACGCCCACGTGATCCTCCAGGAGGCGCCGTCCCCCGCCGCCGCCACGACCGCGCAGGGGCCGCAGCTGCTACGGCTCTCGGCCCGCACCGAGAGCGCGCTCGACACCATGCGCACCCAGCTCGCCGAGCACCTCACCGAGCACCCCGAGCTCTCCGTCGCCGACGTGGCCCACACGCTGCGGGTGGGCCGGCCGGAGCTTCGGCACCGCGTCGCCGTCGTGGCCGGCGACCTGGCCGGCGCGGTGAGCGCGCTGACCGACCGCAAGCGGCACCCGGCAGGGAACGCGGGCGGGACGCTGCCCAGGGTGGCCTTCCTCTTCTCCGGGCAGGGCGCGCAGTACGCGGGCATGGCCGCCGCGCTCTACGCGGCCCAGCCGTCCTTCGCCGCCGCCGTCGACGAGTGCGCGGAGCTCCTCCGTGCCGAGCTGGGCGAGGACATCAGGCAGCTGATGTTCGCCGAGGGCGGCGACGACAAGCTGCGCGAGACCCGCTTCACCCAGCCCGCGCTGTTCACCGTGGAGTACGCGCTGGCCAGGCTCTGGCAGGAGCTCGGCGCGCAGCCCTCAGGCATGATCGGTCACTCCATCGGGGAGTACGTCGCCGCCACGCTCGCCGGGGTGTTCACCCTGCCCGACGCGCTGCGGCTGGTGGCGGCGCGCGGGCGGCTGATGCAGTCGATGCCCGCCGGCTCGATGCTCGCGGTGATGAAGGACGAGCAGGAGATCGCCAACCTGCTCATCGACGGGGTGAGCGTGGCCACGGTGAACGGCCCTGGCACCTGCGTGGTGGCCGGGACGGACGAGGCGATCACGGCCTTCGCCGAGCTGCTCGACGGCAAGGGCGTCAAGGCCACCCGGCTGCGCACCTCGCACGCCTTCCACTCGCCGATGATGGAGCCCATCCTGGCGGAGTTCGAGTCCCTCGTGGCCGCCGTGCCGCGGCAGCCGCCCGCCCTGCCGTTCCTGTCCAACGTGACCGGCGACTGGATCGCCCCCGAGCAGGCCGTCGACCCGGCCTACTGGGCCGGACACATCCGCCGTCCGGTGCGATTCGGCGACTGCGTGGCCCGGCTGCTGGCCGAGAAGGACTGGGTGATGCTGGAGTGCGGGCCCGGCAAGCAGCTGGCCCAACTCGCCCGCATGCAGCTGCGCGGCGCCAAGGACGTGCTGCCGCCGCTCGCCAGCCTGCCCGGGCCTGGCGAGAGCGCCGGCGACCTGGACGTGCTGTACGGCTCCGCCGCCCGGCTGTGGTCCGCCGGAGTGCCGATCACCATGGACGGCGACCAGGGCCACCGGGTGCCGTTGCCGGGCTACCCCTACGAGCGGGAGTACCGCTTCATCCCGCCGGGTGAGGCCGGGGCCAAGCCGAAGGCGCAGCAGCCCTCCGGTCCCCGGGCGCTGGAGGACTGGTTCGAGATCCCCGCGTGGCAGCAGCTCGCGCCCTCCCCGCTCGGCGAGCCGGTCACCCGCTGCCTCGCCTTCGTCAGCGGGGAGCGCGGCGAGGAGCTGGTGGCGGCGCTCCGGGCACAGGGCGCCGAGGTGACTACGGTCCGCCCCGGCGCGGACTACTCCGGCGAGTTCACCGTAAGGCCCGGCGAGCGCGCCGACTACGACGCCCTGATCAGCGCGCTCGGCGACTCCCTGCCCTCGCGCATCGTGCACGCCTGGGCGCTGGACAGCGACCGGACCCAGGCGCAGGAGCACGGCTTCTTCAGCCTGCTCTCCCTGATCCAGGCCCTGGCCGCCGAGCAGCGGGCCGACGGGGTCCGCCTCGACGTGCTCACCTCCGGCACCGAGGACCCCCTGGGCGGCGCCGACCTGACCCGGCCGGAGTACGCGCTCGTGGCAGGCATCGCCCGGGTCGTGCCGCTGGAGGTCGACGGCCTCCAGGTGCGTCACCTCGACCTCGAGTCCGGCGGCACCCCCGCCGCGAGCGTCCTGGCCGAGCTGCGCAGGGAGCCGGCGGGCGACGTGCTGGCTCTGCGGGGCGGGCGCCGGTGGGTCCGCGAGTTCCAGCCGGTACGGCTGAGCGAGGGCGACTCCGGGCTGCGCGAGGAGGGCGTCTACCTGATCACCGGTGGCCTGGGCGGTATCGGCCTCACCCTCGCCGAGCACCTCGGCACCCGGCTGCGGGCCCGCGTGGTGCTGCTCGGCCGCAGTGGCACGGTGACTCCGAGGGCCGCGCGCACGATCGCCCGGATCGAGCAGGCGGGCGGCAAGGTGACGGTCCTGGCCGCCGACGTCACCGATCCTGCCCGGTTGCGCCAGGTCAAGGAGGAGGTCCTGGCCGCCCATGGCGGGCTGCACGGCATCGTGCACGCCGCGGGCCTGCCAGGCGGCGGCATGGCCGAGATCAAGGAACGGGCCGTCGCGCAAGCCGTACTCGACCCCAAGGTCGCCGGGACCGCCGCGCTGTTCGACGTCTTCGGCGACCCCGGGCTGGACTTCGTCGCCCTGTGCTCGTCGGTCACCGCCGTCAGCGGCGGGTTCGGCCAGGTCGACTACTGCGCGGCGAACGCCTTCCAGGACGCCTTCGCCCGCGCCCGGCATGGCACCCGCGTCCTGAGCCTCAACTGGGGCGCGTGGCTGGAGGTGGGCATGGCCGCCAACGCCGACGCCACCGGCCCGGCCGCCACCAGCCCCACCACCGTCGCCGAGGGAACGCCCGTCGACCACCCGGTCATGCGCAGCCGTACCCACGACCGGGCGTCGGGGCCGCTGGCCGCGGACACCCACTGGGTGCTGGACGAGCACCGCATCGGCGGGGTGCCGGTGCTGCCCGCGACCGGGCAACTGGAATGCGCCAGGGCGGCCTTCGCGGCCGTCGTCCCGGCGCCGGGCGAGGGCCACGCGGTGGAGCTCCGCGACGTGGTCTTCCTGGAGCCGCTGGCCGTACCGGACGACACCACGACCGAGCTCGTGGTCGCCTTCGCCGACGATTCGGCCTTCGAGGTGCGCGCCGGCGAGCGGCTGCACACCCAGGGCGCGGCGGCATGGGTACGGCCCGCGCCGGTCGCGGCCGTGGACGTGGCGGCGCTGAAGGCCGGAATGACGCCGGAGGCCGAGCAGGACGGCGAATACGCCGGAGTGCTGACGTTCGGTCCGCGGTGGCGCTCGCCCGAGCTGATCTGGCGGGCCGAGGGCGAGGAGCTCGCCTTCGTCGAGGGGACCGAGCAGGTGGCGGCGGAGGTCGGGGGCTGGGGCCTGCACCCCGCGCTGCTCGATGTGGCCACCTCCTTCGGCCGGGGCAACGGCGGCGGTGCCTACCTGCCGCTGAGCTACGGCCGGCTGCTGGTCAGGTCGGCGCTGCCTGACCGCTTCTACAGCCACCTGCGGCGCAGGGGCGACGGCGGCGCCGAGGTCGTCACGGCCGATCTGACGCTGATGGACCAGGCGGGCACGGTGCTCGTGGAGATCGAGGAGTTCGTGCTGCGGCGCATCGACGCCTCGGCGATGACCGGGTCGCTGAGCGCCGGGGACCAGCAGTCCGACACCGGCATCCGCCCGGCGGACGGCGCCGAGGCGTTCTTCCGCGTGCTGGCCGCGGCCGATCTCGGCCCGCAGGTCGTCATCAGCGCGACCGCGCTCGCCGAGATCACCCGGCGGGAGCGGCTGACCCGCCAGAGCCTCGAGGCCCAGGCCCCCGTGGCCAGGACCGAGGACTACGTCGCGCCGGAAGGCGAGGTGGAGGCCGCGCTGGCCCGCGTGTGGAGCGAGATCCTGGGCGTGCCCGACGTGGGTGCCGACGACGACTTCTTCGAGCTCGGCGGCAACTCGCTCATCGCGGTCCAGCTGATCGCGCAGGCTCGGGCCGCGGTCGGCGTCAAGCTGCCGATGCGCACGCTCTTCGAGGCCCCGTCGGTGCGGCAGATGGCCGCCAGGGTCGAGCAGATCCGCGCCGAGCAGCCGGCAACCCCGGCATCCGCCCCGGCGACCCCTGCCACCACGATCCCGCGCGTTGCGCGAGGAAGGTAGCCCGATGCACGCCGAGCATCGCGAGTTCCGGGCGGAGTGGCTCGAGGAGTCCATCGCCGCCCGGTTCTGGGCCGTCGTCGCCGAGCATCCCGACCGGGTCGCGGTGCTCGGCGAGGAGGGCCCGCTCACCTACGCCGAGCTCGCACAGGAGGTCCAGGCCGTGGCGGCGGCGGTGCACGGCGCCTCCCGGGTCGGGCTCCTGGTCGGGCACGGCCCCAGGATGGTCGCCGCCATCCTGGGCGTGCTCACGGCCGGGGCCACCTACGTACCGCTCGATCCGGCCTATCCGCCGGCCCGCCTGAAGAGCATGGCCGAGCTGGCCCGGCCGGAGCTGGTCGTGACCGTGCCCGAGCACAAGGACCTGCTCACCGGCGACCTCGTCGACCTCACCTCGGTGCCGCCGGCGCCGGGTTTCCTGCCCATCACCGTGGATCCGAGCTCCCCTGCGTACATCCTGTTCACCTCAGGCTCCACGGGGCGCCCCAAGGGGGTCGTGCAGACTCATCGGGGGGCGTTGTTCCAGATCCGGACGCATACCAACAACCTGCGTATCCGTCCTACTGATCGGATCAGCGTCGTCTCCTCCTTCAGCTACGACATGGCGGTGACAGACGGCTTCTCCGCCCTGCTCAACGGGGCCGCCGTGGTGCCCGTCGACCTCCGGCTGCATGGCTTGGGTCAGCTGAGGGAGGCGCTCGTCGCCGGACAAGTCACGATTTATCACTCGACGCCGACTGTCTACCGCTATCTGCTGGACTCCCTCTCCGAGGGAGAGGTGCTGTCGAATGTCCGGGTCGTCATCCTCGGCGGCGAGGAGGTCATCCGCCACGACCTCGACCGCTTCCAGCGGCACTTCCCCGCCTCCAGCGTCTTCGTCAACGGCTACGGGGCCACCGAGATCTCCTTCGTCGCCCAGAACCACCTGACCGCAGCCGAGATGGCCGACGACCCGGTCGTGCCCATCGGGCGGCCCCTGGACGGCGTGGAGATCGAGCTCAGGCCGGACCCGACGGAGGGCGAGATCGTCATCCGCAGCCCGTACCTGGCCGGCTATCTGGGCGCCGCCGAGCGAGACCAGGCCAGGTTCGGCGTCGATCCGGACGGCATGCGTTTCTACCGAACCGGCGACCTGGGGCGGTGGTTTCCCGATGGCCGGCTGGCCTACCTGGGCCGCCTCGACCGGCAGGTGAAGATCCGCGGCCACCGCGTCGAGCTCGGCGAGATCGAGGCCGTGCTGGCCACTCTGGTGCCCCGGGCCGCCGTCCTCACCCGCGAGGTCCGCGGCGAGCCGCGAATCGTGGCCTACGTCCTGGGAGACGACACCTCAGGACTGCGCGAGCGGCTGGCCGAGGTGCTGCCCGACTTCATGGTTCCTGCCGAGATCGTCGGAGTCGACACGCTGCCCCTGACCCCCACCGGGAAGATCGACACGGCCGCCCTGCCGGACCCGCACCCCGGACCCGCTCCCGCGCGGACGGTGAACCTGCCTGCGCAGGAGGCCGAGCTTGCCACCGAGATCGCGGCCGTCTGGGGCGCCGTGTTCGACGGGCGGGAGGTGGACTGGGAGCGATCCTTCTTCGACCAGGGCGGGCACTCGTTGCTCATGGCGAAGGTCCAGCAGCGGCTCGAAGGCGTCCTGAGCCGGCGTATCCCGCTGACCACCCTCTACGCCCATCCCACCGTCGTCTCCCTCGCGCACCACCTCACGGCGGGAGAGACGGGCGCGCCGAGCGACGCCCCCGCGACCCGTGCGGCTCTACGACGGCAGCGCCGGCGATCCTGACGCCAGGCTCGCCCGTCGGCGGTGGCCCGCGCCAGAGGTCTCCGGGAATCCGGACACCACCGCGATCCCGCGCGGATCGCCCGCTGCTTCAAGGGTGTGGAGCCGCTGGATCCGGGCATCGTTCCCGTGGAAGCGTGGCGTCCGGCCGTGCCCGTCGAGGTGGACCTGGTCAAGCCAGGCATCCCGGGGGCAGTGGCATAGTTGGGTAGTAGTACTATCCAACTATGCGGATGTCCCAACTGAGCGCCGAGTCCGGCGTCGCCATCGCCACCATCAAGTACTACCTGCGGGAGGGCCTCCTGCACCAGGGCGAGCAGGTGGCGGCCACCCGCGCGGAGTACGACGAGTCGCACCTGCGCAGGCTCCGGCTGATCAGGGCACTGCTGGAGGTGGGCCGCCTGCCGATCACCTCGATCAAGAAGGTGATCGAGGCGGTCGACGACGAGAGCCTGCCCGTCCACTTCATGCTCGGCACCGCCCACTACGCGATCAGTCCCGCCGTCGAGGCAGGCGAGGGCGAGGAGTGGACGGCGGCCCGCGAGCAGATCGACGGCCTGCTCGACGACCTCGGCTGGCAGGTCTTCAAGAACGCGCCCGCCCGCGACGAGCTCGCCCAGACCCTGGTCAAGCTCCACCAGCTCGGCCTCGGCACCGACCTGACCCCCTACGCCCGCGCCGCGCACCAGCTCGTCACCGAGGTCGAGCTCGACACCATCCCCCTGGACGGCCCCCGCGACGCGGCCGTGGAGGCGCTGGTCCTCGGCACCGTGCTGTACGGCAGGGCGTTCGACGCGCTGCGCCGCCTGGCCCAGGAGTCGGAGTCGGCCCGCAGGCTGAAGGTCAGTCCCCCAGCACCAGGGGACGCTTGAGCAACCAGAGCGCCGCGCGCTTGAGCAGCGTGCAGTGCACCTCGTTGTCGTAGGCGCGGGTGTCATGGCCGAGCGCGTCGTAGACGACGCGGCCCCGCCGTACCGGACGGGCCCAGAGCATCGGCTGGCCCATCGCGGAGGCCAGCGGCCGCACGTCGGGCAGCACCTCCAGGTCGCTGTAGACCTCGTCCACCAGGTCGAAGTCGCGCAGCCCCTCGACGATCGGGTGGCCGCCGAGGACGCGGACGCTCGTCCAGCCCAGCTGCGGGTGGTGCGAGGTGCCCCACACCCAGCGGGCGCCGAGCACACGCGGCCAGCCCTGCCAGTCGTCGAAGCAGATCGAGGCGGCGTGCATGCACAGTAAGCCGCCGCCCCGCTCCAGGTGGTCGAGCAGCGTGGTGCGGGCCTGCGCGGGAAGCGTGAAGCCCTTCTCCTGCCGGCGCAGCGCGTTGACGGTGATGAGCTGGTACTCGGACGGCTCGCTGAGCGCTCCCGCGATGTCGTCGGTGATCTCGGACTCCACCCCGATGTCGGCCAGCACCCCCGCCAGGGCCGCCGACGTGGCGTCGAAGTCGTGGAACAGGCCTCCTGAAAGAATCAGATTTCTCGACACGTCACAACTTCATCACGAGTGACCCGGGTAAATCCATGTCCTTTCGCTGACCCAGCCAAAACTCGATCTTGGGCACGATCTGCGTATGAGATTCGTCAAGATCGCGGCCCTGGCGACCGCAGCTCTCCTCGCCACGTCCGCGACCGCTTCGGCCGCGCCCGTGTCGTCCGCGAGGGCGCTCTTCCTGATCCAGCTCACCGTCACCGGCGGCTGGTCCCGCACGGTGAGCCTGAACTGCGATCCCGACGGCGGCGCCCACCCGAAGCCCGTCGCCTCCTGCGCCCTGCTGACGGCCGTCGAAGGCGACCTTTGGCGCTATCTGGGCCAGCAGGGCATCTGCACCAGGGAGTACCAACCGCACACGGCCGCACTGACGGGGTGGTGGGCGGGCAGGACAGTTCACTTCCAAAGAATCTTCGCCAACCGCTGCGAAATGCTCCTGGCGACGGGGTCGGTATTCGACCTGTAGCCGCGGCGGAGGGGCGCCTTCGGAGAGTGACCCGGTTCACTGTCACAGACCGCGCGCCTCCCCCGTCCTGTCACCATGGAGTATCCTCCCGGCGGATGCGGCAAGAGTTCCCCGAACTGGCGGCCCACTACTACCGGGCCAACAAGCTGTGGTCGGGCTCCTACTTCGCCGGGTCTGTCGGCGGTGCACCGTTGTCGATCGTGCACCAGTACATCGAACAGCAAAACCGACCGGTCTGAACCAGGGACCGCTTCCACCCGAGCGCCGAGGACCACTCCAAGCTGCTGCTGCGCTTCCTCGACGCCGCGCAGGGCGGCGACCTGGCCGCGCTCACCTCGATGCTCAGCGACGACGTGGTGGCGTGGAACGATGGCGGCGGCAAGGTCCGCGCCGCGCTCACCCCGATCGTCGGGCGCGACAAGGTGGTGGCCTTCATCGCCGGGCTCGTCAGGCGCTTCGGGTTCGGGGAGGTCAGGATCGTCGACGCGAACGGCGCTCCCGCGCTCTGGATCACGATCGAGGGACGGCCCCAGGTGGCCTACCTCGACGTCCGCGACGGCCTGGTCCACGGCATCTACGCGGTGCTGAACCCCGACAAGCTCCGCGACTTCCCGCGGACCGGCTAGGAGGAAACCCCATCGGGCATCACGGCGACGCGATACCGCGATCGGTAGTCTCGCTCTTATGGATCTCGGCATCTCGGGCAAGGTCGCACTGGTCACCGGTGGTAGCGCGGGCATCGGGCTGGCCGCCGCCAAGGCGCTGGCGCGGGAGGGGTGCGACGTGTGCGTGAGCGCGCGTAGCCCCGAACGGCTCGCCGACGCCGTGGTGCGGCTGCAGGAGTTCGGCCACGTGGTGCACGCGGTCCTGGCCGACGTGGAGGACCCCGCGGCCGCCGAGCGGGTGGTGGCCGAGACGCGCGAGGTGCTGGGGCCGATCGACATCCTGGTCGCCAACGCGGGCGGGCCGCCCGCCGGAACGTTCGTGGAGGTGAGCCTGGCAGACTGGGAGGTGGCCGTGCAGCGGAACCTGCTGGGCACGGTTCGCCTGATGCGGGCGGTGCTGCCCGACATGCGCTCGCGCGGCTGGGGCCGCATCATCACCGTGACGAGCAGGTCGGCGCGCGAGGTGATCGACGGTCTCGCGCTGTCCAACGCCACCCGTACGGCCGTCGCGGGCGTGGTGCGGACGCTGGCCAGGGAGGTCGGCGGGGACGGCATCCTCGTGAACAACGTGCTTCCAGGACCGATCGACACCGAGCGGCTGCGGTCGCTGGGGCACACGGGGACCACGCCGCTCGGGCGGATCGGGCGCCCCGAGGAGGTCGGTGACGTGGTCGCGTTCCTGGCCAGCGAGCGGGCGTCGTTCGTCAACGGCGTATCCCTGCTGGTCGACGGCGGGGAGAGCAGGGTCGTGGCCTGAGCGGCCGATCCACGATCCGCCAACCCATGACATCCTTCGTGTAGAAGCGAAAAGGGAAGGACGGGGGCATGGACAAGCCGGTCATCGTGACGGTTGACGACGACCCGGGCGTGTCGAGGGCTGTCGCCCGCGACCTTCGGAAGAAGTACGGCCAGCAGTACCGCATCGTGCGCGCGGAAACGGCCGAGCAGGGCATCGAGGCGGTCCGCGAGATGCGCCTGCGGGGCGACGAGGTGGCGGCGATCCTGGCCGACTACCGGATGCCGCAGATGAACGGCGTGCAGTTCCTCGAACTCGCGATGGACATGTACCCGTTCGCGCGCAGGGTGCTGCTGACCGCCTACGCCGACACCGACGCCGCCATCCAGGCGATCAACGTGGTCGACCTCGACCACTACCTGCTCAAGCCGTGGGACCCGCCGGAGGAGAAGTTCTACCCGGTGATCGACGGCCAGCTCGACGCGTGGCAGCGCACCGACCGGCAGGTCAGGGCGGAGCTGCAGGTGGTGGGCGACCGCTGGTCGGCGCATTCCTACCGGGTGCGCGACTTCCTGTCCCGCAACCACGTGCCCTACACGTGGATGCTGTCCGAGGATCCCGAGGGACAGCAGCTGGTCGCGGCCGTGGGCAGCGACTGCCACCTCCCTCTGGTGATCACCGCGGAGGGCGAGCAGCTCCAGGCGCCCGACCAGTCGACGCTGGCCTCGGCCGTGGGCCTGTCCACGACGCCGTCGACCGACTTCTACGACCTCATCGTGATCGGCGGCGGGCCCGCGGGCCTCGGCGCCGCCGTCTACGGCGCCTCGGAGGGGCTGCGCACCGTGCTGGTCGAGGCGTACTCCTCGGGCGGCCAGGCGGGGCAGAGCTCGCGGATCGAGAACTATCTGGGCTTCCCCGACGGCGTCTCCGGCGCGCAACTGGCCGACAGGGCGCGCAGGCAGGCGCTCAAGTTCGGCGCGGAGCTGCTGACCTCGCGCAAGGTCGTGAGCCTGGAGGCGAAGGGGCAGGCCAGGGTGGTCGGCTTCAGGGACGGAGGGGAGATCGCCGCCCACGCGGTGATCCTCGCCACCGGCGTCACCTATCGCAGGCTGGAGGCTCCTGGGCTCGACGACTTCGTCGGCAGGGGCGTCTTCTACGGCGCCGCGCTCACCGAGGCTCCCTCCTGCCAGGACAGCGAGGTGTTCATCGTCGGAGCGGCCAATTCGGCGGGGCAGGCGGCCGTCTACCTGGCGGGATTCGCCAGCAAGGTCCATTTGTTGGTGAGGGGTGAAGGTTTGGAGAAGTCCATGTCCTACTACCTCATCGAGCAGATCGCGGCGATCCCCAACATCGAGGTCCACTACGAGACCCAGGTGGCCGGCGGCGCGGGAAACGACCACCTCGAACAGCTGACGCTGTCCACGAAGGGCGTCGAATGGTCGGCCGACGCGCAGTGGTTGTTCGTCTTCATCGGGGCGGAGCCGTACACGTCGTGGCTGGGCGACGGTCTGGAGCGCGACGCCAAGGGGTTCGTGCTCACCGGGCCCGACCTGGTGGCGTTCGGCGAGCGGCCGCGTAACTGGCCGCTGCGGCGGCAGCCGTACTTCCTGGAGACCAACGTCCCCGGCGTGTTCGCCGCCGGTGACGTCCGCGCGGACTCGATCAAGAGGGTCGCCTCCGCCGTCGGCGAGGGCGCTATGGCCGTGGCTCTGGTGCACCGCTACATGGAGAAGCAATGATCGACATAGACGAACTGCGCAAGCTGTTCCTCTTCGAGCGGCTGACCGACGAGCAGCTGACCCTGCTGGCTGCCAAGGGCGAGGTCCGTTCCTACGAAAGGGACGAGTTCGCCCTGCGCCAGGGCGAGCCGTCCGAGCACTTCTTCGTCCTCATCGAGGGCGAGGTGCAGATGATGACCGACACCAGCGCGGGGCCCGTCTCCCAGCCGCGCACCACCCAGCCGGGTGTCTACGCCGGGGCCGTCCAGGCCTACCTGGGCAACCGCGCGCCCGACGTCTACCAGCACTCGCTGCGCGTCTGCGCGCCCACGAGGATGTTCGTGCTGCCGGCCAAGAAGTTCGGCCACATCGTCACCGAGTGGTTCCCGATGGCCTTCCACCTGCTGGAGGGCATGACGTACGGCGGGCGGGCGGCCCGCGAGATCATCGACAGGCGCCAGCGGCTCACCGCGCTCGGCACGATCACCGCAGGGCTCACGCACGAGCTGAACAACCCGGCGGCGGCGGCCGTGCGGGCCGTGAGCGAGCTGCGGACGCTCATCAGGGCCTCGCGCATCCAGCTGGCCGGGCTGGCGGCCGACGGGATACCGCCACAGAAGCTGTTGCACCTCATCGAGATGGCCGACGCCTGCGCGCAGGCGGTCGGCACGCTCCCCCCTCGCACCCCCATGGAGATCTCCGACGCCGAGGACACCGTGGGTGAGGCGCTGGAGGAGCTGGGTGTCGACGACGCGTGGGAGCTGGCGCCCTCGCTGGTCAACGCCGGGTTCACGCTCGAGACGCTGGCCAAGATCCGCACCAAGGTGGGCGACGAGCACGCGGGCGCGGCGCTGCGGTGGCTGTCGGAGGCCACGGAGATCTCGCAGATGCTGGGCGAGGTGACCGAGGCCACCGAGCGGATCAGCTCGCTGCTCGCCTCGGCCAAGCAGTACTCCCAGATGGACCGCGCGCCGTACAGCGTGATCGACGTGCACGAGCTGCTCGACAGCACGATGGCGATCTTCAGAGGGAAGATCCCCCCTGAGGTGACCGTGGTCACCGACTACGACAGGACGCTGCCGCCGATCCCCGCCTACGGCGGCGAGCTCAACCAGGTGTGGACGAACCTGATCCACAACGCGCTCGACGCGATGGGCCAGGAGGGCACGCTCACCATCCGCACCGCCCACGACGAGGACGAGGCGATCATCGAGATCGGCGACACGGGTCCTGGCGTGGCCGACGAGATCAAGGAGCGCATCTTCGAGCCGTTCTTCACCACCAAGAGCGTGGGGAAGGGCACCGGGCTCGGGCTGGACATCTCCTACCGGATCGTGGCGGGCCGTCACAACGGCGAGCTGAAGGTGCGGTCGGTGCCCGGCGACACCTGGTTCGAGGTACGGCTCCCGTTGCGGGAGATCCCCGCCTAGCAGCGTCCGGCGATCATGTCCATGAGTCGGGGCACGACGCGGTCGGCGGCGACCCTGAACCCGTCGTGCTCGAACTCGTTGGTCACCCACGCGCGCGTGTTGGCCACCCGGCCTGCCGTCTCCAGCGACAGGGCGGCGTCGACGTACATGTCGTCGTGGTACACGGCGGCGGCCACAGGCACCTGGTTGGCGGCCAGCCGTACCGGGTCGTAGAGGGCGGGCCAGCCGGAGTGGGCCGCGAGCCGCTCCGCCGCCTCCTTGAACGGCCGCAGCGAGCGGATCTCGTCGAACATCCACGGGTAGATCATCTCGCCGGTGAGCATCTCGGGGGCGGCGAAGTCCTCCGGCATGACCCTGGCGGCGGCCCACGAGGTCGCGGCTCCCTGTGCGTAGATCGCCTCGTGCAGGACCGCGTACAGCGGGTTCCCCACGAAGCCCGTGGCCGTCATGACCTCGTACAGGAACGCGTCGGACAGCCTGCCGCCCGCCCACGCGTCGTCGAGCAGCCAGTGCAGCGAGGCTGCCCCGTCCCGGGTGCCGAGGCCCATGCCGAGCGTCCCGAAGCGTCTCGAGGTGAGGCGGTCGCCGTCGGGCAGCAGCACCTCCGACTCGTCCAGGTGCGCGGCGATCCGCCGGACCTTCTCGGCGTCGCCCGGGAAGCGCTGGTAGTAGCGGGTGACCTTGTCGCGCACCCGCGCGTAGGTGCGGGTGTAGACGTCGTCCGCGGTCGCGTCGAGTCCAGGGAGGCCGCCGGTGATGTGGCAGGCCCTGAGCGCGGACGGCGCCTGCGACAGGTAGGTGAGGGTCACGAAGCCGCCGTAGCTCTGCCCCCAGGTCTCCCACTGGTCGACGCCAAGCGAGGCGCGGATGTGCTCGCAGTCGGCGACGATGGCATCCGCGCGGAAGTGCGTGAGGTAGGCGGCCAGGTCCTCGGGCTCCCCCGGCGAGGCCGGGGCGACGACCGGCGTGCTGCGGCCGGTGCCGCGCTGGTCGAGGAGCAGGACGCGGTGGGTCTTCATGATGTGGGCGAAGTGCGCCGGGCCCGTCGGCCTCGGAGACCTGCCGCCGGGGCCGCCCTGCAGGAACAGGGCCCATGGCAGGTCCGCGCGGGCGGGGTCGGCGATCTCGCGGGCGAAGACCGTGATGGTGGGGCCGTCCGGGTCCGCGTGGTCGAGCGGGACGGTGAACTCGTGATCGACGGCACGCAGGCCCGGCAGAGTGACTTTCACTGTCCTATGATCACATTTCATGGACGAGGCTCCCCCCGGCATCAACCCGCACATTCCCAGCGTGGCCCGCATGTACGACTACTACCTCGGCGGCAAGGACAACTTCCGCTCCGACAGGGAGGCCGCGGAGAAGGTGCTCGCCGTCGTCCCCGAGACCCGGCAGGCGGCCAGGGAGAACAGGGCGTTCATGCAGCGCGCCGTGCGGTACCTGGCCGAGCAGGGCGTCAGGCAGTTCCTGGACGTCGGCACGGGCCTGCCGACGCAGGGAAACGTGCACGAGGTCGCGGGGCCTGACGCGCGCGTGCTGTACGTGGACAACGACCCGATCGTGCTCACACACGCCAGGGCCATCCTGTCGGGCACGGAGAGAGTCGCCGTCGCGCAGGGCGACCTGCGCCTGCCCGAGGCGATCCTCGACAGCGACGAGGCCCGCGGGCTGCTCGACTTCGACGAGCCGATCGCCATCATGGTCGTGGCGGTGCTCCACTTCGTCCAGGACTCCGACAAGCCGGAGCGCATCCTCGGCAGGCTGAAGGAGCGGATGGCTCAGGGAAGCCACCTGGTGCTCTCGCACGCCTGCCCCAACCGTCCCGCTGAGTCGGAGGACATCGCCTCCGTCTACGACCTGGCCACCTCGGGCATCAGGCTGCGTGACCGGGCGGAGATAACGCCGCTCTTCGATGGCCTGGAGCTGGTCGAGCCGGGGCTGGTGAACGTGGCGGAGTGGCGCCCCGACGTTGCCGAGCTGGCGCCGATGCAGGGCGTGGGCGACTACCTGCTCGGCGGGGTGGCGCGCAAGCTCTGATCCGGAGTCGTTCATTCGCGGGCCCGAAGCTGGTACGCTCTCCCAAGCGAGCGCTTGGTTTACCGGCCGAAGGGCAGACGCATGAAGTTCTCCACGTTCCACCTCTTCCACCGGTTCGACGGGCAGAGCTTCAAGGACGTCTACGACTATCACCTGGAGCTCATCGAGCTGGCCGAGGAGCTGGGCTTCGACGGCGTACGGCTGGCCGAGCACCACTTCCGCGACTACGGCGTGGTCCCGAACCTGTTCACGCTGCTGGCCCACGCCGCCGCCCGCACCGAGCGGATCCGCCTGGGCACCGGCATCGTCGTCCTCCCCCTGCACAACCCCGTCCACGTCGCCGAGGAGGCCGCCCTCGTCGACGTCCTGTCAGGCGGCAGGCTCGACCTGGGGATCGGCCGCGGCTACCAGAGCTTCGAGTTCGAGGGCTTCGGGATCGACCTGGCCGAGGCGCGCGACCGCTTCAACGAGGCGCTGGAGGTCGTCCTGGGCCTGTGGACCCAGGAGTCCTTCCAGCACGAGGGCAAGTTCTACCGGACGGGCGAGGTCTCACTGACGCCCAGGCCGTTGCAGGCGCCGTACCCGCCGATCCACGTCGCCGCCGTCTCCCCCGAGACGGTCACCATGTACGGCGAGCGCGGCCTGCCGATCCTGGCCGACCCCGCCGCGACGTTCCGCAAGGTCGTGAAGGCGGCGGAGACCTGGCGCGAGTCCGCGGGAGCCGTCGAGGCCGACCTGGTCGTCGCGCGGAGCGTCTACGTGGCGCCGACCGTCGAGCAGGCCCGCGAGGACCAGGCGCGATTCGAGGCGGCCTTCGACCGGTCGCGCATCTTCAACGAGCGCAGCGCGCCCATCGACCCGAAGACGGGCAGGGCCGCGCAGGGCTTCGAGTACTACCAGGACCGCTATCTCAAGGGCGGCTCGGTGTCGAACGACTTCCGCTGGGAGCAGCTGGAGGTCATCGGCGATCCCGCGCGGGTGATCGAGCAGATCGGCGTGCTGAAGGCGGCCGGGTACTCCACCGTGCTGTGCGACTTCGGCAGCACGCGCCCGATGCCGCTGGAGGAGATGAAGA
The DNA here is from genome assembly GCF_040648355.1 of Nonomuraea sp. NPDC049152. NCBI lineage: Bacteria > Bacillati > Actinomycetota > Actinomycetes > Streptosporangiales > Streptosporangiaceae > Nonomuraea > Nonomuraea sp. NPDC049152. The sequence continues at coordinate 348,587 of NZ_JBEZDO010000003.1, read as the reverse complement.
AGGTCATGCGGTTCTTCGCGACCGAGGTGATACCCGCGTTCCAGGAGACTTGATGATCCACTCGCTGACACTCTCCGACGTCCTGTCCGAGCACGCGCGCAGCCGCCCGCAGGTGACGGCGGTGGTCGACGGCGAGGTACGGCTCGGCTATCCCGAGCTGGACGCCAGGGTCACCCGCCTGGCCGGGGCGCTGGCCGGCAGGGGCGTGACGGCGGGCGAGCGGGTGCTGTGGCTCGGCCAGAACTCGCACGCCGTACTGGAACTGCTGCTGGCCTGCTCCCGCCTCGGGGCGATCTTCTGCCCGGCCAACTGGCGCCAGTCCACCGACGAGCTGCGCTTCGTCGTCGAGGACCTCTCGCCCGCGGTGGTGGTGTGGGAACGGTCCGAGGCGGCCGCGCCGCTGGCGACCGAGGCGTGGGTGGAGGACTACGCAGCGCTCGTCGAGGAGGGGAGCGCCGCCGAGTTCCCCGCGCTCGACGACACGGCCCCCGTCCTCGCCCTCTACACCGCCGCCTTCGACGGCCGCCCGAACGCGGCGTTGCTCAGCAGCGCCGCGTTGCTCGCGCACAGCACGTCGCTGCTGGTGGTCAGGCAGATGGAGTCCGGCTTCACGTTCCTGAACAACGGGCCGCTCTTCCACGTGGGCACGATGATGTTCTGCCTGGCCACGCTGCAGATCGGCGGGACGAACGTCTTCACGCCCTCCTTCGACGCCGAGGAGGTGTGCCGCCTGGTCGACGCGGAGAAGGTGACGCAGGCGTTCCTGTTCGGGCAGATGATCGACGCCGTGGTGGCGGCGAACGCGGAGCGCAAGTACGACCTGTCGTCGCTGCGGTTCGTCTCGCACTCGGCGGAGTGGGACGAGATGACCACTCCCGACGACTCGCCGTGGTGCAGGTCGAAGATGGGCGGATACGGACAGACCGAGGTGGGCGGCATGCTCACCTTCCTCGGCCTCGCGCCGGGCGCGGCGGGATTCGCGGGCCGCCCTTCCCCGCTCGTCCAGGTGCGCATCCTGGCCGCCGACGGGAGCGAGGCGCCGTCAGGCGAGGTGGGCGAGATCTGCGCCAGAGGCAAATCTCTCTTTTCCGGATATTTCGCCCGGCCGGAGCTTAATGCCCAGAAATCACTGTACGGCTGGCATCACACCGGCGACCTGGGCAGACGCGAGCCCGACGGCACGATCACGTTCATCGGCCCCAAGCTGCGAATGATCAAGTCGGGCAACGAGAACGTCTACCCCGCCGAGGTGGAGCGGGCGCTCAAGGCTCATCCCGCGGTGGCCGACGCCGCGGTGATCGGGGTTCCTGACTCCCGGTGGCACCAGGCGGTGAAGGCGGTGGTGGCGCTGAAGGGCGAGGCGTCGGCGGAGGAGCTGATCGAGCACGTCAGGGGACTGCTGGCGAGCTACAAGAAGCCCCGGCACGTCGACTTCGTGGAGTCCATCCCGAAAAGGGGCTTCACCCCCGACTACGCCGCCCTGGACGCCGCCCACGGCGGCGGCAACTACCCGGGAACCTGAACCCCCGGCGCCGGAAGCCCGGCTCCCGCGGGTTCAGGAGGCGCGGAGGCTGGACTCGTGGTCCTTGGCGAACTCGGCGAACGACCGCGCGGGCCGTCCGACGACCTCGGCGAAGTCGGGCGTGGTGTAGTCGCCCCACCCCGCCGAGTACGCCCTGCCGTACTCCAGGCTGACCGCCGCGTCCCACTCCCGCATGCCCGCGCCGATCATCGCGTCGAACGCGGCCTGCTCGGAGACGGGCTGGTAGCTCGCGCCGAGGCTGGCGGCCGCCGTGTGCAGGGAGATGCTCTCCGGCCCCGTGATCGTGTAGGTCCTGCCCGCGTGGGCCTTGGGGTCGGTCAGCACCGCGGCGCCGAAGTCGCCGATGTCGCGCACGTCGATCAGGCCCACCCTGCCCTCGCCACCGAGCATGCCGTACATGGTGTCGCCGTTGACCGAGCCGAACAGGTTCTGCATGAAGAAGGCCGGCTTGACGATCGTCCACTCGAGCCCCGACGCCTTCAGCTCGTTGTCGGACAGGGCGTGCAACCTGCCGTTGCGCGTCGGCGCGTCATGGCCTGCGCCGATCGCCGACATCCTGACCACGTGGTTCACGCCCGCCTCCCTGGCCGCCCACACCGCGTTCATGCTCGCGTGGGGCGCCTGGGGGCCCATCGCGGTCAGCAGCCACAGCGTCTCGACACCACGGAAAGCCTCGACCAGGGTCTTCGGCTGGTCAAGGTCGCCGACCACCACCTCGACATCAGAGGGGGCCTTCGAGGGATCGCGCACGAGGACCCTGAGATCCTGCTTGTTGGAGAGAGAGCGGAGCACAGCCGTGGACACCGTACCGGTCGCACCGGTGATGAGAATCGTCATGAGAAGCACGATATAGTAAGAGAAATTGACCGTCAAGATTTATGACTAAAGGAGGCTCGTTGAACCGCGCCGAACGCAAGCAGGCCGACCCCGATCTGGGCGTCATGGCAGGTCAGGTGCTGTTCTCCCTCCAGAAAGAGCTGTTCGGCGCGCTGGCCGAACAGGGCCATCCAGCGCTGCGCCCACGCCACGGCGCGGTCATGGCCTACCTCGACGAGGCGGGCAGCAGGGCCACCGACCTGGCCCAGCAGTCGGGCCAGCACAAGCAGGTCATCGGCACGCTGGTGGACGAGCTGGTCGAGCTGGGTTACGTGCGCAGGGAGCCCGACCCCCGCGACCGCAGAGCCAAACTGGTCGTCCCGACCGACCTCGGTCTCGACCAGATGGCCAAGTCGGACGCGATCGTGGCCGACATCGAGCGGAGGCACGCCGAGGCCGTCGGCGCGGAGGCCTACGCCGCGTTCAAGCGCGTCTTCAAGACGGTGGCCGAGAGGCAGCGCCGAGGGCTACCTTGATCGGATGTGCCCTCCTTAGCCTGGCGGCCACTCGCCGTCGTCGCCGCCCTCCTGTCGGCGCTCCTGCTCGCCCTCAGCCCGCTGTACGGCTACCACCGCGATGAGCTGTACTTCCGCTTCCTGGCCGAGCACCCCGCGTGGGGCTACGTCGATCAGCCGCCGCTCACCCCGATGCTCGCCAAGGTGTCGATCGCGCTGTTCGGCGACACGCTGACGGGGCTCAGGATCCCCGCCGTGCTGTGCGCGGCGGTGCTGATCCTCATGGTCGGACTGATCACCAGGGAGCTGGGCGGCGACAGGAAGGCCCAGGTACTGGCCGCCGCCGGCATCGGCACCGGCGCGTTCACGCTGATCGCGGGCCACTCGCTGCTGACGCTCGGCGCCGACATGCCGCTGTGGTCAGCGGCCATCCTCTTCGTGCTGCGGGTGCTGCGCAGGGGCGACGGGCGCTGGTGGCCGGCGGCGGGCGCGGCCATCGGCGCGGCCACCTACAACAAGCATCTGATCTCGCTGCTGGTCATCGGGTTGGCCGTGGGCGTGCTCGCCGTGGGCCCGCGCAGGATCCTGCGCGATCCGTGGCTGTGGGCGGGCGCCGCGCTCGCGGTGCTGATCGCCGCGCCCAACCTGATCTTCCAGGCGACGAACGGCTGGCCGCAACTGGAGATGGCGGCCGCGCTCAGCGCGGACAAGGGCGCCGAGATGCGCGCGCTCTTCGTGCCGATGCAGATCGTGCTGTTCGGCCCCGTGGTGGCCTTCGTCGCGGCGCGCGGCTGGCTGCGGCTGTGGCGCGACGAGCGACTGCGCTGCCTGGCCGTCGCCTACCCGGTCGCGGCGGCGCTGACGCTGATCAGCGGCGGCAGGTTCGACTACACGGCGGGGCTGATCATCCTGCTGTTCTGCGCGGGCGTCACGCAGGGGCTCGGGCCCGCGCTGGCGGTCAACGGCGCGTTCTGCGCGATCATCGCCCTGCCGCTGATCCCGGTCTCCCTGGTGGGGATGACGCCTGTCCCGCGGGTCAACGAGGTGGCCAGGGAGTCGATCGGCTGGCCGGAGTTCACCGCGGCGGTCGGCTCGGCCGTAAGGACGCTGACGCCCGAGGAGCGGGCCAGGGCGGTGATCCTGGCCGGCAGCTACGGCGAGGCGGGCGCGCTGCACCTGGCGGGCGGCCTGCCGCCCGTCTACAGCGGCCACAACCAGCTCTACGCGTACGGCCCGCCGCCCGAGAGCGCCGACGTGGCAGTGGCGGTGAAGTACCCGCGCAGGGGCCTGGAGACGGTCTTCCAGACCTGCGTGGAGCGCGGCAGGGTCGACAACGCGGCGGGCGTGGACAACGAGTTCCGCGGCCTGCCGGTCCTCGTGTGCAGGGGGCTCAGGATGCCTTGGAGGGCGGCGTGGCCGCGCTTCCAGGAGTACAGCTGATATTTGACAGCTCGTTCCAGAAAGGCTTAGCTTCGGACGCATGGCCAGGACCAAGGAGTTCGATCCCGACCAGGCGCTGCAGAAGGCGATGGAGCTGTTCTGGCGGCGGGGCTACGAGGCGACCTCCATGTCCGACCTGGTCCAGCACCTCGGCATCGGCAGGGCGAGCATCTACGCGACGTTCGGCGGCAAGCGGGAGCTCTACCTGCGCGCCTACGACCGCTACCTCGAGCAGGGGATCGACTTCGAGGGGCTGCTGTCGGCCCCTGGACCCGCGCTGCCCGCCGTACGGGATCTGGTCATGAGGTTCGCCGACGAGGCCGCGCACGACAAGGACCACCGCGGCTGCCTGGTCGTCAACACCGCCGTCGAGCTGGCCCCCCACGACCAGGAGCTGGCGGGGCGGGTGGAGTCAAACTGGGACTTCATCGAGACCACGCTCGCCTCCGCGCTGACCAGGGCCCGCGAACAGGGCGAGCTGGACGAGGGCCAGGACCCTCGCTCGCTCGCCAGGTTCCTGCTCACCGTGTTGCAGGGGCTGCGCCTGGTCGGCAAGGGGTCGAACGATCCCGCCAGGTTGCGCGACACCGCCGCGCAGGCCCTGCGCGTCCTCGACCTCACAGGATCGCCGGCGGGCTGACCCGGCTGCCGGCCGCCCTCGACCTCACAGGATCGCCAGCGGGTTGACCGGGCTGCCGGTGCCGCCCTCGATCTTCAGCGGGGCCACGACGAGGACGAAGTCCGCGGGGCCCGCCGCGGCCAGCTCCTCCAGCCACAGCATCTCGACCAGGTGGATGCCATGCCGGTGCAGCAGGATGAGGTGCAGGTCGTCCTCCAGGCCCTCGTCGGCGAGCTGGTCGGCGTTCAGTCCGCCGATGGCGGCGTTGTCGCTGGCCACTGCGGCGACGTCGCGCTCGGCCAGCCAGCGGCCCGCGCCGGACGACAGGCCCGGCTGTCCGGTCCAGTAGGTGTCGGGCCAGGTCAGCGGCCAGCCCGTACGGATCACCGGCACGTCGCCCTGCCGTACGTCGGGATTGATCTCCTCCAGCAGCGCGGCCTCGATCCTGAAGTCGGCGGGCAGGTGCGCCATGCCGAGGTGACCGGGGACGTCGAACAGGACCCCGCGCGCCACGACGCCGCCGACGTGCTCGATGCCGCAGCGGGTCGCGCCGTACGAGCGGACCCTTCCCGACGGGTGCCCGTTGTAGAGCTCCTCGCCCTCCCACATGTGGCAGAGCGCGTCCATGTGCGTGGTGGTGCCGTGGTGGGTGACGACCAGCGCGTCGTCGGCCATGCGCAGGCCCGCGCCGATCGCCCTGGCGCCCGCGGCGTAGTCGCCGCCGTCCACGGACATGAAGTGCTGGGGCAGCGGGCGGCCGCGCAGGTGCGGGACGGTGGTGGGGGCGGGCGAGGACGTGGCGCCCCTGATCGGCAGCGACAGGCTGAGCACCCTCCCCGTCCTGGCGCTGGCCAGGGCCCGCAGCACCACCTCGGGGGTGAGGAGGTTCAGCGTGCCGCGCTGGTCGTCTGGGCCGAAGCGGCCCCAGTTGTTAGGCTCGGCTACCAAGCAAGCGCTTCCTTCCTTGAGGAGAATCGTCCATGCGGCTCGACGAGGTGTTCGCGCGGCACACCGCGCTCGGCGCGGCTTTCACCGTCCACGTGGGAGGGGAGCTGGTGGCGGACCTGTGGGGCGGGATCGCCGACCGGCGCACAGGACGCCCGTGGGAGCGGGACACCCCCGTGCTCTCCTACTCCTGCACCAAGGCGGTCACGGCGACCGTGGCGCTGCTGCTGGTGGAGCGGGGCCTGCTCGCCCTCTCGACGCCCGTGAAGGAGGTGTGGCCCGAGTTCTCCACCGCGTCGGTCACCGTCGAGCACCTGCTCACCCACCAGGCCGGACTGCCGGTGATCGAGGAGCGGGTTCCCGTCGAGGAGTACGGCGACCACGCCGCGATCGCCGCCAGGCTGGCCGGCCAGTCGCCGCTGTGGGAGCCGGGCACCGCCCATGGCTACCACGCGCTGACCTACGGTTTCCTGATCGGTGAGGTGGTGCGCAGGGTCACGGGCAAGTCGGTGGCCGAGCTGGTGGCGGCCGAGATCGCCGGGCCGCTCGGTCTCGACATGTGGCTGGGCGCACCCGACGAGGTCCTCCCGAGGGTCGCCAGGCTGTCGGCGGGCGACCCGCCCGAGGCGGCCGCCTCGGATGGCGCGTCGACCGCTCCGCCCACCGGCGCCTCGGGCGGGTCGGCCGCTCCGCTCACGGCCGCCGAGCAGGCCGCCCGTGACCCGTACAGCACCATGAACAGGGCGCTCGGCAACCCCGGCGTGCACCGGCTCAAGGGCGGCGCCAACCACCCCGACATCCTGCGCGCGGGCTGGCCCGCCATGGGCCTGGTGACCACCGCGAGAGCGCTGGCCGGCTTCTACCGCGCGCTGATCGCGGGCGAGATCCTGCGGCCCGACACGCTGAGCGACGCCGTCAGGCCCAGGGTCGGCGGCCACGACCAGGTGCTCCACATCGGCACCTCGTTCGGCCTCGGCTTCATGACCTCCTCGGAGAGTTTCGCCCCCTTCGCCCCCTCGGCGTTCGGGCACACGGGCATGGGCGGCTTCCTCGGCCTCGGTGACCCCGAGCGCGGGGTGGCCATCGCCTACACCATGAACAGGCTCTCCACCGCCTTCGCCGCGACCACGCCCGCGTGGGAGCTGACCGCCGCGGTCTACGACGCGCTCTGAGCTCAATGCATCGTCACCCCGCCGCTGACCGACAGCGTCTGCCCGGTGACGTAGGCCGCCCTGTCGGTGCATAGGTACGCCACCAGGCCCGCGACGTCCTCGGGCACGCCCAGCCTGCGCAGCGGGATGGCTTTCGCGATCTTGTCGACCAGTCCGGGCTTCTCGGCGTCCACCCTGCGCAGCATCGGGGTGTCCGTCGGGCCAGGGCAGACCACGTTGGAGGTCACCCGGCCCCTGGCCGCCTCCCTCGCCAGCGTCTTGGCCAGGCCGAACAGGCCCGCCTTCGTCGCGGCGTAGGCGCCCTCGCCTCCCGAGCCCGCTCGCGCCCCGTCGGAGGAGACGAACACCAGCCGGCCCCAGCCGCGCCCGACCATGCCAGGCAGCAGGAACTTCGTCATGAGCATGGGCGCCCGCAGGTTGACCAGCCACATGAGGTCCCAGTGGGCGGGGTCGCCCTCGGTGAACGGCTCGACGATCGAGACGCCCGCGTTGTTGACCAGGATGTCGACGGGGCCGGCATGCGCGCAGAACGCCTCGATGGACGCGGGGTCCGCGAGGTCGACGCGGCGTGCCGTACCGGATCCCGCGGGCAGGGTTCCGGCCACCTCGGCCGCACCCTCCTCGTTCACGTCCGCGACCACCACTCGGGCGCCGAGGGCGGCCAGGTCCGCGCAGATCGCCGCCCCGATCGCGCCCGCGCCCCCTGTCACCACCGCCGTCCTGCCGTCCAGCCGCAGCCCCTCCATCATCCGACGCCCTCCCAGACCCGCGCGGCCGTCACCCTGGCCGCCAGCAGGCTGATCGTGTGGTCGAGTACGGCTTGCGCGTAGTCCTCGGGGATGCCGGCGACGGCGTCGGTGACGACCGTGACCCGGTAGCCGAGCGCGACCGCCTCGATGGCCAGGCCCTGGATGCCGAGGTTCAGCGAGACGCCCACCGCGACCACTCGCGTCACGCCGAGTGAGCGCAGCGTCATGTCCAGGCTGGTGCCGGTGAACGGCGAGAACCCGTGGAAGCGCCGGCTCTCCAGGTCGCCCGGCTCCCACAGCTCGGGAAGAACCTCGACGGCCGGAGCGCCTTCGAGCATGTGGGCGGGATCTTTCAGCAGGTGGGCGAGGAAGGGGGTGTTACTCGTGTGCGAGCCCGCCCGGTCGGCGCGGAAGGCGGCCGTGCAGTGGATCACCGGGATGCCGTTGGCCCTCGCGCCTCTCAGCACGTGGGCGGCGTTGGGGATGACCTCGCGTTTGTCGCACACAGCCACCAGATCCGGAAATTTCGCGATATCGCCGACGACGCCCCTCTGCATCTCCATCACCAGAACGGCCGTGCGACCCACCCGCCACCTCCGTGCGATCGAGCGCTTGCTTGGTATGCGAGATTAGCACTGTCTTATGTATCTCAGAAAATATGACGTGAGGTGATTTGTCGACGACAGAAAGTGTTCATTACCCTGTCGTGACCGAACGTCAGACGCCCCCCGGACCCAGCAGGTCCGGGGGGCTCCCTCATTTCCGACGGGTCAGTTCAGGGTTGAGATGACCTTGTCGGCGTCTCTGGTCAGGACCTGGCGGACGTCGGCCCTGGGCACCAGGCGGGCATCGGCCACCAGGGTCTTGAGGGCCGCCAGGTGCCTGATGGCCTTGGCGTCCTTGCCCGACGCCTCCGCCTTGCGGGCCTTGGTGAGCTCGCTGGTGAGGGACTGGGCCGCCGAGCCTGTCAACCAGCTCGTCGCCCGGAAACGGTCGATGAGGTTCTGCATGTCCCGCAGCGACGTGGTCACCGTGTAACGGACACTGGTGCTGATCGAGTTGCCCGCGTTGTCCCCCGCCGTGACGGAGACCGTGTGTGGGGCCAGGGTCTGCGGGAACAGCGGCACGACCGAGTCGGGCGTGAGCGCCGCGCCGTCCAGCGTGCCGGAGGTGGTCTTGACGCCCGAGGTGGTGTCGACGGCCTGCCAGGTGATGCGCAGGTCCTGGGCGTCGCCGTACACCTCGCCGTCGGAGACCCCCGAGACCATGAGCGTGGGCTTGGTGCCGTCGATCTTGAGTACGGCGGCCTTCTCCTGTTCGGTGGTGCCCGCGGTGTCGGCCGAGCGGTAGCGCAGCTCGTGCGGTCCGTCGCCGCTGACGACCACGGGCCGGTTCGCGTAGGCCGTCCAGGCGCCCTGGTCGAGGGAGTACTCCGTCTTCGACACCCCCGAGGTGGCGTCGGCGGCGGACAGCAGGACGGGGATGTCGCCGTCGTTCCAGCCCTCGGCGTTGGGCGGGGCGAAGGCGGCGGTGGTCACGGGCGCGGTGGTGTCGAGCTTGAGGTCGAGCGACTTGGGCTCCTCCACGTTGCCCGCGCCGTCACGCGAGCGGAACTCCACCTTCCTGGTGCCGTCGCCGCTGACCAGGACGGGCTCGGTGTAGGGCGTCCAGGTTCCGCCGTCGAGGCGCCACTCTGTGGCGGCGACCTCCGACGCCTCGTCCTTGGCGGTGAGAGTGACCTCGACGGGGCTCGTGGTGTGCCAGCCCGCCGCGTTCGGCTGCGCGGCCTTGGCGGTGGTCACCGGCGGCGTCTTGTCGGCTCCCGCGACGGGGGTGAAGCGGAAGCGCTGGTTGGGGGCGTTGACGCAGGTCCACTGGATCACGGCGGCGTTGTCGGCCTGGGAGACGCCGTTGACGTCGACGCACAGGCCGCTGGCCGCGGCCGTGATGATGTGGTCGTCGCCTGAGGCGGTGATGAAGAAGCGCTGGTGGAGCTGGTGGGCCGCGCCGTCGGGATGGCAGGTCCACTGGACGAGCTGGGTGCCCGTCGCCGTCGAGCCTCCTGGCACGTCGAGGCACTTGCCGCTCTTGACGTTCTTGAGCTGGTAGCCGCCTGCCGTGGCCGGGAGCGCCTCCCACTTCTGCTCGTCACCCTGGTTCGCGCCGAGCTGGACGATCTTGGCGTCGTCGAGCAGGGACGCCGGCGTGACGTTCTTGCCGCTGTGCCGGGCGGTCACGGTGTAGACGCCGGGCTCGAGCCCGCCGCCGGCGTCCTCGCCGGCGAACTGGACGGCGTCCAGGTCGAAGCCGTTGTTGCGGCTGTTCTTGAAGACGGCGTAGACGGTCCTGGTGCGCACGTCGTTCTTCACGGGGACGGCGCTGGTCATCTGGTAGGTGTCCCAGCCGCCGGTGTTCTGGACGGGGGCGGAGGCCAGGAGCGTGCCGGTGGGAGAGTCGGCGCGCAACTCGATGGCGCCTCCGCCGTACGGGCTGGAGACCCGGAAGGCGACGGACGTGACGCCGTTGAGGTCGAGCGGCGTGAAGGCGATCCAGTCGTTGTCGCTGATGTCGCCGATGCGCTTGCCGCTCTCCGCGCCCGCCTGGTCGATCACCCTGACGCCCGACGACGTCTTGAAGTACTCGGCCTGCTTCCTCTTCGGCTGCAGGACGACCTTGGCGTAGCCGGTGAGCGGGTCGTCGCCCTTGTCGGTGTAGTGGGCGTTGATGACGTAGTAGAGGTTGGCTCCCGCGGGGTGGCCGCCGATGTCGCTGGTGGAGATGGTGCCCTGACAGCCGGGGATCTCGACGGTCTCGTGCTCGTGGTCGTCGTGGCCGAGCGCGGGGTTGACGAAGACCTTGGCGCAGTCGATCGTGCCGTCCTCGGGATCGGTCACCTTGATCTTGTACGGCACGTCCTGGCCGAACTCGATCGTGCTGCCGTCGATCGGCGCCTCGACGGTCACCACCGGCTTGCTGTTGCCCGCCGTGATGACGACGTTGGAGAAGCCTTCCTTGCCGGTGGAGTCCTTGACCTTGAGCTGGGCGGTGTACTGCCCCTTGGCCGCGTAGACGTGCGTGGCCTTCGCCTCGGTCGAGTCGAAGGTGCCGTCGCCGTCGAAGTCCCACGAGAAGTCGATCGGGTCGCCGTCGGGATCGAAGCTGCCCGCGCTGTCGAACTCCACGCTCAGCGGGGCAGGGCCGTCGGTGCGCGAGGTGGTGATCTTGGCGATGGGGGCCCGGGCGCCGGCGGAGTAGTCGATCCGGTACAGGCCCGAGTCGTTGTTGCCGCCGCCGAACGAGCTGCCCCATTCGAGCAGGTAGAGCGAGCCGTCGCGGCCGAACGTCATGTCCATCGGCTTGACGAACGCGCCGAGGAACGGGTCGATCTTGAGGAGCTTGTCCTGGTCGTCGAGGTGGAGGGTCTTCACGTAGTGGCGCGACCACTCGTAGAAGAAGCTCTTGCCGTCGAAGTAGGCGGGGAACTTCGTGGTGGAGGTGGAGCCCGCGTCGTAGCGGTAGACGGGGCCGCTCATCGGGGCGGAGCCGCCGGAGCCGAGCTCGGGGAAGGACGGCGAGGTGCCGTAGCCGTACCACATGACGGGCGGCTCGATGGGCGGCAGCTCGGTCAGCCCGGTGTTGTTCGGCGAGTCGTTGACGGGGTGGGCGCAGTCGAACTTGGGCCCGACGACCTTGGTGTCGGGGTTGTAGGGCGCGTAGGGCTGGTTGTCGCCGTGACAGAACGGCCAGCCGTAGTTGCCCGCCTTCTTGATGACGTTGTACTCGACCAGCCCCTCGGGCCCGCGGTCGGTGGTCGGCCCGCCCCGGTCGGGGCCGTAGTCGGAGGCGTGCACGTAGCCGGTCTTCTGGTCGACGGTGAAGCGGAACGGGTTGCGGAAGCCCATCGCGAAGATCTCCGGCCTGGTCTTGGCCGTTCCCTGCGCGAACAGGTTGCCGGAGGGGATGTCGTAGCCGCCGTCGGCCTTCGGCTTGATCCGCAGGATCTTGCCGCGCAGGTCGTTGGTGTTGCCCGCGGTGCGCGCGGCGTCGAGCATGTGCTGGCCCGGGCGCCAGTCGATCGGCGCGTAGCCCTGCCAGTCGGGCGACAGGTTGGGCGGCACGTCGTCACCGGTGCTGAGGTAGAGGGTGCCGTCGGGTCCGAACTCCACGGCGCCGCCGGTGTGTCCAGGCTCAGGGTAGGTGCGCTGCCGGTAGGCGGGCACGTCGAGGATCTTCTTCTCCGACGCCAGGTCGATGCTGTCGCCCGTCACGGTGAAGCGGGAGAGCCTGTTGACGTCCTCGGCGCTGGAGGCGGGCGAGTAGTAGAGGTAGATCCAGCCGTTCTGCGCGAAGGCCGGGTCGAGCTCCATGCCGACCAGGCCGTCCTCGCCGCCGGTGTAGACGTCGAGCGTGGCCGCGGTGACGGTGGCGTGCGTGGCGGGCTTGAAGATCTTGATCTCGCCCTTGCGCTGCACGTAGAAGACGCGGCCGTCGGCGGCGACGTCGAGCTCCATCGGGTCGGCGGTGTTGTCGTCGAGGGTGACCTTCTCGAAGCTGCTGTTCACCGTGCCGCCGCAGTCGCCTGCCTCGGCGCCGGCGGCCCAGGTGATGCCGCCGAGGACGTGCTCGCGGAAGGCGGCCTCGGTGTAGGCGGCCGTGTCGTGGCCCATGGCGGTCGCCCACACCTTGCCGCCCTCGGAGTTGCGGCACCAGGAGATGGGATGATCGGGGCCCATCGCGGAGGGTCCGGGGTTGTAGGTCTTCTCGTCGGCCGACACCAGCACGTGCACGTTGCCGCGCGGGTTGGGCGAGAAGTTGTACCACTCCTCGGGCCGCTCCCAGCGCAGTGGCAGGTTCTTGGTCGAGGGGTGGACCCTGTCGGTGACCTTGGCGGTGCCCTGCAGCACGCCGGGCGAGTGGGCGGGCATGTGCGCGCCGCCGTTGACCAGGTCGTCCCACCAGGGGAAGTCGTTCTCGATGCCCATGTCGAGCGCGTTGTGGACGGCGACGACGCCCTTGCCCGAGCGGACGTACTTCTGCACGGCCTGGCGCTGGGCGTCGTTCTCCCAGACCATGCCGGAGTTCTGCAGCATGATCAGCACGTCGTAGCCGGCCAGGTCGGTGTCGTTGAACACCGTGGAGTCGTCGGTCTGCACGACCTCGAAGTGGTTGGCCGCGGCCAGGTCCTTGACCATCTGGATGCCGGCGGGGATGGAGCCGTGAACGTAGCCGACGGCCTTCGTGAACAGCAGTGCGCGGAAGAGCTCGTGTCGGGCGGTGGCGGCGTTCGCCGTACCGGGTAACAACAGCAGGAAGGGGAGGATCAGGGCAGCAAAAACACGACGCATGGCGATGACTCCGGTGACAGGGGGCGGAGAGTCAGAGAGTGCGGAGGAAGGCCAGCCCGTCGACGGCGAGAGCGTCCTGGCTGGGCGCCAGCGGCCGCCAGATGGAGGCCGCGGTGGCGATCGTCTGGTTGTGGGCGGTGAAGGACTCGATGACCAGCGGCCCCTCATAGGAGGCCGCGCGGAGGGCCGCCGTGAAGGCCGGCCAGTCGAAGCGGTCCTGGCCGGGGGTCCCCCGGTCGGTGCCGCAGACCTGCACGTGCGCGATCCGGCCCGCGGCCGCGTGGACGGCCGCGGCGGGATCCTTCTCCTCGATGTTCAGGTGGTAGACGTCGAGCGCCAGGCCGGCGCCCTCGGGCAGCGCTTCGAGCGCCTGCTCGACGGTGTTGAGCAGGCTGGTCTCGTAGCGGTTGAGCGGTTCGACGGCCAGCCGCACCGGACTGTGGTCGATGACGGGCTTGAGGTTCTCGCGCAGCTCGGCGTAGGCGGCCACGCGCTCGTCGGCCGACATCCTCCAGGTACGGCCGACCGCGCTGTAGGCGGGGCCCGCGATGACGGGCGAGCCGACGATCTCGGCCACGTCCATGCAGTGCATGAGGTAGTCCTGGGTCTCCTTGACCGTGTCGGAGGCGACGAGGTCACGTCCTGGCGGCATCACCAGCACGACGGTGGCGGCGAGGCCGAGCGAGGCCAGCAGGTCGGCCGCCCTCGCGGGGTCCCAGTCGCCCGGCCGTTCGACGGGCAGCTCGATGACGTCGAACCCCCAGCCCGCGACCTTGGGCGCGAGCGCCGCCAGTTCTCGGTCGGTGAGCGGGGAGGTCCACACCCAGGTGTTGACCCCGAGGTTCACTTCTTGCCGCCCCACGTCTCGGGGAATCCGGGCAGGCTCTCGCACCCGCACAGCGCATAGTGCAGCGGCGGCATGTTCGGCTGCAGGTAGGTGTCGAGGTTGTCAGCGGTGATCTTCGGCTGGGGCAGCTTCCACGTCTTCGGCACCTCCTGGCCCTTGAGGATCTTGAGGGCGGCGATGACGGGGGTGCGCCACTGATAGGTCGGGTAGGTGGGGGCGATGGCGGTCAGGTTGTTCTGCTTCCATTTCTGCAGGAAGTCCTGCTGGTCCTCGCCGACCATGGCGGGGACGGGCACTCCCGCGTCCTCGAAGGCCTCGACCGCGGCGACGGCGGTGGCTCCCGCGTCCATCCAGACGCCGTCGAGCTTGCCGTGGCGGGCGATGTAGTCGCTGACGATGCTCTTGGTCTTGGCCGCGTCGCCGTCGGTGAACTCGACGCCGACGACCTTGAGCCGGCTCTTGTCGAAGGTCACCTTGGCCGCTGACCAGCGGGTCTCCAGCACGTCGACGCCCGGCAGGATGCGCAGGGCGAGGATCTTGCCGCCCGCGGGCACCTTCTCGACGAGGAACTCGGCCCCGTCGGCGCCGAAGGCGTAGCCGCCGATCGGGTTGATCATGGTGACGGGGCAGTCGGTCTCCACTCCCCTGTCGAAGACGATCACCGGGAGCTTGCCGCAGGCCGCCTTCACCGCGGGGGTGAGGGTGGCGGTGGTGTTCGGCGAGACGATCAGCGCGTCACAGCCCTTGCCCGTCAGTTCGGCGATGTCGGAGATCTGCTTGTCGTCCTTGCCCTCGGCGTCCAGCGCCGTGAACGTGGTGATCTCCTTGTGCAGCGCCACCTCGGCCTGCATGCTCTTCCATCCGACCTGCCGCCACGGGTTGTTGACCGCCGCGTTGGAGAAGCACAGGTGGTAGCCGCCGTCCTTCTTGTACTGGGTGGTGCTGACCATCTGCGGGTCGATGGCCTGCTCCCACGGCTTGTCCGCGGGGCCCTGCGCGCTCTTGGCGCGCATGCCGAGCTGGGCGTCGTAGTCGGACTGGACGAAGAACGTGGACTGCTCGCCGGTCCCGGCCGCCGCGGCTTCGGACGCGGGAGCGGAGGAGGCGGGCGCCGCCGATGCGGCGGCCGTGGTCGTGTCCGTCGGCTTGTCGCTGGTGCAGCCCGCGACGAGCAGCGCGAGCGCCGCCGTCGCCGTGAGGAGGAGGGGCTTATGACGCGGCATGTGCGTCTCCTTTGGACTTGCGGGGGGTGAGGGAGAAAGGCAGCCGTACGGCTCCCGCCGCGACGGCGGCGATGATGATGACGCCCTGCACGGTGAACTCCAGCGCCCCCGAGATCCCGTACAGGTTGAGCAGTGTGAACAGGGCCTCCAAGGTGAGCGCCCCCGCCATGGCGGCCACGACCGATCCCCTGCCGCCGCCGAGCACCACGCCGCCGAGGACGACCGCGGTGATGGCGGAGAACTCCAGGCCCTGGCCGACCTGCGCCGACACGCCCGCGAAGCCGCCGAGCAGGATGCCCGCGACCGCCGCGGCCAGCCCCGAGATGGCGAAGGCGACGATCCTGACCCTGGTGACCCTGACGCCCGACAGCGCGGCGGCGCGCTCGTTGTCGCCCGTCGCGATGAGCGTGCGGCCGAAGTCGGCGCGCATGAGCAGGACCGCCGCGACGCCCACGGACGCGAGGATCAGCACCGACCACAGCGTGTCGCGCCCGAAGACCCTGAAGGCGTGCGAGAGCGCGCCGCGCGGTGCGCCGCCGGTCCACAGGAAAACCGCGCCCGACAGGACGAGCATCATGCCGAGCGTGGTGATGAACGAGGGCACCCGCAGCAACGTGGTCACCGCCCCGTTGACCAGCCCGACCAGCAGGCCGATGACGACCACCAGGGCGAGGACCGGCCAGGTGGCGTCCTCGTTCCCGTCGATCAGCCGGGCCGCGACCACCACCTCGACGGTCACCAGCGACCCGACCGACAGGTCGAACTCGCCGGAGACGATCACGAAGTACTGCCCCGCCGCCAGGATCACCAGCGGCGCGGCCCGCTTGACGAAGGCCAGGAAGCCGGCGGGTTCGAGGAAGAACGGGTTGGCCAGCGCGATCGCGGCCAGCAGCACGGCCAGGACCGCGAAGATCGGCAGGGCGCGCTTCATGAGGTGCTCCTCTTCCTGGCGTAGACGGCCACGGCGACCACGATGACCACGCCGCGGACGACGTCCTTGAAGAAGGAGTTGACCTCGAGCTGGTTGAAGACGCTGTCGAGGACGGCCAGCAGCAGGACGCCGCCGACGGTGCCCGCCACACCGCCTCTGCCGCCCGCCAGCGCGGTGCCGCCGAGGACGACCGCGGCGATCGACTCCAGGTCGTAGCCGCCGTCGGTGCCCACGGTGGGGACGCCCGCGCCGAGTCTGCTGGCCAGCAGCAGGCCCGCGATGCCCGCGCACAGCGAGCACAGGACGTGCGTGAGGATGATCACCCTGTCGGTGCGCACGCCGGACAGGCGGGCCACGTCGGGGTCGCCGCCGACGGCGTGGACGCGGTAGCCGTACCTGGTCCTGCTGAGCAGGAACCACGCGGTCAGGGCCACGGCCGCCCACAGCATCGCGGAGACGGGGATCGGGCCGACGCGGTCGTAGCCGAGGTGCTGGAAGGATTCGGGGACGCGCCCGGCCGGGCCGTCGTAGAGGTGGTCGAGGACGCCCTTGATGACGAGGGCGACGCCGAGGGTGGCGATGAAGGCGTGGACCCTGAGCTTGGTGATCACCACCCCGTTGACCAGGCCCACGAGCGCGCTGACGGCGATGACGGCGGCGACGGCTCCCGGGACGCTGCCCGCCTGCATGATCTCGGCGGCGACCAGGGAGGCGAGGCTGATGAGGTAGGCGACGGACAGGTCGAGCGAGCCCGCGAGGATGGCCAGCGTCTGGCCTACGGCGACGATGCCGAGGGCGGCGCTGCGCTGCTGGACGCCGACGACCGTCTCCAGAGTGAGCAGGTTCCCGCCGTCGATGGCGACGAGGATCCAGCCGACCACGATGGTGACCAGGAGCGCGAGGAAGACGACCTGGGTGGAGCCGAGGTTCGCCCACGGGTGTCGGGTGGCGCCGGCGCGGCGGGCGGCGGGAGGGGCCGCCTCCGCGGGGGTCGTGATCTCGGATGGGGGCGCGTCGTTCATGCCGCCTCCTCGCTCGCGGCCAGCAGCATGACGGCCTCCTCCGACGAGCCCGCGGGCAGGGTCCCCGCGATGCGCCCGTCGCGCAGGACGATGACGCGGTCGCTCATCCCGATCAGTTCGGGTAACTCGGAGGAGATCATCATGATTGCCGTGCCGTCCTCGGCCAGTTCCCGCATGAGGTCGTGGATCGCGGCCTTGGCCCCGACGTCGACCCCGCGGGTCGGCTCGTCGAAGAGCAGGACGTCGGGGGCGAGCGTCATCCACTTGGCGAGGACGACCTTCTGCTGGTTGCCGCCCGACAGGTAGCGCACCTCCTGCGAGGGGCGGGGCGGCGAGAGCCGTACCCGGTCGAGCAGGTCGCGCACCGAGGCGCCGGGGCGGCCGATCGCGCGCGCCACGAGCAGCGCGTTGTCGCGGACCGACTGGCGCAGGGCCAGGCCCTCGGCCTTGCGGTCCTCGGTGACGAGCCCGATGCCCGCGGCGACGGCCTCGCGGACCGAGCGGGGCCTGACGGGGGTCATGGTGCCTGTGGTGAACGGCGCGGCGCCGAACAGCGCCTTGGCCAGGGAGGAGCGGCCCGAGCCCTGCAGGCCCGCGATGCCGACGATCTCGCCCGCGCGCAGTTCCAGCGAGATGTCCGACAGGCGGGCATTGCCGCCACCGGTGACGCTCAGCCGTACCTCCCCCGTCGAGGTGGCGAGGGGAGGGAAGTAGGTGCCCAGGTCGCGGCCCACCATCAGGCGGACCAGGTCGTCGGGGGTGACCTCGGCGGTGGCGACCGTGCTGACCAGGCGGCCGTCCTTCAGGACGGTGACCCGTCCGGCCAGGTCGAAGACCTCGCGCAGGCGGTGCGAGATGTACACCACCGCGATGCCGCGCTCCTGTAATCGCCTGACCAGCCGGTACAGCAGCTCCACCTCGTGGTCGGCGAGCGCGGCCGTCGGCTCGTCCATCACCACGATGCGCGCGTCGAGCGAGAGCGCCTTGACGATCTCGACGACCTGCTGCTGCGCGACCGACAGGCGCTTGACGGGGTCGCGGGGGCCGAAGGAGTCCTCGCCGAGCTCGGACAGGAGCGCGGCGGTCGCGCCGTCCATCGCGGCCCTGTCCACCAGGCCGCGGCGCAGGGGCTCCCTGCCGAGGAAGACGTTCTCCGCGACGCTGCGCTCGGGCAGCAGCGTGAACTCCTGATAGATGATCGCCACCCCCGCCCGCTGGGCGTCGAGCGGGTGGCTGAAGGAGACCTGCCGCCCGTCGATGGCGATCGTCCCCGTGTCGGGCGTGTGCACCCCCGCGAGGATCTTCATGAGCGTGGACTTGCCCGCGCCGTTCTCGCCGACGACGGCGTGCACCTGTCCCGCCTCGACGGCCAGGTCCACCTCCGACAGCACCCGCACGCCGAGGAAGCTCTTGCCGATGCCGGTCATGCTCAGCACTCGACCCACCCCCCTGAGGCGGCGGAGGCGAGCACCGCGTCGCAGACGCGGGCGGCGCGGGCGCCGTCGTCGAAGGTGGGCAGGCCGTCGCGGCGCTCGCCGCGCAGCGCGGCGTAGCTGTCGGCGACGAAGGCGTCGAAGCACTCGTGGTAGCCCTGCGGGTGTCCCGAGGGCAGCGGCGAGTACGGCAGCGCCTCGGCGGTCAGCGTCCCGGGATCGCGCACCAGCGCCATGGACGCCTCGCGCCTGCCGACCCAGAGCTTCTCCGGCTGCTCCTGGTCGAAGGCGAGGCTCTGCTCGGTGCCCGCGACCTCGAGGAAGAGCCGGTTCTTCCGGCCCGGCGAGACCTGGCTGGTCGTGACGGAGCCTAGCGCGCCGCCTGCCGTACGGAACTGGACGGTGACCACGTCCTCGGTCAGCACCGGGGCGTGGCCCGCGCGCTCCCGCTGGACGACGCCCGTCTGCGCGGACACCGCGCCGATGCGCTCGCCGGTGACGAACTCGGCCAGGTCGCACCAGTGCGAGCCGATGTCGGCGAACGTACGGCTGGGCCCGCCGAGCTCCGGGTCGACCCGCCAGTTGTCGTCCTCGGGGCGCAGCAGCCAGTCCTGCAGGTAGCTGCCGTGGATGAGGGTGACCCTGCCGACGTCGCCGCGCGCGACGCGCTGCCTGGCCTCGCGGACCATCGCGTGGAAGCGGTAGACGAACGGGACCGTGGCCACCAGACCTGCCTCGTTGGCGCGGGCGGCCATGAGCGCGGCGGTCTCCCCGTCGGTGGCCAGGGGCTTCTCGCAGATGACCGCCAAGCCCGCGGCGATGGCCTTGAGCGTGAGCGGCGCGTGCAGGTGGTTGGGCGTGCAGATGTGGACCAGGTCGATCGCGCCGGACTCGATCAGCTCGTCCGCCGAGCGGTAGGGGCCCTGCGACCTGTCGGGCCTGGACCCTGCGACGCCGACGATCGTGGCGCCTGCGAGGCGGGCGGACCGGGTGTGCACGCGGCCCATGAAGCCGGTCCCGATGATGCCCACTCGGGGATTATCAGCCGATTCCCGGCTTATGTCCTCCATGTTTCGGGATCGTAGATCGGACTTATGACGATGGTCAAGCAAAAGTCAGGGGTTTACTTCAGAAGATCTCCGGCTTATATACCGACTATGGCTATTGGTGTATGGCTCATCGGCGCTAGAGGCTCGGTCGCTACCACTGTCATAGTCGGGGCGGCCGCCATCAGGTCGGGGCTGCTGCCCGCCACGGGCTGCGTGGCGGAACGGCTGCCTCCGTGCGGCTTACCCGGCGTCGCCGACCTGGTGTTCGGCGGTCATGACATCGCCCCCATCTCCCTGCGGAAACGGGCCGAACGGCTGAGCGAGGCAGGGGTGATCCCTCCTGCGCTCCCAGAACTGCTGGCGGGAGAGCTCGAGGCGGCCGAGGCGGAGATCAGGCCCGGCCACGCCCACGAGGGTGGCGATCAGGCGGCCGCCGCCGGACTCGTCCGTGACCTGACCGACTTCCGCGAGAGGAAGGAGCTGTCGAGGGTCGTGGTCGTCGACCTCTCCTCGACGGAGCCGCCCGTGCCGTGGCGGCCCGAGTTCGCCGACCTCGCGACGCTGGAGGCGGCCATGGCGACCGGGGAGACGGTTCTGCCTGCCAGCTCGCTGTACGCCTACGCGGCCTTCCGCGCGGGCTGCGGCTACGTCGCGTTCACCCCCTCGACCGGGCCCGTGCTGCCCGCGCTGGCCGAGCTCGCCGCCGCCGAGCGCCTGCCGTACGCGGGACGTGACGGCAAGACCGGCGAGACGCTGGTGAAGAGCGCGCTCGCGCCGATGTTCGAGGGGCGTGGGCTGGCGGTGCGCTCGTGGTCGGGCCTGAACCTGCTGGGCGGCGGCGACGGCGCCACCCTGGCCGACCCGGCGGCCAGGCGGAGCAAGGAGGTCTCGAAGGACAGGGCGGTGGAGGGCGTCCTCGGCGGCCAGGTCGAGGGACGCACGCACATCGACTTCGTCGCCGACCTCGGCGAGTGGAAGACCGCGTGGGACCACGTCACGTTCGAGGGGTTCATGGGCGTGCGGATGACCATGCAGTTCACCTGGCAGGGGTGTGACTCCGCGCTCGCCGCGCCCCTGGTGCTCGACCTGGCCAGGCTCGTGGCTCGCGCCCACGAGCGGGGCAGGCACGGCGTGCTCGCCGAGCTCGGCTACTTCTTCAAGGACCCCCTCGGCAGCGACGAGCACGCGCTGCCCGCCCAGTACGACAGGCTGCGGGCGTTCGCGGAATCTCTCGCATGAGGGCGCTGCTTGAGTTGATCAGAGCGCCCGCCGCGCTGTCGGTGCCGGGCGACACGATGGCGGGCGCGGCGGCCGCGGGCCTGCCCGCTCGCCCCTGGCCCGCCCTGGCCTCGACGTTGCTCTACTGGGCGGGCATGGCGCTCAACGACTGGTCGGACCGCCACCAGGACGCGCTCGACCGTCCCGAACGGCCCATCCCCTCCGGCAGGATCAGCCCGGCGACGGCGCTGGCCACGGCGGCCGGCTGCACGGGCGCGGGCCTGCTCACCGCGTTCGTCGCGGACGGCAGGCGAGGGCTCGGCCTGGCGGGCCTGCTCGCGGGCGCGGTGTGGGCCTACGACCTGGGCCTCAAGCGCACGCCGTCGGGCCCTGCCGCCATGGCCGCGTGCAGGGCGCTCGACGTCATGCTCGGCGCGGGCGGCGCGGCCAGGGCCGTTCCCACCGCGCTCGCCATCGGCGCCCACACCTACGGCATCAGCGTCCTCGGCCGCGCCGAGGTGAAGGGCGCCACGCCCTCGACCGTCAGGGGCGCGCTCGCCTCCTGCGCCACCGCCGCCGCGCTCGTCGCCTGGACCTGCCCCGGCGCACCCCTGGCCGGCTACGTCGCCACGGTCGCCCGCGCCCGGGCGGGGCTGCGCTCGAACCCCGACCCAGAGCACGTACGGCAGGCCGTACGGCTGAGCATCATGGCCCTCATCCCCCTGCAGGCCGCCGCCGTCGCCGGCCACGGCCGACCCGCCCAGTCGGTGGCGCTCCTTGCGGCCGCCCCCTTCGGCGGATGGCTGTCCAGAATGGTGGCGACCTCGTGAACTGGTCCTACTGCACCAACGGCTTCCGCGACCACCGGCTGCCCGAGGCGCTGGCCGTCCTGGCCGACCTCGGCTACACGGGGGCCGCGATCACCCTCGACCACGGCCACCTCGACCCCTACGCCCCCGGCCTGGCCCGTGAGGTCGCCGCGACCGCCAAGCTGCTCGGCGAGCTCGGCATGACCGCGGTCGTCGAGACAGGCGGCCGCTACACGCTCGACCCGCGGCGCAAGCACCACCCGACGCTGCTCGGCGACGAGGCGTGGCGCAGGGCCGACTACCTGCGCAGGGCCATGCGGGTGGCCGCCGACCTCGGCGCGCCCGTCGTGCACCTGTGGAGCGGCGCCAGGCCCGACGGCGTCTCCGAGGAGGAGTCGTGGGCCAGGCTCGCGGGATGGTGCGAGCGGCTGCTCGACGACGCCCACGAGGTGGGCGTCACGCTCGCCTTCGAGCCCGAGCCGGGAATGCTCGTCGAGGACCTAGAGGGCTACGAGCGGCTGCGCCACCTGCTCGGCGGCCATCCCCGTTTCGGGCTCACGCTCGACATCGGGCACTGCAGGTGCCTGGAGCCGCAGGACGTGCCCGCGTGCGTGCGGCGGGCGCTGCCGTACCTGGCGCACGTGCAGATCGAGGACATGCGCCGAGGGGTGCACGAGCACCTGGAGTTCGGGGCGGGCGAGATCGACTTCCCGCCCGTCATGGCCGCGCTCGCGGGCTACCGCGGCCAGGTGGCGGTCGAGCTGGCCAGGCACGGCCACGCCGCGCCCGAGGTGGCCCGCCGGTCGATCGACTTCCTGAGGAGGGCACATGGGCGACTGGACGGCTGAGGCCGTGCGCCGGGTGAAGGACGACCAGGACGCGGTGCACCGGCTGTTCCCTGTGGCGGCGCGCAGGGGTGGGCCCTCCGCCAGGCGCGCCCTGCTCCGGCACGTCGACGCCGCGACGGTCGTGGCGCTGTACAGGAACGGCGACGCCGGCGAGCGCCTGGCCGTCCTGGACGCGCTGGCCGAGCTCGACCTGGGCGACGCGGCGCTGCCCCTGGTGGAGGACGCGCTGCGCACCAACGACGCCAGGCTCGTCACCGCGGCCCTCGGCCCCTACGGCGCGCGCACGCTCGACGACCACGCCTACCGCCAGGGCGTGCTGAAGTGCGTGTTCATGTCGATCCCGCTCGACAGGCTCGCCGGGCTCGACGAGCGCTTCGACGCCGAGCTGGCCAGGATGCTGACCGCCTACGCCGACGAACGAAGGGCGGCGGGCAGGCCCGTCCCCTCCGACGTGCTGGAGAGGATCTGATGCGCATCTTCGACCCCCACATCCACATGACCTCCAGGACCACCGACGACTACGAGCGGATGCACGACGCCGGGGTGCGGGCCGTCGTCGAACCGGCCTTCTGGCTGGGGCAACCGCGCACGAACGTGGGCAGCTTCCTCGACTACTTCGACGCGCTGCTGGGCTGGGAGCCGTACCGTGCGGCGCAGCACGGCATCCGCCACCTGTGCGCGCTCGCGCTCAACCCCAAGGAGGCCAACGACCCCCGCTGCGCGGGCGTGCTGGACGAGCTGCCCCGCTACCTGCTGAAGGAGTCGGTCGTGGCGGTCGGCGAGGTCGGCTACGACTCGATGACCCCCGCGGAGGACAAGGCGTTCGAGGCGCAGCTGGCCATGGCGGCCGAGCACGACCTGCCCGTCCTCGTGCACACCCCGCACAGGGACAAGGCCGAGGGCACCAGGCGCACGCTCGACGTCGTCAGGGGCCTGCCGCCCGAGCGCGTGCTGATCGACCACCTCAACGAGGTGACGGTGGGCATGGTCGCCGACTCCGGCTGCTGGATGGGCTTCTCGATCTACCCCGACACCAAGATGGACCCAGGGCGGATGGTGGCGATCCTCCAGGAGTACGGCACCGAGCGGATGCTGGTGAACTCGGCGGCCGACTGGGGCCGCAGCGACCCGCTGCGCACCAGGGCCGTGGGCGACGCGATGCGCGCCGCCGGTTACACCGAGGACGACGTCGACAGGGTGCTGTGGCGCAACCCTTCCGCCTTCTACGGCGCCGATCCCGAAGCGCCGGTCATGGGAGACGACTACGCGGGCAACACGATCAAACGGGGTGGCTGATGCGGTTCCTGCACCCCGACGGCTCGACCGTCCACCTCGCCTACTGCACGAACGTCCACCCCGCCGAGGACCTGCCCGGCATCCACTCCCAGTTGTCCGGTTTCTGCGCCCGCGTCCGCTCCCTGCTCGGGGTGCCGCGGCTCGGCGTCGGACTGTGGCTGCCCGCGGGCGCCGCCCGCACGCTGCTCGACGACCCCGAGGAGCTGGTACGGCTGCGCGCCGCGCTCGACTCCCACGGCCTGGAGGTCGTCACGCTGAACGGCTTCCCCTACCGGGGCTTCCAGCAGGAGGTCGTGAAGCACCGGGTCTACTCCCCCGACTGGTCCTCGCCCGAACGCCTGCGCTACACCCTCGACCTGGCCGCGATCCTGGCGGCCCTGCTGCCGGACGACGTGACGGAGGGCTCGATCTCGACCCTGCCGCTCGCCTGGCGCACTGAGGGCGCGCCGACCGCCCTGCTGGAGCCCCTGGTCGAGGGACTGCGCGAGGTCAGGTCCCGGACGGGCAGGACCATCAGGGTCGCCTTCGAACCTGAGCCTGGCTGCGTCATCGAGACCACCGCCCAGGCCGCCGCGCTGCTGCCGCGCGACGAGCTCCTCGGCGTCTGCCTGGACGCCTGCCACCTGGCGGTCGGCTTCGAGGGCCTCGACTTCGGCGACCTGCCGATCGTCAAGCTCCAGGCGTCGTGCGCGCTGGAGACGCCGCCAGGGGCGCAGCGGGCGCTCGAGGCCTACGACGAGGCGCGTTTCCTGCACCAGACGCGGTGCGCGTCGGGATACGCCGACGACCTGGACGAGGCGCTGGAGCGGCTGCCGTACGGGGAGAGGTGGCGGACCCACTTCCACATGCCGCTGCACGCCGCCCCTCCCGCGCCGCTGACCACCACGGCCGGGTATCTCGGCGAGCTGCTGCGGGCGGTGCTGGCCCCGCCGCTGACCAGGCACATCGAGGTCGAGACCTACACCTGGAGCGTGCTGCGTGAGCCCGATGTCATCGGCGGGATCGCGGCCGAACTCGACTGGATGCGGCGCGAGCTCGCCGTACTCGGACTGAAGGAGCTGTGATGGCGCCGATCGTCGTGATCAACGTGGTCGGGCTGACCCCGCGCCTGCTCGCGCTCATGCCCGGGGTGGCGAAGGTCGGCGCGGCGGCGGCGCTGCGGCCTGTGCTGCCCGCCGTCACCTGCTCCATGCAGGCCACCCTGCTCACCGGCGCGCCGCCGCGCGAGCACGGGATCGTGGGCAACGGCTGGTACTTCAGGGACCTCGGCGAGATCTTCCTGTGGCGCCAGCACAACGCGCTCATCCAGGGCGGCCAGCTCTGGGACTCGACGCCCGGCCTGCGCACCGCCAACGTGTGCTGGTGGTACGCCATGGGCGCCGCCTCCGACCTGCTCATCACTCCGCGCCCGATCTACCACGCGGACGGCCGCAAGTCGCCCGACTGCTACACCAGGCCGCCTTCCCTGCACGACGAGCTGCCGCCGTTCCCGCTGTTCAGCTACTGGGGGCCGGGGGCGGGCATCGCCTCCACCGAGTGGATCGTCGGCGCCTCCGTCCACATCCTCCACGCCCACCGGCCTGACCTGCTGATGGTCTACGTCCCGCACCTCGACTACGACCTGCAGCGGTACGGCCCCGACGGGCCCGAGGCCGTCGCCGCGGCCCGAGCCGTCGACGCCGCCCTCGCTCCCCTGCTGGCCGAGGACGCCACGGTCGTCGTGCTGTCGGAGTACGGCATCACCCCCGCCGCCAGGCCCGTCGACATCAACAGGGCGCTGCGCTCGGCCGGGCTCCTCGAGGTGTACACGCAGGCCGGGATGGAGTACCTGGACCCGTGGACCTCGCGGGCCTTCGCCGTCGCCGACCACCAGCTCGCCCACGTCTACGTCCGCGACCCCGCCGACCTGCCGAGAGCACGTTCGGTCGTGGCCGAGCTGCCCGGCGTCGACGAGGTGCTCGACGGCGTCGGCAAGGCGAAGTACGGCCTCGACCACGAACGGTCGGGCGAGCTCGTCGCGGTCGCCGAGCCCGACGCGTGGTTCACCTACTACTACTGGCTGGACGACGCCCGCGCCCCCGACTTCGCCAGGCTCGTCGAGATCCACCGCAAGCCCGGCTACGACCCCGCCGAGCTGTTCATGGATCCAGCCGACCCGTTCGTCAAGGTTCGCGCGGGGCTGGCGCTGGCCCGCAAGAAGCTCGGCATGCGCTACACGATGTCGGTCGTTCCCCTGGACCCGTCGCCGGTGCGGGGCAGCCACGGGCGGCTGCCCGACAGCGCCGACGACGGGCCCGTCCTGCTCGGCCCGTTCGACGGCGACCTCCACGAGGCTACGGCGGTCAAAGGGCTGCTCGAGGGGCTCATTGCCAGGCGCGGAGGCTGACGTCGTCGCAGTAGCCCTGGCCCGTGTCCTTCCGCCAGCAGAAGATCGACGCCTTCGTCATGTCCTTGCCGGTGGTGAAGGTCATCGAGTAGTACCCGTACTTCTTTCCTCGGTGCGCCCTCCATCCGCCCCTGTGAGGGTCGGCGGTCTTGACGCCCAGCACGGTCCTCTTGCCGTCGGAGCGGACCCAGCCGCTCAGCGTGTACTTGGTGTTCGGGCGCAGCCTGGTCACCTGCTCGGCGGCGGCGTCCATTCCGGGCGTGGCGGTCAGCCAGAGCGCGCCCCAGCCGCTGCGCTGGCCGCTCGTGGCCTGCTTGACCGTGCCTCTGAGGTACCAGGGCGCCAGGTCGGCGCCGTTGAACGCGCCGTTCGCCAGGAGGTTGCGCTCGGTGAGCCGTGTGTGCCTGACCGGCGGCGTGGAGACGGTGGTGGTCGGCGAGGGGGTCGGCGATCGGGTCTTCTTCGCCTTCGGTTTCGGCGTCGGCAGCGGGGTGGACCACGCGTCGCGGTCCGAGGGGACGACCACCGGGAGGGTGCTCGGCTGAGGATCGGCCTGCGCCTTCGCGGCCGCCTCCGGTGTGGTGCCACCCCTGCTGAGCAGCACCGCGGCCGTCACCGCGCCGAGCACGACGACCGTGGCTCCTGCCAGCACGGCGAGCAGCCGCCTGTTCCCCTTCGGCCCGCTCTCCTGGCCCGGCGCGCCGGGCGGGGGCGCCTGCGATGGGATGGTCGCCACCTGGAGCGGGATCGGCGGCTCCTGCTGGACTTCGGGCGCGGTCTGCGGCACGGCCGGGAGCGCGTGCTGGGGCCCTGGGACCGGATGCTGAACCCCTGGCGAGGTGTGCTGGGGCCCTGGGATCGGGTGCTGAACCCCTGGCGAGGTGTGCTGGCCTGGGATCGGGTGCTGGGGTCCTGGTGCCGGGTGCTGAACCCCCGGTGACGTGTGCCGGCCCCCTGGAATCGGGTGCTGGGGCCCTGGCGACGTGTGGTGGGAGGCCGGGGCTGGCTGGTGGAGGCTCTGGGGTGGCTGCTGGGGAGCCGTCGGGGGTGGCTGCTGGAGGAACGGCGGCGGCTGGGGCGCGGGCGGGGCCTGCCGCGGTAAGGGCTGCGGGGCGGGCGGCACCGGGGTGTGGGCCCCGCTCAGCTGGGCCACGAGTTGCTCGGCCGACGGCCTGCGCGCGGGATCCTTGGCCAGGCAGAGGGATACCAGGTCGCGCAGCCCCCCGGCGAGCACCCCGAGGTCCGGCTCCTCGTTCATGATCGAGTGCAGCAGCCCCGGCAGGGTCTCGGTGATGAACGCGGGCCGCCCGTTCGCCGCGAACACCATCGTCATCGCCCAGGCGAACACGTCCGCGGGCGGCCCGACCGGAGCCTCGGCGAACTGCTCGGGCGCCATGTACCTGGGCGTGCCGAAGAACTGCCCCTGGTGCGTCATCCCCGCCAGCCCGCCGTCCAGCGCCCTGGCGATGCCGAAGTCGATCACCACGGGACCGTCGGGCCCCAGCAGGATGTTGGCGGGCTTGAAGTCGCGGTGCAGCACGCCCGCCCGGTGGATGGCAGCCAGCGCCATTGCGGTATTGAGCGCCAGCCGTTCGAGCGCCGCCCCCGTACGGGGCCCCGCCTCCCGCACCGACTCCTCGAGCGAGGGCCCTGGAACGTACTCGCTGACGATGTAGGGGCTGTCGCCCACCACACCCGTCGCCAGGATCTGGGCCGTGCAGAATCTGGCCACGCTGGTGGCGATCCGCACCTCGCGGACGAACCGCTCGCGCGCCTCCGCGTTGGCGGTCAGGTAACCCTGCAGGATTTTGACGGCGACCCGCTGCCCGCCTGGCCCCTCGCCCAGGAAGACGATGCCCTGACCACCCTCGCCCAGTCTCCCGAGGATGCGGTGTCCCCCGACCGCCGCTGGATCCTCAGGATTGAGCGGTCTTATCTCGACCACGATGCCCCATTTCCCCCGTTAGCTCCCTAGAGAGGGCACCTGTATATCACCGAAAGGGAGCCCCAGATCATGGACCGCCCATACCCGTGAATCCGCCCACGTCAGAGCCCGCGACCGACGTCCGCGACGAACCTGGCGAGCCCCGCCCGCCGGTGGAACAGCTCGTGCAGCTCCGGCGTCGGCTCGTCACCGAGACGCTCGAGCGGCAGGGCCGTCCACGCGCCGCACAGCACCAGCGTGGCCGCGTGACCGAGCGCCACCTCGTCGGCGGAGAAGCCCGACCCCTCGACGTAGGCCGACTCGATCGCCTCGTGGACGGCCGGCAGCTCCCCTGGCGAGAGCTCCCCCGTGTGCGCCCTGCCGACCAGGAGCTGTCCCAGGTCGAAGCCCGCGCAGGTCGCCCATGGCCAGCTCCAGTCGATCGCCACGAACCGCGCGGAGCCGTCGGCGGGGACGAGCAGGTTGGCAGGGCACGCGTCGCCGTGCGAGAGCGTGTGCGGCAGCTCGGCGACCATCTCGACCAGCGCCTCGATCCGCCCGGCGAGCGCCAGCAGGTCCGAGCGCAGCAGCGGGTCGGCGTGCGCGGCGACGAGCGGATGCCGCCAGAGGTCGGGGTCGCGCAGCGCGGGCAGGAACAGGTGCTCGACGGGCCCGCCGAGGAAGTGTCGCAGGCCCTCGTTCGGCCCCGTCGCCGGGTGCATGGCCGCCAGCTCCCCCAGCAGCCTGGCGGCGGACCTGTACCTGTCGAGGTCCCACGCCGCGTCGGCGGTCCGCACGTCCTCCAGCCACATCACGTAGCGGTCCTCGCCCAGGTCCTCCACGTGGTGCAGGCGGGGCAGGCGCATGCCCTCCGGCAGCTCGAGGCCCGCCAGGTAGATGTCGAGGTCGGCCCTCCACGGGAAGTTCGCCGCCCTGTCCCCGATTTCTGGACGGCGTTCCGGCGACTCGATCGACTTGACGAAGAACGCCCACGGCACGCCTGCCGTCGTGGTGCCGTGGAGCCTGCGCAGCGAGGTGGTGGACAGCGCGCCGAACCCGTGCGTGGCCACGGGCTCGCTGCGCTGCTCGGCGATCTCGGCGTGCGGGTCGTCGAGGCTCCGCCGTACCAGGTCCCTCATGTCCATGCCCCGACCCTGCTCCCTCCAGCAATCGCCTCGCATGAGTAAGGGCTACTCAAATACGCTTCCAGCGTGGCACGCGCGTGGCCCTTCGCAGGCCGGACGGCGGAGTTGACCGAGATCAGGTCCGCGGTAGCCGGTCTGGTCGTCGTGGGCGCCCCGGGGGTGGGCAAGAGCCGCCTGGTGGCGCACGCCGTACGAGATCTCGATGGCGTGGCGTGGGTGCGGGCCACGGCCGCGGCCGCCGAACTGCCGCTGGGCGCCTTCGGGCCGCTGCTGCCCTCCGCCCCGCCCGTGGGCAACCCGCTCGGCTGGGCGGCCGACGCCGTGCGCGCGCCCGTCCTGGTGGTGGACGACGCGCACCTGCTCGACGCCGCCTCCGCCGCGCTCGTCCATCATCTGGTGGCGCGGGGCCGTACCCGGGTGATCGCGACCTTACGCACGGAGACGCCCGCGCCCGACGCGGTGCAGGCGCTGTGGAAGGACGACCTCCTGCCGCGCATGGAACTGGCGCCGCTGACGCTGGAGGAGACCGGCCGAGTCCTCGAACGGGCGCTGGGCGGCAGGGTGGAGCAGGGAACGGTGACGCGACTGTGGCAGGCGAGCCGCGGCAACGCCCTCTACCTGCGCGAACTGGTGCTGGCATGGATGCCCGCCGACAACGGGGGCGTGTGGCGATGGCGGGGTCAGCTGGAGATCACACCGTCGTTGCGCGACACGATCGCGGGCCGTATCGGCGAGCTGACGCCCGACGAGCGCGAGGTCCTGGAACTCCTGGCGTACGGCGAGCCTCTCGGCGCCGACCTGCTGACCACGCTCGCCCCCGCCGCCGCGGTCGAGCGTCTGGAGGACCGCCAGCTGGTGACGGTCGACCTGGAGGGTCGCCGTCTGCAGGTGCGGATCGGCCACCCGCTCTACGGCGAGGTCATCAGGCGCGGCTGCGGCACCCTGCGCGCCCGCAAGCTCCTGCGCAAGCTGGCCGACGCGGTGGCGGGGACGGACCTGCGCCGCCGCGAGGACGTGCTGCGGGTGGCCGTGTGGCGGCTCGACAGCGGCGCCAGCAGTGATCCCGAGCTGCTGCTCGCCGCCTGCGACATGGCCAGGATGGTCCGCGACCTGGAGCTGGCCGAGCGCCTGGCCCGCGCGGCGGGCGACGGCTTCCGGGCCAGGCTCGCGCTGGGCGGCATCCTGTTCTACGCCGACCGCTACGCCGAGTCGGAGCAGGTGCTGGCCGCCGCCTCCGCGCTGGCGCCGGACGACTACTCCCGCATCGACTGCGCGGTCACCAGGGCGTTCAACCTGTTCTGGGGCCTGGGCAGGGTCGAGGAGGCGCTGGAGCTGATGACGGCGGCCGAGCGCTCGGTCACCGACGTTCACGCGCGGCAGGGCGTCCGCAGCACCAGGTCCTCGCTGGAGGTGTTCGCCGGCGATCTGGGGGCGGCGAGGGCGTCGCTGCGGGCCGCGGCCGAGATGGGGCCCTCCACGCATCCGCGCAACGTGCGGGCGTTCGGCACGACCGAGGCCGTCATCCTCGCCGCTGAGGGCAGGGCGACCGAGTGCCTGGAGACGGTCGCCCGCACCGAGGCGGCGCTCGACCGCGCGCCGAACGCGCTGCCGAGCCTCAGGGCGGCGGTCCTGGAGGCCGCCTCGGAGGCCGCGCTCTTCCTGGGCGATCTGTCCGCCGCCGAACGCCACGCCGAGCAGGGGCGTGGCCTCGACGGCGAGTTCGGCTCGTGGGCCAGGGCGCTCGTCTACTTCGGCGCCCGCAAGGCGCAGGCGCTCAGGCTGCGCGGCCGGGTCACCGACGCGCTGGGGTCGTGCAGGGAGGCGATCGCCCATCTGCCCGAGCGCAGCGTGTGGGCGGGACTGTGCCTGGGCGAGCTGGCACACGCGCACGCGCTGCTGGGCGAGGTCGCCGCGGCCGAGGAGGCGATCGAGCTGGCCGGGCGCACCGGGCTGCCGCTCGGCCCCGCCGTCGTCATCCCGCTCGAGCAGGCCAAGGTGTGGACGCTGGCCGCTCGCGGCGACATCCCGGGAGCCGTCGCGACCGCGCTCGCCGCGGCCGAGCGGGCGCTGCCCGCCCAGGTTCCGTTCCTCCTCCACGACGTCGTACGGCTCGGCCGACCGGCGCCGAACGCCGCCCGCGTGACCGGCGAGGGCCCGTCGGCGGCGACCTCGGTCACCGCCCGCCTGACGGGCGAGGGCCCGCTGGTCGCGCTGTTCGCCGAGCACGCCGCCGCCCGCACAGGACCCGAACTCGACGCGGTCTCCCGCGACTTCGAGCGCCTGGGCCTGATCGTCCACGCCGCCGAGGCGGCCGCCCACGCGGCCCGCCGCTACCGCCACGAGGGACTGACCCGCTCGGCCAGGGCCGCCGAGACCAGGGCGTGGGCGCTGTCACGCCGCTGCCAGGGCGCCCGCACCCCCGCACTGCTCGATCTCGACGTGCCCGACCTGACCCCTCGCCAGCGCGAGATGGCCCTGCTCGCCGCCCAGGGCCTGACCAACAGGGAGATCGCGGCCCGGCTCGTGGTATCGATCAGGACCGTCGCCAACACCCTCTACGCGGTCTACGAGAAGACCGGCGTCAGCGACCGCGCGGCTCTGGCCGAGCTGCTGGGCTGACCGTGCGACCTCACCGACCCCGGGTCAGGCTCTCCTGGAACCCATGGAGATGTCATGCCGTCGAGGACCGCGCCCGCTCCGGGTGGTCGGAGGGAGATCTGCCGCACAGGCGCTGAAGTTCCCCCGCCACTTCGGCGGGGGAGTCCAGGTGCAGGTCGTGCCCCGCATTCGGCACCGTGACGAAGCGGGCGTCGGGGCGGAGGCGTCGCATCTCCGCCACCTCCTCGGCCGGAAGGATGCCCTGCTCACCGAGGACGACGGTCGTGGGACAGCTGATCCGGGTCCAGTCATCCCAGTTCGACCGACTCGAGTGATCGGCGATGACGTCGACGACGACCCGGCGGTCGAACGACGGGCGCAGGCCGTCAGCCGAGGAGATCAGCCCGGAGGCCCAGCCCTCGCCGACCGGCCCGTCGCCGAAGAACCGCTCGGCGTCCCGGCGGGTGGCGAAGGGGACCGGCCAGGAGCGGAGCCAGCCGTCGATGTGGCCGGGCAGGTCGGTGTCGCCAGGCGCAGGGCCCGCTTCGACCAGCAAGAGGGCCTGGACGAGGTCGGGATGCGCGGCGGCGGTCTGGATCGCGGTGACCCCGCCGAGTGACTGTCCGGCGAGGATCACCGGCGCGACCGCGAGCTCACGGATCACGGTGACGACGTCGGCGACGAACGCGGCCCTGGAGGTGTCGCAGGGATGCCACTCGCTGGCGCCATGGCCGCGCTGGTCGAGCGCCAGAAGCCGGTAGCGGTCGCCGAGCTGCTCGCTGAGCGGGTCCCACTCGTGGGACTGCCCGGCCAGGCCGTGAAGCAGCAGGACGGCGGGCCCTGACCCTCCGCTGTCGCGGCAGACCAGACGCACGCCGTCACGCTGAAAAGTCGTCGTGTTCCACATCGCAGGACACTCTACGTAGGCAGAGCCGTGCGAATGTGGCCCCGTGCGGGGTAGGGGACGCGCATGGCGACGCTCATGGATCGGGTGCGCGCGTACCTGCGCAGCCCGCAAGGCAAGCAGACGATCGAGAAGGCCAAGCGCATGGCCAACGACCCTCAGAACCAGGCGAAGGCGCGGCGGTTCCTGGACCGGCTACGCCGACGGCACTGAGGACACCACCGGCCCGACCTGCCCGCAGCCCTCCTGCCGGCGGGGCGGGCAGGCCTGTGCGGAACAGGCCATCTCCGTGATCATGCGGGCGATTCTCCCGAACCGGCACGAGCAGACGTGATCGCCGGGGTGTGACGGGCCCTACTATGACGAATCGGTACGCAGGGTCCGCGCGGGTCCACGGGTTCGCGGGCACACGGGGAAGGAAGCCAATGGCAGCGGAGATTCTTCGAGCTCGCGGTGAGACCGCCAAGGTCGTGCCGATCGAGCTCTTCTTCGACCTCGTCTACGTGTTCGCGATCACGCAGCTCTCCCACCTGCTGCTCGCCCATTTCGACCTCGCGGGAGCCGCGCAGACGCTGCTGCTCACGCTGGCGGTGTGGTGGGCCTGGATGTACGCCACGTGGACCACCAACCTGGGCAATCCCGACCATCCTGTGCTGCGGCTGACGCTGACAGGGATGATGCTCGCGGGCCTGGTCATGTCGGCGGCGCTGCCCCAGGCGTTCGGCGAGCGGGCGCTGTGGTTCGCGGGCGCGTACGTCGCCATCCAGGTCGGGCGCGCGCTGGCGGTGGCCCTCGCGACGCGGACCTTCCCGATCGGGTACACCTTCCGGTTGATCCTCGTCTGGCACGTCGTCAGCGCGGCACTGTGGATCACCGGCGCCGTCCTCGGCGGCGCGGCCCAGGTGGTGCTGTGGATCGTCGCGCTGCTGGTGGAGTACGGCGGGCCGTGGGCCGGCTACCGCACGCCGTACCTCGGCAAGGTGTCGACCACCGACTGGACGATCGACGGCGCGCACATGGCCGAGCGCTGCCAGCTCTTCGTGATCATCGCACTCGGCGAGTCCGTGCTGGTCACCGGGCTGACCCTGGCCGACAACGACCACCTGACCACGGCCACGGTGGCCGCGTTCGTGATCGCCTTCCTCGGCAGCGTGGCGATGTGGTGGGTCTACTTCGACCGTACGGCGGAGGCCGCGGCCGAGGCCATCGCCGAGTCGGACGACCCCGCACAGCTGGGCAGGTCGGCCTACACCTACATCCACATCCCCATGGTCATGGGGATCATCATCACCGCGGTGGGCGACGAGCTGGCGATCGCGCATCCGACCGGGGCGATCTCGCTGGGCACCGCGCTGACCGTGCTCGGCGGCCCTGTGCTGTTCCTGGCAGGGCACGCGCTGTTCAAGCGAGCCGTGTTCGGCGACCTGTCCATGAACCGGGTCATCGGGATCGCGGTGCTGGTCGCGGTGGGGGTGCTCGTGATCCTCGCGCCCTCGCTGATGCCGCCGCTGGCGCTGGGCGTCGTTGCCACGCTGGTCGTGGGCGCCGTGGCGGCGACGGACGCGGCGCTGGAGCGCGCACGTCAGTCCTGAGCCGCCGGGCAGCGCGGTTCAGGAGAGCAGCGCGGCCATCAACAACCCGACGGTGTCGTCGATCGAGCTGTCCTGTCCGATCACCCTCTCGACCGGGCGGGGCAGCAGGTCCCGCTCGGCGTACCAGTCCCTCAGCAGCGGAGCGCGCGGGCGGTGGGCGTCTTGCCCGAGCCCGAGTTGCCGCGCAGGACGATGAGCCGCGTGGGCGCCGTCATGGGAGGAATCCGTGGGAGGCGAGGGCCAGCAGGCGGTCCATGAGGTCGTCGCGGCCTGGCGACTGCTCGACCGCCCATGCGATGCCGGCGGCGAGGGCCAGCAGCTCGGCGCCGGTGACCTCGGGGCGCGCCTCTCCCGCCTCCTGCGCCCGCGCGAGCAGCCTGCCGCCTGCCGTGCGCATGGCCTCACAGGAGGCGTGCAGCTCCGAGCCCTCCTGGCGTAGCGCGGCCATCACGGACTCGGGCAGCCCCCGGTAGGTGGTCGAGCGCGCGGCGAACACGCGCAGCCAGTCGAGCAGGGCCTGACGGGGCGAGGCGGCGGTCAGCAGCTCGTCGGCGTGCTCGCGCATGGCCTCGAAGCCCGCCCGGGTCAGCGCCTCCAGCAGCGCCTCCCGCGTGGGGAAATGCCGGTAAAGGGTGCCGATGCCCACGCCGGCGCGGCGGGCGACCTCGCGCAGAGAGGCGTCCGTACCCTGCTCGGCGAACACCTCTCTGGCCACGGCCAGCAGCTGCTCGTAGTTGCGCCGCGCGTCGGCGCGGGCCATGTCGGCCATGCGTCCTCCCCATTGACAATCGGAGCAGTGCTCCGCCTATTATCGGAGCACTGCTCCAAATCCTAGTCACGGGAGACGCAGATGACACGGATCGTGCTGGTCACAGGCGCGACGGGAAAGCAGGGCGGCGCGACCGCCCACCGGCTGCTGGCCGACGGCTGGCGGGTGCGGGCGCTCGTGCGCGACCCCTCGGCGGCGGGCGCGCGGCAGCTCGAGGCCGCGGGCGCCGAGCTCGTCAAGGGCGACATGGGCGACAGGGCGGCGCTGGAGGCGGCCGCCGAGGGCGCCTACGGCGTCTTCAGCGTCCAGCCCACCGCGGGCTCGACCGACTTCGACCACGAGGAGGTACGGCTCGGCGTCAACGTGACCGACGCCGCTCGCGAGGCGGGCGTGAAACACCTCGTCTACACCTCGGTCGGCGCGCTCCATCGCCCCCCGCTCGTCACGCAGTGGGCGCCCAAGCTGGAGATCGAGCGGCACATCAGGGCGAGCGGCGTGCCGTACACGATCCTGCGGCCCGTGCAGTTCATGTCGAACCACCTCGACGCGCGCTTCGGCGTCTTCGGCGAGACCGCGCTGGTCAGGGTGATCCCGCCGAAGATGACGGTGCAGCTGATCGCCGTCGCCGACATCGGCGCGTTCGCCGGGCTCGCCTTCGGCGACCCCGACACCTACGTGGGCAGGGAGATCGAGCTGGCGGGCGACGAGCTGGCGCGCGACAGCCTGGCGGCGGCGATCGGCGAGGTGGCGGGCGTGCCGATCTCGACCGATCCACTGCCCGCCGAGGCGCTCGAACGGCTCGGCACCGGCTACGAGGCCGAGCGCACCGGGTCCTTCGCGGGGTGGGCGGCCGATGTGCCCATGCTCAGGAGACTCCATCCGGATCTGATGGATTTCGCGACGTGGCTGGAGCGTGAAGGCGCGGCCGCCTTCCGGGCGCTGGCGGCGAGCGGAAGTGTCGGTCGCGCCTCCTAGAGTGGGCGCGTGCTTCCAGATCTACGTGAGCCCGTCATCAGGCAGCTCGCCGAGTCCGACCTGGCCCGCCACCACTGGAGGGCCGACGACGAGGACGGCGGGGTGTGGCTGTTCGAGAGCGTCGAGGGCGACGGTCAGCACTGGGCGATCAGACAGGTCGAGATCGGCGCCGATCGCTCGGTCCATCGCTACTGGTGGCGCCACCTGCAGGACGAGCACGGCTTCCTCACCGACCAGGCGCTGGAGATCTGGGAGCTGACCGAGATCAGCGGGGAGGCGTTCGAGTCGGTGTGGGAGCTCGCCGGGTAACCCCGTCAGCTCCGGAGCGGCACGGCGACGGAGATCTCGCCGCCCAGCTTGTGGCCCAGCTGCAGGTCGAGGTCGTCACCGCTCCAGAACCTTCCGGGGTCGTACCAGTTGGGCCTGCGTCCCGTGGGGAGCAGGCCCATCTCCTCGTAGGTGACGGCGACGACCTCGGCGCAGTAGGCGCGCTCCAGCGTCCGCTCCCCCACCTCGCGCCGGAAGCGCGGCACCCTGCCACGCAGCCACCGCCCCGCCAGTCGCGCGGTCGAGGGGAACGGCGTGCCGTCGACCCTGGCGACCGTGCGCAGGGCCGCGTCCTCCATCTCGCCGGTGGCCAGGGGCTCGAGCTGGCGCAACCAGCCGCGCTGGCCGTACCTCTGACCCCACACGGTGACCGCCTCGCGAAGGTCGTGCAGCTGCACTCCGCGCTGGTGGGTGCCCGACCACAGGTCGAGCAGCGACTTGCCGAGCTCGGCGTGCCACATCATCGGCGGCATGTCCTCGATGACGATCGACATGCCCACGTGGTTGACCGGGCTGTTGGTCACCGTCTGGATCGCCCGGTCGGGCACCGAACGTCCCCTGAACACCCAGAGGTCGCCGGTGCGGGTGAGGTTCACGGCCTCGTCGAGAGTCAGCACACCACTACCCTAGGCACATGCGGACGAAGTGGTGGAAGATTCTCGGCCTGGCCGGCATGGCCGGGGTCGCCGCGACCGGTGTCGTCATGGCCCGCGCCGAACGGCGCCGCCGCGCCTACACGCCTGAGGAGATCAGGTCCAGGCTCCGCGAGCGCGTCGAGGCTCCCGACAAGGGGGCCTGACCTCAGCCGACCGGGCGCAGGTCGTGGACGAAGACCACATCGGGGTAGGCGGGGTTGTCGTTGTAGCCCTGCACGCCGCTCAGGTAGGCGCGCTGGTAGTTGACCACCCACGGCACCGCGGCCGCCGCCTGGACGTCGAGCAGCCTTCTGCCGAGCTTGGCGTAGGTCTTCTGCGCCGCGGCGCGGTCGGTGACCGTGAGCTGGGGCAGGGTGTCGATCAGCGCGTCGGCGTCGCGGTCCTTGAGGTAGGTCAGGTTGAACTGGACGGTCTCCGCGCTCCTGAAGACGTTGGCGAACCACGAGTAGGCGTCGGCGTAGTCGGGCCACCAGTACATGAGGAAGATGTCCTGGCCGTGCCGCTTGCCGCGCGCCCACTGCTCCTCCCACGGCATCGCCTTGGCAACCAGCGTGACGTTGAGCGGTTCGAGGGTGGCGGCCATGCGCTGGACGAAGACCCGCTGGTCCTCGTCGCCCTGGGCGTAGGTGAGGGTGAGGCGGAGCGGGAGTCGGCCAGGGCCGTACCCCGCCTGGGCGAGCAGGTCCGCCGCACCCTGCAGGTCCTGCCGGGGCGAACGGCCCGCCACATGGCCGAGCAGCCCCTCGGGGATCACGCCCGTCGAGGGAGAGGCGGCCCCGCGCAGCACGCGGAGCGTGCCCGCGTAGTCGATGGTCTTGCGCAGTGCCCTGCGGATCCGCACGTCGGCAAGCGGGCCCGAGGCGGTGTTGAACAGCAGCATCGCCGTCTGGAACGACGGCATGTCCGCGGTCCGCACGCCCGCCGTCCTGCTCGCCCTGCGGAAGAGGACCGGGTTCAGCCGGTGCACGAAGCTGACCTCGCCCTGCAGCAGGCGTTGCCACGCCTCCTCGGGGTCGGGAACGACCACGTACTTGACGGTGGTGTAGTGGGGTCTGTCCCAGCCGCCCCAGTAGGCCGGATACGCCTTGAGCGTGAGCTCGTCGCTCTTGCCCTTCCGCCAGCCGGCGACCGTGTAGGGGCCGGTGCCGGCGTCCCTTCCGGTCGAGACCCACTTCTTGAGGTCGGGGGCGGCGGCGGTGTCGTAGATGTAGGCGGCGTACCCGGAGGAGGCGACCAGGTCGAGCGGCACGGCGTACTTCAGCGTGAACGTGACCGTGAGCGGGTCGTCGACCCTGATGGCGTCGACCGCGCCCCAGATGTAGGAGGGGGTGCTCTTCGAGCTCATGGTGCGCTCGATCGACGCCTTGACCGCGGCGGCGTCCATGGGCCTGCCGGTGTGGAAGGTGACGCCGGAGCGCAGGGTGAAGGTCCAGGTCCTGCCGTCGGGCGAGGCGCGCCACGAGGTGGCCAGCCGCGGGCTCGCCTTCTTGGTGACCGGGTTGTAGATCGTCAGCGACTCGTAGATGTTCTGCATCGCGATGATCTCGTTGGAGTAGGAGCTGGCCGGGTCCCAGTCGGTGACCACGCCGAGGTTCTCCACGTAGACGAACGTGGACTCCTTCGAGAGCGGCGGCTGCTCCTGCCGTACTTGCGCGGTCGAACAGCCCGCGAGGAGGAGCGAGAGCGCGGCCGCGATCAGCCGACGGCGCATCTGCCTCCCTCTACTCCCCGATTGTGCTGGCGAACCTACTGCAAGATCACGAAATCACGCTGAAAATCCCGAAAAATCGGGAAAAAGTGAGGTGCAGTTGCTAGGCTCTCACCTGTCCCAAATCCGGGGTTCCGATACTAGGGACCGACCGGAGTGAGGTGCCATGGGCCGAAGCCGCACGATCAGGGTGAAGATCGTCGGCCTGCTGCTGGTTCCGCTGGTTTCGATGATCACCCTGTGGGGTGTCATCGTGGCGGTGACCGCAGGCGAGAGCCTCGAGTTGCGTTCGTACAAGGAGCGCTGGACCAATCTACGCCAACCCGCGAGTCAGTTGATCGGCGAGCTCCAGCGTGAGCGCCTGACCTCGGCCAGGCTCGTGGTCCGCCGCCACGCTCCCGTGGACCAGAGCGACGCCTACGAGCAGCGGGCCAAAACCGACGCGGCCAGAGACCTCTTCCGCAGGCTGTCGGACCGCTCGCGCGGATCGAGCAGCGAGGCGGTGCGCCGCCAGATCGACACGGTCCTCACCCAGCTGTCGCACCTCGACGCGATCAGGGGCGAGGTCGACGCGGGCCTGTCGCCCAGGCTGCCCACGGTCGAGGCCTACAACGCGATCTCCGACGCGCTCTTCGGCCTGCAGCGCAGTGTCGCGCTGATCGACGACATCCCGATCTACGAGCAGTCGCGCCTGGTCATCAACCTCGGGTACGCCAAGGAGCTGCTGACCAGGGAGCAGGCCATCGCGATCGGCAACCCCGCCGACGAGGAGCGCAAGCTCTTCACCCAGCTCGTCGGCAACCGCCGCTTCCTCATCGACCAGGCGCTGTCCGAGCTGGACGCGCCGCTGCGCGAGATCCAGGTCGGCATCATCACCACCCCCGCCTACCAGCGGCTGCGGATCATGGAGGAGCAGATCATCGCGGGCCGCGCGCCCGTCGACTGGCCCTCGACCTCCACCGCTCTGGCCAACGCCATCCAGAACGCGCAGAACGAGGCGAGCGTCGTGCTCACCGAGCGCGCCGAGCCGGTGGCGGACGCGGTGCTCGTGAACGCCTTCGTCCTGGCGGGCACCGGCCTGCTGGTCGTGGTGGTGTCGATCGTGATCTCGCTGCGGATGGGCAACAGGCTGTCCAAGGAGCTGGCAGGGCTGCGCCAGGCGGCGCTCGAGGTGGCCGAGACCAAGCTGCCGGAGGTCGTCCGCAAGCTGCGTCAGGGCGAGGAGGTCGAGATGCCCGAGCTGACCGTGCCGGGCAGGACGGCCGAGATCGCGGACGTCGGCAAGGCCTTCGCCACCGTCCAGCAGACCGCCGTCGAGGCGGCCGTGGGCGAGGCGAGGCTGCGCGCGGGCGTCGGCCAGGTCTTCCGCAACCTCGCCAGGCGCAGCCAGACGCTGCTGCACCGCCAGCGCATCCAGCTGGACGGCATGCAGCGCACCGCGACCGAGCCGCAGGCGCTGGACGACCTGTTCCGCCTCGACCACCTGACCACCCGCATGCGCCGCCACGCCGAAGGACTGATCATCCTGTCCGGCGCCACCCCCGGCCGCGGCTGGCGCAAGCCTGTGCCGCTGCACGACGTGGTGCGCGGCGCCTCGGCCGAGGTGGAGGACTACCCCCGGGTGACCGTCTCCCCCATGCCCGCCCACTCGCTGGCCGGGCCCGTGGTCGGTGACGTCATCCACCTGATCGCCGAACTCATCGAGAACGCCACCGTCTTCTCCCCTCCGCACACCACCGTGATCGTGCGCGGCGAGCTCGCCGCGCACGGTTTCGTGGTGGAGGTGGAGGACAGGGGTCTCGGACTGAGCGAGGAGGAGCTGGCCGATCTCAACGAGCGGCTGGCCAACCCGCCCGAGTTCGATCTTGCCGACAGCGACAGGCTCGGCCTGTTCGTCGTCGCCCGCCTGGCCGCCAGGCATGACATCCGCGTGACGTTGCGCGGTTCGCCATATGGAGGGACCACCGCCATCGTGCTGATCCCCGCAGAGCTCGTCGTGACACCCGAGGAGCAGGAGCCGGAACCCGTGAGGAAGATGCGGGTGGTGACCAGTGAGTGAGGAGCGCTGGCTGGACGAGGACGCAGGTCCCATCGTCCCGGCCTACCTGCTGACCCGTGGTCGCACCGTGCCCGCGAGCGAGGCCATCGACCTCATCGCCGTGATCATCACGGCGGGCGGTCTTGCCATGCCCGTGGGCCTCGGCCCCGAGCATCTGATCATCCTTCAACAGTGCACCAAGCCCACGAGGCTGGTGGACGTGGCCGCCGAGCTGAACCTGCCGATCGGCGTCGTGCGCGTGCTGGTCGGCGACCTGCACGCGCAGAAGCTGGTCGAGGTCGAGAAGCCGCCGCCCGCGCCCGACGCCAAGGTGATGCTGGAAGTGATCAACGGGCTGCGCGCCCTGTGATCAGCGGCCCGCGAGCCCGGTGAGGACCAGCTCCGCCCGGTGGCAGGCGACCCTCCTGCCCGCCACCTCCCGCGGCTCGGGCACGCTCTCGCACTCCGGCACGGCCAGCGGGCACCGCAGCCTGAACGGGCATCCGGTGTCCGCGGGCGCCGACTCCGCCCTCCCCCTCGCCACCGGCGGCTCGCCGCCCAGCTTCGGCACGGCGTCGCGCAGCGCCAGCGTGTAGGGGTGGGCGGGGCGCCTCAGCAGGTCCTCCGTCGGCCCCGACTCGACGATCCGCCCGGCGAACAACACATGAGAGGTACGGCACAGCCGCCCCACCACGGCCAGGTTGTGGGTGATGAGCAGCCGTTCGGTCCCGACGCCTTCGAGCAGGTCGAGGATCCTGGCCTGGACGGTGACGTCGAGGGCGCTGGTGGGCTCGTCGAGGATGAGCAGCCTGGGCCGCACGGCCAGCGCCCTGGCGATGACCACGCGCTGGCGCTGGCCGCCCGAGAGCTGGTGCGGCTTGCGGCCCGCCATGGCGGGGTCGAGACCGACCTCCTCCATCAGCGCGGGCACCGCGGCCCTGTCGCGGCTGCCCTCGGCGATCGAGCGGCCGACGGACATCCTGGGGTCGAGCGACTCGGCCTGGAAGACCGGCTGGACCGCCTTCCTGAAGGCCTTCATGTCGACCTGGCGCAGGTCCCGCCCGCCGTACGTGATGCGGCCCTTGACGGGTTCGAGCAGGCTGAGGAAGGCGCGGGCGAGCGTGGTCTTGCCCGAGCCCGACTCGCCGATGAGGCCGACGCCGCCCTCGGTGATGTCGAGGGTGACGTCGTGGACGACGGGGGTCTTCCCGTAGGCGAGGGTGACGCCTTCGGCGCACATGATCATGGGAGCGCCTCCAGCAGCTCGCGGGTGTAGGGGTGGCTGGGCCGGGTGAACACCTGGGCGGCCTGGCCCGACTCGACGACCTCGCCGTCCTTCATGACCA
Source organism: Nonomuraea sp. NPDC049152 (assembly GCF_040648355.1). Taxonomy (NCBI): domain Bacteria; kingdom Bacillati; phylum Actinomycetota; class Actinomycetes; order Streptosporangiales; family Streptosporangiaceae; genus Nonomuraea; species Nonomuraea sp. NPDC049152. The sequence continues at coordinate 306,399 of NZ_JBEZDO010000003.1, read as the reverse complement.
GCACGCGGTCGGCGATCGTGGAGACCAGGGCGAGGTCGTGGGAGACGAACAGGAGGGCGAGCCCCCGTTCCTCGCGGAGCCTGCGCAGCACGCCTACCACCTCGGCCTGGACGGTGACGTCGAGGGCGCTGGTGGGCTCGTCGGCGAGGATCACCTCGGCGCCGAGCGCGATGGCGAGGGCGATGGCGAACCGCTGGGCCTGGCCGCCGGAGATCTCGTGCGGGTAGCGGCGCAGGATCGCGGGGTCGAGCATCACCGCCTCGCACGCCTCCGCCATCACCCCTTCGATCCCGCGGCGCGGACCCCCGCCCCGGACATCCGCCGGCTCTCCCTGGACCTGGGTCTTCCCCTGGGAGGGTGCGCCCGTGACGCCGTGGAGGGCGAGCGCCCTGCGCATCAGCACACCGAGCCGCGTCGTCGGCGACAGCGCCGCCTGCGGTGACTGGATGACCAGCGCCGCCTTCGACCCCCTGATCGCCCGCAGGGCGCGGGGTCTGGCCCGCAGGACGTCGACCCCGCACACCGTCACCTCACCCGACACCCTGGCCCCCTCCGCGAGGCCGAGCGCGGCCAGGAGCGTGGTGGACTTGCCCGACCCGCTCTCCCCCACGATCGCCACGCACTCCCCCGCCCCCACGTCGAGTGCGGGGACGTGCGCCACCTCCCTGGGGCCGTAGGCGACCCGCAGGTCGCGAATCCTGATCACCTGACGGTCCTCCGTGGGTCGAGCGCGCCACGCAGGCCCTCGCCGAGGACGTTGAACGCGAACGCCGTCAGCAGGATGGCAAGGCCGGGGAAGGTGACGACCCACCAGTTCGTGGTGAAGATCGTCTGCCCCTGCTGCACCATCAACCCCCATTCCGCGGTCGGTTCGTGCGCGCCGAGCCCCAGGTACGACAGCGCCGCCGCGGTCAGGATCACGCCGCCCCCGTCCAGCGAGAGCTGCACGAGGACGGGCGTGAGCGAGTTCGGCAGCACGTGCCTCGCCACGATCACGGAGGCGGGCACGCCCAGGCAGCGGGCCGCGTCCACGTAGCTCCTGGTGGCGACCGAGGCCGCCACCGAGGCCGACAGGCGGGCGTACCAGGGCCACCAGGTCACCGCGATCGCCAGGATCACCGTGGTCACGCTCGGCTGCAGCACCACGGCGAGCGCGAGCGAGAGCAGCAGCGCGGGGAAGGCGAGGAAGACGTCGGTGATGCGCATGATCACGTCGCGGGCCCAGCCGCCCGCGTATCCGGCGACGACGCCGAGCGTGACGCCGACCGTCGCGGACGCCGCCAGCACGGCGGCGGCGATCACCAGCGAGGTGCGCCCGCCGTACAGGACCTGGGTGAGGACGTCGCGGCCGACCTGGTCGGTGCCGAACCAGTGCGCACCGCTGGGCGGCAGCAGCGACTCCAGCGGCCTGACGTCGTTCTCCTCGTACGGCGCCAGCCACGGCGCGAAGACGGCCGACAGCACGATGAGCACGAGCAGCACCGCCCCGAAGGCCGCGAAGCGGTCGGGGACGCGGAACAGCCGCCTGCGCGGCTCGACGGCGGTCATCGCGCCCTCGCTCTCGGGTCGATGACGCCCTGCAGCAGGTCGACCATCAGGTTGGCGAGCACGTAGACGACGGCGACCAGCAACGTCACCCCCGCGATGCCGGGCGTGTCGAGCGAGCTGATCGCGTTGAACGCGTACCGCCCGAGTCCCGGCCAGTTGAAGACCGCCTCGACGAGGAAGCCGTTGACGAGGGAGTAGGCGAAGACGAGCGCGATCAGCGACAGCACGGGGTTGAGCGCGGGCCGCAGCGCGAAGCGCGTCAGGATGGCGGTCTCGCCGAAGCCCATGGCTCGTTCCAGCCGCACGTGGTCCTGACCCGACTCCTCGATGAGCGCGGCGCGGGTCATCTGGGCGATCACGCCCGCCGGGTAGGCGGCGACCACGAGCGACGGCAGCACGAGGTGGTTCAGTGTGCTGGTGAAGATCGGCCAGTTGCCCGTGATGAGGGCGTCCACGATCGTGATGTCGGTCCAGAGCGTGAGCGGGCTGGTGGTGTCGAGCGTGTTGTCGTACTCGCCCGCGACGGGGAACCAGCCGAGGTGGCTGGCGAACAGGGTCTGCAGGGCGAGCGCCAGCCAGAACACGGGGACGGAGACGGCCAGCATGGAGCCCAGCCGTACCGAAAAATCAGGAAATTTCGCCTTGCAGCGGGCGGCGACTATGCCCACCGGCAACCCCACCAGGATCGCCACGATCAGGGCCGCGCCCACCAGCTCGAGCGTGGCGGGGAAGGCGGTGAGGAGATCGTCGACGACCGGTCTGCGGGTGCGCAGGCTGGTGCCCCAGTCGCCGGTGACGAGGTCCCTGGCGTAGTTCCAGAGCTGGACGTAGAGCGGCCGGTCGAGGCCGAACTGCTCACGCGCGGCGGCGAGCTGCTCGGGCGTCGCCTTCGGCCCCGCGTACGCCACGGCGGGATCGCCCGGCACCATCCGCATGATGACGAACGTGAGCGTGACCACGCCGGCCACGACCAGGAGAGCCTGGCCGAGCCGGCGAGCCAGATAACGCGTCACCCGATGGGCTTCAGGTCGTAGAAGGAGACCACGTTCGGGTAGGCGGGGTTGTCGACGTACCCCTGCACGCCCGCCGACAGCGCGCGCTGGTAGGTCTGCACGTAGGGCACCGCGACCGCGGCCTTCTCGTCGATGATCTTCTTCTGCAGCTCCGCGTAGGACTGCTCGGCCGCCGCCCTGTCGGTCGCGGTCAGCTCGGGCAGCGCGTCGATCGCCTTGTCGATGGCCTCGTCCTTCAGGTAGGAGAGGTTGAAGGAGACGGGGTCGGCGCTGCGGAAGACGTTGACGAACCACGAGTAGGGGTCGGCGTAGTCGGGGAACCAGTACATGACGAAGATGTCCTGGCCCTTCTTCTTGCCGAGGTCCCACTGCGGGTTCCACTGCATGGGCTTGGCCTGCAGGGAGACGTTGAGCTTCTTCAGCTCCGTGCTGAGCAGCGTGACCAGCAGCTGCTGGTCGGCGTCGCCCTGGGCGTAGGTCAGGCTGAGCTTCAGCTCGTTGAGGTCGGGACCGTAGTCGGCCGAGGCCAGCAGCTCGGTGGCCTCCTTGATGTCCTGCTTGGGCTCCATGCCAGGGGTGAAGCCGAGCAGGCCCTGCGGCACCAGGCCCGAGCCCTTCTGCCCCGCGCCCTTGAGCGCGGCGGCCAGGCCGTCGTAGTCGAGGACCTTCTGCAGCGCCTGCCGTACGCGCACGTCCTTGAGCGGGCCGCTCTCGGTGTTGAACAGCAGCATCAGGTTCTGGAAGGAAGGCGTCTGCGACGCCTGCACGCCGGCGGTGCCGCCGGCCTGCGCGAACAGCTGCGGGTTGAGCCGCTGGACGAAGTTCACCTCGCCCTTCTGCAGTAGCTGCCATGCCGTGTTCAGCTCGGGCGTGACGCGGAAGGCCACCTTCTTGTACTGCTCGGGCTTCCAGCCGCCCCAGTAGCCCTCGAAGGCCTTGAGCGTGAGCTCGGTCTCCTTGCCCTTCTCCCATGTGTCGATCGTGTAGGGGCCCGTGCCCGCGTCGGCCTTGCCGTCCTTCACCTGGTCGACCGCGCTGGTGTCGTAGATGTAGGAGGCGTAGCCCGCGGAGGCCACCAGGTCGAGCGGGGTGGCGTAGGAGAGGGTGAACTTCAGCGTGTGCTCGTCAGGGGCCTCGATATTCTTGACCGAGTCCCAGATGTAGGCGGCGCCGCCCTTCAGCTTCTTGGTCCGCTCGATGGCCTTCTTCGCGGCCTCGGCTGTGACGGGATTGCCGCTGTGGAACTTCACGTTCTCGCGGAGCTTGAACGTCCACTCCTTGCCGCCGGCCGCCGAGCTCCACTCGGTCGCCAGGCGCGGCTCGGGCTTCTGGGTCGTGACGTTGTAGCGGGTCAGCGACTCGTAGATGTTCTGCATCGCGATGTTCTCGTTGGAGTACGAGGTCGCGGGGTCCCAGTCGGTGACCACGTCGAGGTTGGGCGCGTAGACGAACGCCTTGTCGTTCTCCGTCGCCGTGCTCGCCTGCGGGGAGGCTGTCGATCCTGTGGCGGTCCCTGTGGCGGGCGCTGAAGGGGGCTGGCCGGCACCGCGTACCTGGCCGCCCGCACACGCGGACGCGGTCATGGTCACGGCCCCGACGACCCCTGCGGTGAGCAGACGCTTGTGCCAGCGCATGGGGGGATTTCCTTTCGTAGGCCACTCTGACGGGATCCGCGCTTTTCGCCCGAGTTTCACCCGCCCGGCAAGATCGTAGCGACTTACGCCTCCTCCTTCGCGAGCATCACCACAACAGCAGGCCGACTCCGGCGATGACCAGGGACGCGAAGCTCACCAGGCCCCTGAACGTGTTCCACCGCTGCCAGCGGGAGGTGTACGCGGCCCAGAGCCGCTGCGGCTCGCCCTGGCCCGCCTCCAGGGCGTTGTTCATCGGCACGTTGATCGCCGCCGTGACCGCGAACGAGCCGATGACGTAGAGGCCGCCCGCGGCGAGGAAGGCGATCCCCGCCTCGGACACGCCCTGGGTCAGCAGCAGCACCCCGGTCGCGATAGGCGCCACGGGCGCCGCCAGATACATCAGCAGGAACACCGGGTTCAGGATCTTCCTGTTCACGCTGCGCATCGCCGCGACCGCCTGGTCGGCCTTGATCGCGTCGAGGCCCGGCATCACCGAGATCGTGAACCCGTAGAACAATCCCGCCATCGCGCCCAGCAGCACCAGGCTGAGCAAACCGGCGACCTGCGTCAGCATCGTCATCGCGCACCCCAGACCCCGGTCGCCGCGGCGTCCTCGGCATACAGGCGGAAGTCGCGGGGCTCACGGCCCAGCGCCCGCTTCACGCCGTCGGCCACGTAGGCGTTGCGCCCGTCCAGCACCTTCGTGAACAGCTCGGTCAGGAACTCCACGTAGTCCGCGGGCACCTCGCCCTCCGCCAGCATGGCGGCGAACTCCTTGGCCGACACCGACTCGTACCGGATGTCCCTTCCGGTGGCCCGTGCGATCTCCGCGGCGGCGTCGCCGAAGGTCAGCAGGCGGGGGCCGGTCAGCTCGTAGATCTGCCCGACATGCCCCTCCGAGGTCATCGCGGCCACCGCGACGTCCGCGATGTCCTCCGCGTCGACGAAGGGCTCGCCGATGTCGCCCGTGGGCAGGATGATCTCTCCCGCGAGCACCGGCTCCAGCAGGAAGGACTCGCTGAAGTTCTGCGCGATCCAGGTCGAGCGCAGGATCGTCCAGTCGGCGCCCGAGTCGATGAGCGCCTGCTCGGTCGGCAGGCCCTCCTCCTCGCCCCGCCCCGCCAGGATCACCAGCCTGCGCACGCCCATCGAGACGGCGAGCCCGGACAGCGCCCCGATGCGCTCGGCCGCGCCCTGCGCCGCCATGTCGGGGAAGTAGGCGATGTAGGCGGCGGACATACCGTCGAGGACGGGCGCCCACGTCTTGTCGTCCTCCCAGTCGAACGGCGGCGTGCCGTTCCGCGAGCCGACGCGAACCGGCAGACCGAGGGACTCGAGCTTCTTCACCACGCGGCGGCCGGTCTTGCCGGTCCCGCCCAGAACCAGGTTTGTCATGCCTTCAGCCTGGCCGGGACCCCCATCCTGCGGCCATCGTCGAGAAGCTCGCCCGCATCATCGAGCGTCTAGGCTTCCTGCCATGGACGCTCTCGCAGGACTCCTCGACGGGCCGCGAGCCCGAGGCGCCTTCCTGCTTCGATCGATCATGACACCGCCGTGGTCGGTGCGCATCCTCGACCGGGCCCCGCTGACGCTGGTCTCCATGCTGCGCGGGGAGTCATGGGTGGTGCCCGACAGCGGGCCCCCCGTACGGCTGCGGCCCGGCGACGTGGCCATCATGCGCGGGCCCGAGGCGTACAACGTGGCCGACGAACCGGGCACCGAGCCCACCATCCTCGTCCACCCGGGCGAGCGCAGCACCACCGTCGACGGCGTGGAACTGTGCGCGTCGATGGACCTGGGCGTCCGCACGTGGGGCGACAGCCTCGACGGCCCCGCGGTCATGCTCAGCGGCACCTACCAGATGCACGGCGAGATCAGCAGGCGGCTGCTGCGCGCCCTGCCGCCGACGCTGCTCGTCCCCTCGCTCGACTCACCCCTGCTCACGCTGCTCGGCGACGAGGTCGCAAAGGACCAGCCGGGGCAGGAGGTCTTCCTCGACCGGCTGCTCGACCTGCTGCTCATCGCGACGCTGCGCGCGTGGTTCTCCAGGCCCGAGGCCGAGGCGCCCGCCTGGTACCAGGCGCACAGCGACCCCGTCGTCGGCCGCGCCCTCCGGGTCCTGCACAACGAGCCCGCCAACCCGTGGACCGTCTCCGCGCTGGCCGAGCGCGTCGGCGTCTCCCGCGCCGCGCTGGCCCGCCGCTTCACCGAGCTGGTGGGCGAGCCGCCCATGTCCTACCTGACCAACTGGCGGCTCACCATGGCCGCCGACCTGCTGCGCGAGCCCGAGGCGACCGTGGCCTCCGTGGCCCACAAGGTGGGGTACGGCAGCGCGTTCGCGCTGAGCACGGCGTTCAAGCGGGAGAGAGGCCTCAGCCCGCAGGAACACCGCCTGGCCCCCGCCTGACCCCCATCACGCCCCCTCCGCCCTCGGCCCCTCCCACGCAAGCCCGACCCTCCCGAAGAACGCCCACGTCTGACCACAGGCGCGGCCGTGCCACCCCGAAGCCCCCACACCGCTCACCCGGAGAAACGCCCGCGCGTGACGACGGATGGGGCCGTGCCGGTGGGGGCCGGGGCGAATATTACGGTCCGTTGCGGTTCCCCACCGTGAGTAGCGGAGATATCACGCTACGTGATCGCAGCTGGGCCCCGCCTGTCCCCCGGCGCAAGGGCATGGCTTTGGGTGCTCGTGGCCGCCCTCGCCTGGACCATGCAGGTCGTCGGCCCCGCACCGACCCACACCGAGCCGCTCACCTCCGAACGCGAGGTCGTCGCCACCGACCGGTTCTCCACCGTCGAGGAGGTCTCGCGGAGAGCCGAACAACCCCTCCGCCGTCCCACCCGCCAGGCCAGGCCGAGGCACCACACCCCCGCGACCACCACGCCCGCCCGGCGCCCATGCGTGCGGACGGCCGAACTCCAGACGCTGCTCTGCGTGTGGCGTACGTGACAGGGCCCCCGTGCCCGCCGTACAACCACATGATCGGAGCCGGACATGAAGGATTGTTGCGTCGTACTGGAGACATGGACCCATCACTGCCCGCAGTGCCGCTCGGAGTGGCAGCACACCTATGAGGCATGGCACGTCGACAACGGACGCGGCAGGTGCGCCGTGACCTGGCGTCACCGCGGCCAACTGGTGCCCGCGCCGTGCTCGGGGCTCGTGTGTCCCGAATGCTCGACACCTGCGCAGGCGACCGTTCCTCGCTGAGCCGCGCCGCCGCCGTCTCCGCCGAACGGCGGCGGCATGCGCGTGGTCGTCCCCGCCTCGCGGAAAACGTCGGTGCGGGAGTCTAGGGTGTCGGTTTCAGGCTCGCCGTGACGGCGGGGACCGAAGTCCTGCTGGGCGCGCGCCCTCGGCGGACGGGACCACGGGGAAGCGGAGGCGCCCAGCAGGCTTGCCGTACGGGAGGGAAGGCCTCCTGTGCAGGCAAGACGACGCCGGCGAGCGCACTCGCGCCCCGTGTCCGGCACAATTGGGCGGCGGACCATCGAAAGGCGAATCAGTGCTCTCTATTCACCAGCGGATCGCGGAAGAGCTGGGCGTACGCGACGGGCAGGTGCAAGCGGCGGTCGACTTGCTCGACGGCGGCGCCACCGTGCCGTTCATCGCGCGTTACCGCAAGGAGGTCACCGGCGCGCTCGACGACGCGCAGCTGCGCACGCTGGAGGAGCGGCTGCGCTACCTGCGCGAGCTCGAGGAGCGGCGCGCGGCGATCCTCGAGTCGATCGAGTCGCAGGGCAAGCTCACCGACGAGCTGAAGGAGCAGATCCTTGCGGCGGACACCAAGGCCCGCCTCGAGGACATCTACCTCCCCTACAAGCCGAAGCGCCGCACCAAGGCCATGATCGCCCGGGAGCTCGGGCTCGAGCCGCTGGCCGACGCGCTGCTCGCCGACCCGACGCTCGACCCCACCGCCACCGCCGAGCCGTACGTCGTGGAGGGGCTCGCCGACGCCGCCGCGGCTCTGGAGGGCGCGCGGGCCATCCTGATCGAGCGGTTCGCGGAGGACGCCGACCTGATCGGCACGCTGCGCGAGCGCATGTGGTCGTACGGCAGGGCGGTCTCGACCGTGCGCGAAGGCAAGGAGGAGGCGGGGGCGAAGTTCTCCGACTACTTCGACTTCAGCGAGCCGTTCACCAAGCTGCCCTCGCACCGGATCCTCGCGATGTTCCGCGGCGAGAAGGAGGAGGTCCTCTCGGTCGCGCTCGAGCCCGAGGAGGGGCCCGAGTACGAGCTGCGCATCGCCTCCCGCTTCGGCGTCTCCGACCAGGGCAGGCCCGCCGACAAGTGGCTGAATGACACGGTCCGCTGGGCGTGGCGCACGCGCATCCTCGTCCACCTCGGCCTCGACCTGCGCATGCGGTTGTGGCAGGCGGCCGAGGACGAGGCGGTGCGGGTGTTCGCCGCCAACCTGCGCGACCTGCTCCTGGCCGCCCCCGCCGGAACGCGCGCCACGATGGGTCTCGACCCCGGCCTGCGCACCGGTGTCAAGGTCGCCGTCGTCGACGCCACGGGCAAGGTCGTCGACACCGCGACCATCTACCCCCACGAGCCCAAGCGGCAGTGGGACCAGTCGCTGGCCGTGCTCGGCGCGCTCGCCCAGAAGCACGGCGTCGAGCTGATCGCGATCGGCAACGGCACCGCCTCCCGCGAGACCGACAAGCTTGCCGGCGAGCTGGTCAAGCACATGCCAGGGCTGACCAAGATCGTGGTGTCGGAGGCGGGCGCGTCGGTCTACTCCGCCTCCGCCTACGCCTCGCAGGAGCTGCCGGACCTCGACGTGTCGCTGCGCGGCGCGGTCTCGATCGCCCGTCGTCTGCAGGACCCGCTGGCCGAGCTGGTCAAGATCGATCCCAAGTCCATCGGCGTCGGCCAGTACCAGCACGACCTGGCCGAGACCAAGCTGTCGCGCTCGCTGGACGCGGTGGTCGAAGACTGCGTCAACGCGGTCGGCGTCGACGTCAACACAGCCTCGGCGCCGCTGCTGACCCGCGTGTCCGGCATCGGTTCGACACTGGCCGACAACATCGTCCAGCACCGCGACACCAACGGGCCCTTCAGGTCGCGCACCGCGCTGAAGGAGGTGGCGCGGCTGGGTCCCAAGGCGTTCGAGCAGTGTGCCGGATTCCTCCGCATCCCCGGCGGCGACGACCCGCTCGACGCCTCCAGCGTGCACCCCGAGGCGTACCCCGTCGTGCGGCGCATCCTCACCTCGGTCGGCACGGACCTCAAGTCGCTGATCGGCAACACCGCGACGCTGCGCTCGATCAAGCCGGACGCGTTCGTCGACGACACGTTCGGCCTTCCGACGGTGACCGACATCCTGGGCGAGCTGGAGAAGCCCGGACGCGACCCGCGCCCCGCGTTCAAGACGGCGACGTTCAAGGACGGGGTGGAGAAGCTCTCCGACCTGGCGTCCGGGATGATCCTCGAAGGGGTGGTGACGAACGTCGCGGCCTTCGGAGCGTTCGTCGACATCGGCGTGCACCAGGACGGGTTGGTCCACGTTTCGGCGATGTCCCGCACGTTCGTCAAGGACCCGCGCGATGTGGTGAAGCCCGGCGACATCGTCAAGGTGAAGGTGCTCGAGGTCGACATCCCCCGCAAGCGCATCTCGCTCACGCTGCGGCTGGAGGACGAGACCGCGGCGGGCTCCCGGCAGGGTCGGGGCGGCCGTTCATCGGAGGGACGCGGCGACGGCCAGCAGGGCGGCGGCCAGCAGGGCAGTGGCCGTCCAGGCGGGGGCCAGCAGGGCGGCGGCCGTCCCGGTGGCGCCCGCTCCGGAGACGGCCGCGGCGAGGGACGCTCAGGCGGTCGTTCCGGTGACGCACGCTCGGGCGGCGGCCGCGGCGCCGATGCCGCCCGCGGCGACGGCCGTGGAGACGGCGGCCGTGGAGACAGTGGTCGTGGAGACAGTGGTCGCCGAGACGGTGGCCGGGGCGACGGTGGCCGCGGGGACGGTGGCCGTGGCGGCCGCGACGGCGGAGCCCGTGAGGGTGGCCGCGGGAACGGCGGCGGCCGCTCAGGAGACGGCCGCGACGGTGGCCGCCAGGGCGGACAGCGCGGTGGCCAGCGCCGCCCCGCCCCGACGGGCGCCCTCGCGGAGGCCCTGCGCAAGGCAGGCCTGGCGGGCGACGACTACTGATCGCCCGCGGGTGCGGGACCCCACCCGGGCCCCGCACCCCCATGGCCCGTGCGCCGGACACGCCGGTCCGGTTCAGCGACAAGCGGACGGTGGTCTGCCCCACCCCGTCAAGTGGGTACGGTCGGGGGGTGGGTGCGATGGACAAGACCGATGACCTCTACCGCGACGCCGTACGGCAGGCGCATGACCTGCTCAGGTGGCGATCGCCGTTGCGAGCCGAGCTATGGGCGAGCAGGCTGGCCGCCGAATGGCACGACGACGATGGGCCGGCACGATCGTTCGTGGAGCGCGCCACCCACGACGACACCCCTGAGGCCCGCCTGATCCTGACCGCACTCGCCTCCATCGCCCAACCCCCCACCGCCGAGCCGACCACCGATGAGACGACCGCTGGTGAGGCGCCTGCACGCGGAACTCCAGTCGGTGAAGTTGCCGACGCCCCAGCAGCTCGGTGGATGGAGCTCATGGGGCGGGCTCAGGCCGATGGCGCGTGGTACGGCACCGCCGACCCCTACGGCGAGCAGGCCCTGGCGGTCATCTCCTTCGTCTACCCCAACGGGAAGGAGCCCCACCTGGCGGTGGTCGGCATCGACCAGGCCAACGGTGGGTTCGCGGTCGACGTGATGATCGAGGAGCCGAAGTTCCTCGACGACCTCAACGTTCGTCCCGCCGATCCCGTGCGGGTGGCGGGCCGGGTCATCGACGCGTTCGAGCTCACCGACGCCATTATGGGCGCACCCGTCGCCGACACCTTCCCGCAGGCCCGGGCGATCGTCCTGGCCCGCGCCCGCACCGCAGAGGCCTCCAGGCTGGGGACGAAAGGGGCCAGAGGTGCCGGGGGTGGGCGGTGGTCGCCGGATGACACCGTGGAGCGGTTCGACGATCTTCCTGACGTGCCGGGAGCGAGTGAGGCGTTCGCCACTCTTGTGGAGTTCGTTGGTGATCGTCCGTCGTGGTGGAGTCCGGCGCGAGTCACCCAGTTCATCACCTCGTGGTTGCCGAGGGAGGCGATCATGAGTGAGGCCGCCGTCGACGCGATGCCGCAGGTCCTGCGGGCCTGGACGCGCCATCTGGGAGATCATCCCGAGGTGCGCGAACGCGTCGATGCCGACTCCCGAGACCTTCCGCTCCTCATGGCCGACGGATTGCACTTCAGTCTCGCCAAGCGGCTGAGGCTCGCCGAGAGGGAGCACCGGGGGACAGACCGCTGACTACTGCGGCTATGCTGCGCAGTGACCTTTTCTGCGGCCCATTGAGGGAGAGCTACAGCATGTACAAGGAGTTCGCGGCCGAGGCTGTCGTCTGGGTGGTCCCGATCGTGGTCCTCATCGGCCTCGCCCTCATGATCACCGCCTGATCCAGCACATTCGCTGGCCCAGCCCGCGCGACGGCCCTTCTCACAGGAGCCGTCCGTGGGCTTTCGCCCGTTCCCTCGCACCGCGCTCCACCTCATGAGCGCGCCGTCACCACGCTCGCCGGCACCCCACCCGTGAATGACCCGTCACGGCGCACGCCGGCACTCCAACCCGTCGAGCTACGAGGCCCACGCCAGCAATGGGCTGCCTTCGCGCAGCCGCCGCAGCGCCTGCTTCTCCAGTTGCCTGATGCGTTCCCTGGTCAGCCCGAGCGTGTCGGCGATCTCCTGGTACGTCAACACCTTGCCGCCCGCCAGGCCGTACCGGCGTCTGATGATGAACGCCTCGCGCACCGGCAGCTCCCGCACGAGCCCGCGCAGTTCGGCGGCCAGCGCGCGCAGTTCCGTGAGCTCCTGCACCTGAGGGACGTCCTCGTCGGCGATCAGGTCGCCGACGCTGGCCTCGCCGTTCTCGCCGACGGGGGTGTCGAGGCTGATCGTCTCCTGCGCGAGTCTTCGCAGTCCCGCGATCTGCTCGACGGTACGGCCCGCCGCGTCGGCCAGTTCGTCCTCCTCCGGCTCCCTGCCAAGGTCGGCGGACAGCCGGCGGGCGATCCTGGACAGGCGGGCGACTTCCTCCGCCACGTGGACGGGCAGCCGCACGGTCCTGCTCTTGTCGTTGATGCCGCGCTCGATCGCCTGCCTGATCCACCACATGCCGTAGGTGGAGAACTTGTATCCGCGCTTGTAGTCGAACTTCTCCACCGCCCTGATCAGCCCGAGGTTGCCCTCCTGGATCACGTCGAGCATGGGAAGCCCGCGGTGGGCGTAGCGTTTGGCCGCGGCGACGACCAGGCGCAGGTTCGCCCTGATCAGCCGCTCCCTGGCCAGCCTGCCCTCCCGCACGAGTACCGGCAGTTCCGGTCGTTCGTCGCCGTGGGCGAGGAGGTGTTCGGCGTAGAGACCCACCTCCACCCGCCTGGCGAGGTCGACCTCGTCCTCGGCGGTGAGCAGCCGGGTCCTGCCGATCTCCTTGAGGTAGTCGCCTAACAGGTCCGCCATGCTGCCCGACTACCCGGCAAACGGCGGAGAATTCCCTGATTCGGAGAGTTCGGCGATGGCGAGTTCGGCCGTGGTCCTGATGTCGAAGAACTTGTCGAGGGCGGTGATCGCGAACAGGTGCTTGCAGCGCCCGTTCAGGCCCGACAGGAGCAGCCGCCCGCCGGAGGCGGTGACCGCCTTGTGGAGGTAGACCAGCACGGACAGTCCGGAGGAGTCGCAGACGCTGACGGCCTGCATGTCGATGACGATCATCGGAGGCCGGCTGAGATCGAGCGCCTTGGTGACTCGATCTCGCACCTCGGCCGACGATCCGAAGTCGAAGTCTCCTGTCAGCCTCGCGATGACACAGGGACCTTGCAGTCCGAGGCTGATCGACAAGGCCTGCTCCGCAGTCACCCAGCTCCACCTACCCGTGTAGCACGCTTCGATCCCGCTACCTTACCGAAGGTCGCGGGGAACGCTTCGCCCGCCCGGCGGTGCGCCGGGCGAAGCGCGGTTCAGGAGAAGTAGCGGGCGGGTGTGGCGACCAGCATCTGGTCGAGTTGCTCCTGGGTCACGCCGAGCGCCAGGAGCGCGGGGAGCACGTCATCGTGAATGTGGTCGTAACGCCAGTTCGGCGCGACCAGCGGGACGCCTTCGTCCCACTCGCCGGCGAAGTAGTCCATGAAGCAGGCGGCGTCGTGGCTGAGCACCATCCGGTCGGCGTAGCCCTCCTCGCACAGCGCGGCGATGGTGGCGACGCGCTGCTCGGTCGGGTTGTACATGTCGAGCCCGAACCGGTCCATGCCGAGGATGGCTCCGGTGTCGGCGAGCCTGCGCAGGTAGTCGAGGTCGTTGCTGTCGCCCGCGTGTCCGACGACGACCTTGCGCAGGTCGACGCCCTCCTTGGCGAACAGGTCGAGAGCCAGGAGCCCCGACTGCGTGGCGGCGTCGGTGTGGACGGTGATGGGTGCGCCGGTGCGCGCGTGCGCCTGCGCGGCGGCCCGGCACATGCGCTCGACGCCTTCGGTCAGGCCGCGCCTGTCGACGACGCACTTGATGAAGGCGGCCTTGACCCCGGTGTCGGCGATGCCCTCGGTGAGGTCGCGCACCATGTCGTCGATCATCGGGTCCGGCATGTCCATGAGCAGCCCGGGCCCGCGGTGCTCGTATGGGTGGGGTGGCAGGTCGTAGAAGTAGAGCCCGGTGGCGACGATGACGTTGAGCTCGGGCACCTGCTCGGCGACGCGCTGGATGCGCGGGATGTAGCGCCCGAGCCCCCACACGGTCGGGTCGGCGATCGTCCGCACGCCCTTCGCCGCCACCCCCTTGAGCTTGCCGATCGCGTCGGCGACCCTGAACTCCTCGTCCCACCAGCCGCCTTCGCCGTAGTTGTCCTTGTGCTCGGTCGAAAGGGCGAAGATGTGCTCGTGCATCAGGGTCTGGCCCAGTTCGCTGACGTCGACCTGGCCGCGGACGGTGGGAACGGTGGGCATGCGGAGCCTCCCACACCAACTGGTCTGTGCGCGCCAACCTATGTCAAAGGATCCGGGCGAACAATGGCGCGGGCGCGGGCAGCCGCTCCCCCGCCACCTGCGCCGCGACCCTCGCCGCCGCTCCCGGCAACAGATCCTCCAGATGTACGGCAAGCGCCCTGCACGCATGGACCAGCGTCGCCAGTGCGACATCGGGATCGGCCTGCTTCCACGGCTGTTCCCGCTCGATGTACCTGTTGGCCTCCTCGACGATCGACCAGACCGCCGAGGCCGCCGCCCTGAAGTCGAAGTCCTCCAGCGCCGCGTGCACCCGCTTGTCGACATCCGGCACGAGCGGCGCCACCTCGAGGTCGGGCACGTACCCGTCGCGGAACCTGTGGACCATGGTGACGACCCGCTTGACCAGGTTGCCGAGGCCGTTGGCCAGGTCCTCGTCGTGGCGGGCGGCCAGCCGTACCTCGGTGAAGTCGGCGTCGCCGACGCGCGGCACCTCACGCAGCAGCCACCAGCGCACCGCGTCGGTCCCGTAGCGGGCGGCGAGTTCGGCGGGGTCGGCGGTCGCGCCGGAGGACTTGGAGATCTTGCGGCCGTCGACGGTCAGGTAGTCGTGGACGTAGATCTCGGTGGGCAGCGGCTGGCCCGCGGACAGCAGCATCGCGGGCCAGTAGACGGCGTGGAAGCGGATCACGCCCTTGCCCACCAGGTGGATCTTGCGGCCGTTCGCCCACCAGCGGTCGTAGTCGTCCAGCGCGGTGACGTAGTTGGCCAGCGCGTCCCACCAGACGTAGATCACCTGTGCGGGGTCGCCAGGGACGGGGACGCCCCAGCCGCGGGCGCGATCCTGCGACCGGGAGATGCTGATGTCCTCGAGCCCCGCCTCGATGAAGGCCAGCACCTCGTTCCTGCGGGCGGCGGGCTCGATCCGCAGCCGCCCGTCGGCGATCAGCGCCTTCAGCTCGTCCTGGTAGCGGGACAGGAGGAAGAACCAGTTCTTCTCCGCGACCCTCTGCAGCGGGCCGCCGTGCTCGGGACAGGTGTCGTCGGTGGAGAACGCCTCGCAGCCGACGCAGTACAGGCCGTCGTAGGAACGCTCGTAGACGTCGTGCTCGGTGGCCCGCCACAGCCGCTCGACGCCCGCGCGGTGGGCGTGGTCGCGGCTGGTGCGGACGAAGGCGTCGAAGGAGAGCGCCAGCGGCTCGCGCAGCGCCTCGAACGCCTCCGCGTTGCGGTCGACGAACTCCTGGACCGGCACGTTCGCGGCCTCGGCGGCCAGGACGTTCTTCAGCGAGTTGTCGTCCGTGCCGGTCTGGAAGCGCACGGGTTCGCGCCTGCGATAGTGCCTGGCCAGCACGTCCGCCTGGACGATCTCCAACGCGAAGCCCAGATGGGGACGTGCGTTGACATAGGGGATGGTGGTCGTGATGTACATCGGAACCTCCAAAGGGGCCCCGGACATGCGAAGAGGCCCCGGTCATCAGGGCCTCAACGAAGACGTCGGCGAGCCCCTAGGGGGCCATCATTCGCCGCGTCGTCATGAGCTCATGGTAGCCCGGCCGGCCTGTACGGCACCAGCGAGCCCGCGACCGGCGGCTATCCCCGGATCCGAAGGCGCCGGCGCCACGCCCACCACAGGCCGCCCAGCGCGAACACCACCAACCCCGCCACCACCGACTCGGACGGCAGCGTGAACGCCAGCACCAGGCACAGCGCCAGCCCCGCCAGGGGAACCGCCTTCGGTGGCGCGCCCTCGTCGGGCGTCAGAGTGAGGGCCGAGGCGTTGGCCACCGCGTAGTAGACGAGCACGCCGAACGAAGAGAACCCGATCGCCCCTCGCAGGTCGACCGCCAGGACCAGCAGGATCACCAGCGCGGCCACCGCAAGCTCCGCCCGGTACGGCACCTGCCTGACCGGGTGGACGGCGGCGAGGAACCCCGGCAGGTCGCGCTCCCTGGCCATCGCGAAGGTGGTTCTGGACACCCCGAGGATCAGGGCGAGCAGCGCGCCCAGCGCCGCCACCGCCGCGCCCGCCCTGACCACCGGTGCGAGCCATCCCGCGCCCGCCCAGGTCACGGTGTCGACGAGTGGGGCGGGTGACAGGCCGAGCCGTGCGGGGCCGAGGACCCGCAGCGTGGCCAGGGCGACGAGCGTGTAGACGACGAGCGTGATGCCGAGGGCGAGCGAGATGGCCTTGGGGATGGTCCGCTCCGGGTCGCGGACCTCCTCGCCCAGCGTGGCGATGCGCGCGTATCCGGCGAAGGCGAAGAACAGCAGCCCCGCCGCCTGCAGGACGTCCCAGAGGCCGACGGGATAGAGGCCGTCGGCGGGCGCGGTCGAGAACCCCTGCGGCACGCCCGCCGCCACGAAGGTTGCTGTCAGGCCCCTCTCCTGGTCTGGCTGCGCGTCCGGATCCAGCGATCCCTGCGGGTCCGACGACGGTTCCGGGAGAGCTCCCGGCGACAGGTACGGCTCGGCGCCGGCCGAGCGCGACCAGGTCTCCTGGAGCAGGCCCAGATAGGAGACCGTCGGCGCCTTGCCGCCCGTGAGACCCGCGACCACCACCGCCGCCAGCACGGCGAGGACGAGCGCCACGATGATCCGCGCCGCCGTCGCCGAGCGCTGCACGCCGTACAGGTTGAGCGCCGTCAACGCCACCACCGCGCCGACCGCCAGCGGGACGGCCAGGTCGGGCGCGACGTACGCGCCGAACGTCAGTGCCATCGCCGCGCACGAGGCCGTCTTTCCGACCACAAAGCCCCAACCGGCCAGGTATCCCCAGAACGGGCCGAGCCGCCGGCTGCCGTAGACGTAGGTGCCGCCGGACTCCGGATAGCGGGCCGCGAGCCTGGCCGAGGAGGTCGCGTTGCAGTAGGCGACGACGGCCGCCAGCGCGAGCGCGGCCGGCAGCCAGCGGCCCGCGATGGAGGCGGCGGGCGCGAAGGCGGCGAAGACCCCCGCACCGATCATCGCGGTGAGCCCCACGACGACGGCGTCGCCCGTGCCCAGCCGCCGCGCCAGACCTGACGCCATCCGCCCTCCCTCCGGTGAACCAGAGATTCACGAGGGAACCACTGTGCCCTATCGAGGCGACATTCCGGGTCCGCCGGCGGCCCCCGCGGCCTGGCCGCCGAATCCCGGTGGACACCATTCGGTCGTCGTCCGCGGCGGCGCGGTCCTTCGAAGCGTCATGGGACGCCGCCCGATCGGGGGATCAGGGCGAGGTCACTCCTTGGTCTCCTTGTCCTCCTTGGACGGCACGATCAGCACGGGGCGCCCCGCATGGTGCAGCACCCGGTCGGATGTGCTGCCGAGCAGGAGCGACCTGACCCCGCCCAGCCCTCTGGTCCCCGTCACGATCAGCGTCGCGTCAAGCTCCTCCGCCACGTCCACGATCGTCGACCACACCGCCAGCGAGTCGGACTCCCACCGGGCGGTGGCGTTCAGGCCGGCCTGAACGGCCAGTCCTGCCCCCTGCTCGGCCAGCTCCCTGGTGGCGGCCTGGATCGCCTCGTCCTCGGCCGTGGTGTCGACCGGCGCGATCATCCCGGCCGAGCCCCTGATCGAGGCGAGAGCGAGCCGCTCCCACACGCTGAGGACGACCGCCTCCTGGCCCTTCAACAGGGTTCCCGCGTAGGCGATGGCCGCCTTGGAATCATCCGAACCGTCATACGCCACCAAAATGGTCATTGGGCCTCCTCTTACGTGGTGATCTCCCTGCGCCTCCTATCCCGCGGGATCCGTTTCATTCGTTTCCCGAGCGGTCGGCGGGTAGGGCGGAACCTATGACCGTTACCCAGTTCCACGATCTCCCGCTCGCCGACCGCGACAGGGAGTGGGACGCCGCAGAGGCCGAGCAGCGCGTCCGCTCCTGGGCGAAGGCCGAGGACGCGCCCAACGCGAAGTACCGCGAAGCCCACGTCTGGTACGACGGCGACAACGCCGACGAGTTCGGCGCCTACAAACTGCCCATCGCCGACGTCGTCGACGGCACGCTGAAGGCCGTCCCTCGGGCGATCATGGCGGCCGGCGCCGTCATGCAGGGCGCGAGGGGCGGGGTCAAGATACCGAAAGACGAGGTGGACCGGGTCAAGGCCCACCTCGCCAAGTACTACGCCAAGCTCGGGGAAACGCCCCCTTGGGAGCGCTGACCACCTACGCGGCCAGCGACCGAGACGTCTGCACGGGAACGTTCGCCGCTGGAGCGGCGTGCTGGACGGACACCAGCCCGTGACCGCGGTGGGCCCTCCAGTGCGGTAGCCGTACCAGATGGAGGCTCAGGAACAGCAGCAACCCGAGCTCGGACACCACCACGAACCGCTGGGTGAGCCCGGCGGGGATGTCGCCGTTGCTCAGCGGGATCCCGAACATCCTGACCACGTAAGGGATCACGACCAGCACCAGCGCGGCCAGCGCGAAGCCGCTGAGCACCTTCACCGCCCGCGTGTAGCCCACCTTCGCCCTGGCCAGCAGCAGGCCCGCCACCGGCATCACCAGGAAGGCGACGAACCCGGCGTAGCGGTGGATGCCGCCCGACAGGGACAGCGGCAGTCCAGGTCTGTCGGTCGGGAAGACGCCCAGGAGGAACATGCACACCCCCCACGCCGCCACCAGGGCCACGACCTTGCGGTCGGCGCCCGACCTGCGGAGCGCGGCGGCGATGAACGCCGCGCCGACCGCGAAGAGCGTCAGCGAGGCGGGGAGGAGCCACCCGATCGGGTGGAAGGCGTACTCGCTGATCAAGGTGTGCATCGGGTCAAGCCCGGCCTCCGTCTGCAGCGTGAGCATCGCGCCGGCGCCCGTTCCGAGCGCCGCGAATCCACCGATGAGCAATCCCTTCATGCCGTCAACGCTCGTGGAACACGGCGTTCCGGAGTATCGGAGATCGGCCCCACGCGGCCCCTGAACCGACCCTTACGACCTTGGTAGGACCATCCCTTGCATCACCCCGATGACCTGGCGGGAGTCGACCCTTGGTGGCGCTGGCCCCCTCAGGGTGGGTACAGCTGACTACCGGTCCTGCGTCCGGTTTGACTTCGAGTGCACTCTAAGGGCGACTCTGGAGGCATGACGATCCAGGAGGCCGCGCGCCGGTCGGGGCTGAGCGCCCACACGCTGCGCTACTACGAGCGCATCGGGCTCATCCACTCCGTCGACAGGGATGGCAAGGGCCACCGCGACTACACGGAGCAGGACCTGAGCTGGCTGGAGTTCCTGACCAGGTTGCGCAGCACCGGCATGCCGATCGCGGACATGTGCCGCTATGCCGACCTGCGCCGGCAGGGACGGCACACCGCCCCCGAGCGCCAGCGGATGCTGGAGACCCACAGGGTCCGCGTGGCCGCCAGGATCGCCGAACTCGCACAGGACCTCGATGTCCTCGACTACAAGATCAATATGTACAAGGAGATGTCATGACCTCCAGGATCGGGCTCGGCTGCATGGGCATGTCCGAGTTCTACGGCGAAACCAATGAAGCCGAGTCGATCGCCGTCATTCACCGCGCTCTAGACCTTGACGTGAATTTTCTGGATACCGCCGACATGTACGGCCTGGGGCACAACGAGGAGCTCGTCGGCCGAGCCATCAAGGGCCGCCGCGACGAGGTGTTCCTCGGCACCAAGTTCGGTATCAGGCGCGACGGCGGCGTCCGCAGCATCGACAACACCCCCGAGTACATCCGGCAGGCCTGCGACGCCTCGCTCCAGCGCCTCGGCGTCGAGCACATCGACCTCTACTACATGCACCGCCGCAACCCCGACGTCCCGATCGAGGAGTCGGTCGGCGCCATGGCCGAGCTGGTCGAGCAGGGCAAGGTGCGCAACCTGGGCCTGTCGGAGGTCTCGGCCGACACCCTGCGCAGGGCGCACGCCACGCACCCCGTCTACGCCCTGCAGAGCGAGTACTCCCTGTTCACCAGGGACATCGAGAAGGAGATCCTGCCCGCCGCGCGCGAGCTGGGCGTCAAGCTGGTGGCCTACTCCCCCATCAGCCGCGGCCTGCTGAGCGGCGCGCTGCCCGCCGCCGACCAGCTGGCGGCCGACGACTTCCGCAGGGTCAACCCCAGGACCTCGGGCGAGGCGGCCGACCACAACGCGGGGCTGGTCGCGCGCGTCGCCGAGATCGCCGCCGAAGTGGGCTGCACGCCCGCTCAACTCTCCCTGGCCTGGCTGCTGGCCCAGGGCGAGGACATCGTGCCGATCCCCGGCACCAAGCGGCTGAAGTACCTGGAGGAGAACACCGCCGCGGCCTCCTTCCCCCTCACCGCCGAGCAGCTGGACGCGCTGTCCGGCCTGGCCGACGCCGTTCAGGGCGCCCGCTACGCCGATATGTCATCTGTAGAGCGGTGATGTCCGTCTAGCGGGTGATTTGTTGCCGCCTGGCGACGCTCTACAGTCGGGATCCATGAGGCTCGACTGGGCGATCGCCGTGATCGTGGCCGTGTTCTCGCTGGCAGAGGAGATCGGTGGCCGCACCGGCGAGCCCGGCCGCGCCCATCCCGCGCTGTGGATCGGGCTCGCCGTCGCGAGCGCGGCCCTGGTGGCCGTACGGCGGCGCATCCCGTTCGCCGCGCTGGCCGCCTACGCGGTGTTCGGCGGCATGGCGATCCCGCTGTCACAGGAGACGCTGGGCGCCTGGCAGTTCTACGTCGAGCTGCTGCTGCTCTTCACGCTGATGGCGGAGGTGCCGCCCAGGAACTGGCGGACGCCCGCCGGCCTCGCCCTCGCGCTCGGCTTCGTCGGCCTGGTCGTCTTCACCGACGACGCGCCCATCGGCCCGGGCGACGTCGCCATCGCCCTGGTGATGACCAGCGTCGCGGCCGGCGCGGGCTTCGCCGTCCAGCGCCACAGGGAGGTCGCCGCCCAGGCGCAGGAGCGCGGCGCGCTCCTGGCCAGGGAGGCGGTCAACGAGGAGCGCAACAGGATCGCCCGCGAGCTGCACGACATCGTCGCCCACAGCGTCAGCGTCATGGTCATGCAGTCGGGCGCGGTGCGCCGCTGCCTGAACGAGGAGCAGGCCCGCGAGCGGGAGGCGCTGACGGGCGTGGAGGAGGCGGGCCGCGAGGCCGTCCACGAGCTGCGGCGCATGCTGGGCGTGCTGAGGTCGGTGCACGAGACGGAGGTCAACGCCCCGCAGCCCAGCCTGGGCCGCCTGGAGGAGCTGGTGGAGCAGGTGCGCGTGGCCGGCCTCGTCGTGAAGCTCGACGTGCGCGGCGAGCCCGCCCCGCTGTCCGCCGGTCTCGAGCTGTCGGCCTACCGGATCATCCAGGAGGCGCTGACCAACACGCTGAAGCACGCGGGCCCGACCAGGGTGGTGGTCACGGTCGCGCACCGGCACAGGGAGCTGTTCCTGGAGATCACCGACGAGGGCCCGGCGCCCGGCCACGAGGTGCCGGGACGGCGCGCGCTCGGCCACGGCCTCATCGGCATGCGTGAGCGGGTGGCGCTGTTCGACGGGTGGCTGGAGGCGCACCCCCTGCCCGAGGGCGGGTTCACCGTGCGGGCCACGCTGCCCGCCTGATCAGCGTGGACGCCACCACCAGCGCGGCCATGATCACCGCGATCAGCGGGACGGCCGAGGGGGCGAGACAGGCCAGGAGCACCAGTGCCGCCGCGATGAGGAAGGCGGCGCTGTCGGCTCTGCCGTACGCGTGCGGGCGGATGTGCAGCGCCCACACCGCGACCAGGAAGACCGCGACGGGGACGGCCATCGCCAGGCCCGCCTGCGACCTGGTCAGCACGCTCTCGCCGGTGACGGAGGCGACGTTGACCTCGATGCCCGCACCGACGGCCCCGATCGACGCGAAGATCACGTAGTGGCCGTACCCCCACGGCAGCGCGACCCTGTTCGAGGTGAGGATCTCGTGGGTCTCGGGGCCGAAGTAGATCCACCACAGCGCGAACACGATCACCAGCGCGCCGACGGCCAATGCGATCAGCGACGGCTTGGCGCCCTGGTCGGACAGTGCGCCGCGCACCGAGACGGTGGCGCCCAGAACGTTCTCGCCCATCATGATGATCGTGAATAGCCCGTAGCGCTCGGCGATGTGGTGCGCGTGCCAGGTGGTGCGCGTGCCCCTCTCCGACCACACGGGTACGGCCAGCTCGATCACCGCGCCCAGCGCGAACACCGGCACCATCAGCGACTCGGGCGCGACGAACAGGACGGACCAGTAGACCAGCGCCAGGCAGATCCCGAGCGCGTAGCGCCGTGCCACCCGCCGGTGCGCGGGGTCGCTCGCGGCGGCGCGCAGCCACTGGAAGGCCATCGCGAACCGCATGATCAGGTAGCCGAACCAGAAGACCCGGTAGTCGTGATGCTCGAAGGCCCTCGGCACCCCCGCCGCCAGCACGAGCACGCCCGCCATCTGCACCAGCGTCATGACGCGGTAGATCCAGTCGTCGGTGTCGTAGGCGGAGGCGAACCAGGTGAAGTTCATCCACGCCCACCAGATGGCGAAGAACGCGGTGAAGTAGCCGGCCAGCGCCTCGCCGAGGTGCCCGGCCGACAGGGCGTGAGCCAGCTGGTTGACCGCGAAGGAGACCGCGACGACGAAGAACAGGTCGAACAACAGCTCCAGCGGGGTCGCGACGCGGTGCGGCTCGTCCGTCGGGCGTGCCCGCATCGAACGCAGCAGCGTCATGCCGCCGTCCTGCGGCTCACTGCGGCCGGTCGAAATAGGCGCGCACCACCGTCGAACCCTCACGGGTGTGGACACGGACCAGGTCGCTGAGCAGGTTGACGATCAGCAGGCCGCGCGAGCCGGGCGTGCGCGGGTCCACGGGGGACCTGCCGACGAGCGGGTCGAGGATGTGCCCCGCGTCGCTGACCTCGCAGACCAGGCGGCCTTCCTCGTGCCATACCCGCAGCACACCCGAGCCGCCGCCGTGGTCGAGGCTGTTGGCGCCCAGCTCGGAGACCGCCAGTTGCACGTCGTCGAGGCGGGTGCCGGACAGCCCGGCCGCCATCGCCCACTCGTTGGCCATGTGCCGCACCTCGCCGAGGTTGCCGCTGTCGAAGTGGAGCGCGACGGACGCGGGCGGCTCGTACAGGGGCACGTTGTAGCCGTCGATCACCCGCATGGGGGCGTAGAGGCCGCTTTCGCGCTCGCCGTTGGCGTCCTGGAGGACGGGGTGGGTGAGCTCGGCGTCGTCGAGGACCTCGGGCTCGAGCCGCTTGGCGTCGTAGGGGCACATGATCGTGACGCGGCGTCCCTCGAAGGCCAGGTTGATCAGTGCCTCGTGCTGGGCGCACGCTGGGTACTCGGTGCCGGTGCGGCCCGCCCAGATGGGCTCGCCGATGATCCGCACGTGCCTGTCGGGATAGTGGTCGGCGAAGTCGCGCAGCACGCCGGGGATGATCCGGCCGGGGTTGCGGCCCACGACCGTCATGTCCAGCATCCGGACCCGCCCCGCCGCCTCGCCGAGCTCGTCTCTGATCAGCTCGAGGTTGGGGCCTGGCACCGCCACGGCCACAGGGTCACCCGCCGCCAGTCCTGCGCGGATGAACGAGGCCGTGCCCGAGAGATAGTCCACGTCGTCCTTGTAGAAGAACGCCGGGTGCGCGAACGCCATATCTGTGAGGTTACCGCGACAGGGTGAGTTACACCTGATCATCGGGTATTACATAGGTACGTCCCACTGGAAGGATTCCACTAGGTGAAGAAGCTCCAGCTGGTCCCCCGTCCGCGGCTCCCCCGCCGCCCCGTTCCCCTCGACCTGCGCACCCCCTCTGGCAGACCCCTCCCTTTCTGAGACTTCCCTAGACTTCCGAGGCTTTCTGAGACGCGGATGAACGATCGACGGATGCGCGTGTCCGACGCCGACCGAGAGCGGGCCGCGCAGCAGCTCCAGAAGGCCTTCGCCGAGGGCCGGCTGACCCCGGCGGAGCTGGACGAACGGCTGGAGCTGGCCTTCGCCGCCAAGACCTACGGCGACCTGACCGAGCCGCTGTCCGACCTGCCGGGCGCGGGCGCCTTCGTGCCCGTCGCCGGTGCCTCCGCTCCGCACGCGGACGCGGTGGTGCTGGAGTCGAAGAGCGGCGACGTGAGCCGCTCGGGCGACTGGCCGGTGCCCCAGCGGCTGAGGATCGTCTCCAAGTACGGCAACGCCAGCCTCGACCTGTCCGAGGCGAGCGTCGACCATCCGGTGGTCGACATCGAGTTCGACCTGAAGTACGGCTCCGCCAAGATCGTCCTGCCTGAGGGCGCCACCGCGAACGTGGACGGCTACCAGGCGGAATGGGGCGGAGAGGCCAAGGTGACCGTGCCCGCGCACCCCCGGCACGGCATCCTCCACGTGCGCATCACCGGCCGGATCAAGTACGGCGAGCTGAGGGTCCGCTATCCGAGGCGCTCGGTCGCCCAATGGTGGAAGAGCGAGACGTGATCGGGTAGCTACCGCTCCAGCGCAGCATGGCGGCGAACGCCTGCGTCATGAGCCGGTCGGGCAAGAGCCTGAACCACGGCTGGTGGCTGTTGGTCATCTCCGTCCGCGCCAGCATGGCCGGCCGCCGCACGACCTTGGCCCTGGCCCGCTCGTAGGCGCGCAGCCGCTCCGGGACGGGTCCGCCGCCGCCGAGCGCCCTCGCCAGCGCCCACGCGTCCTCCAGCGCCTGGTTCGCGCCCTGCGCCATGGTCGGCGGCATGGTGTGCGCCGAGTCGCCCGCCAGCGTGGTCGGCCCGCGCCCCCACACAGCGGGCACCTTGTGCCGGTGGTGGGGGAAGAAGTCCGGCTCCCTGATCGCGGCCAGCACCGAGGGCACGGGCTCGGCCCAGCCGCCGAACAGCTCCTTCAGCCGCCCCACCGGATCGGGCTCGTCGCCCCAGAGCGGCCTGCCGGGCCCCGAGCGCACGTCGAACCACCAGAGGACGCGCCCGCCGCCCGCGTGCAGCAGCCCGCAGAACCCCTCCCTCCCGGTGATCATGTAGCCCTCACGGATGGGCAGCCGCGCGAAGCCCTGCCAGGTCACCCAGCCGCCCGGCTCGGCGGGATCGGCGCCCCAGAGCGCGTGCCTGACGACCGACCTGCGGCCGTCGGCGCCGACGAGCACGTCGCCGCGCACCACACAACCGTCGGCCAGCCGTACTTCGGGCTTGTCGGGGTCGGCAGCGACCACCGGCGCGCCGTAGGTGACGCGCACACCCTCGGCGAGTAACTCGACAAGTTCCCTGCGTGCCAGGTGGACTGCGCGCCCGATCGAGGCGACGTCCACGGTGTACAGCCGGCGGCCATCACACGACCACGATCCCAGCCTCGCCAGCTCTTCCCCGACTCCGCCCGGGTCGAGGCCGAGCTCGCCGAGGATGCCCACGGCGCCCGGCCAGAGCGTGACCGAACCGCCCGCCGTACGCAGGGAGGGGGCCTCCTCGTAGATCTCCACCTCGTGGCCGTGCAATGCCCGCGCCAGGGCCAGTCCCGCGACCCCAGCGCCGATCACGACTACTCTCATATTCGATACCTCCGATATCAGATACTAATAGTCTCATAAAGGATTGGACAATGACGAGAGGCCGCAAGCCCGACCCCACGCTCGACCTCCGCATCAAGGAGGGCGCGGTCAGGCTGATGCTCGACAAGGGCCTCGCCTTCACGATGGACGAGGTCGCCGAGGCCGCGGGCGTCGGGCGAGCCAGCGTCTTCCGCCGCTACGCCACCAAGCGCGACCTGCTCCTGGCCACGATGACGGCCCTGATGGACGCCCAGATCGCCATCCCCGACACGGGTTCACTGGAGGGCGACCTGCGTGTGATCGTCTCCGACACCGTCACCATCTGGCGCGACCCCGCGGTGGCCACCCTGGCGAGGCAGGTGTACGGCGAGGCGGGCAGGGACCCGGCCGTGGCGGCGATCGTCAGGGACAGCATGCGCACCAGGATGGAACGGTCGTGGACCGTCTACGACCGGGCGATCGCGCGCGGCGAGCTGGCGCAGGACGCGGACCTGTGGCTACTCACCGACCTGTTCGCCGGGCTCGTCGCGTACCGGGGGCTGCTGGGCATGGACTTCGGCGACACCGACGCGATCGTCCACGCCCTGCTGCACGGGTTCAGTCAGGAGGGTTGATCTTGGTGATGTCGACCTCCTCGATCGGCCCCACGAAGATCCGGTCTATGAACCACAGCACGACGGCGATGCCGACGAGGATCGCCGCCCGCAGGTAGACGTCGCCCGACCGGCCCGTGATCGGCAGAGTCAGGAAGAGGCGGGCCACCGCACCGAGCACGGGCATCCACGTGGGCGCGACGACCCGAGGAAGGCGAACGCGCCGACGATCACCGGGGCGAACTCGGCCAGACCTTGCGCCCGATGACCCGCTTCAGCTGGTGGCTCTGTGTCATGACACGGCTCCTACTCGTGCATGTGACAGGTGATGTAAGCGGGATGTAAGTGAACATCAAGTCTGGGCCCATAATGTCCCTTCTGCTGCACATCCAACGAAGGGCACCAGAATGCGTTTCCTCAAGCGGGCCATCACCGTCTCCGCGGCCACGCTGACCCTCGCAGGCCTCACCGCCTGCGGTGCTGTGGGCACCGCCGTCGACTGCAACGCGGCCGGGAACGAGGCCACCAAGATCATGCAGGAGTGGACGGGCAGTCTGTCGGCAGGCATGACCGACCCCAAGGCCATGGAGAAGGCCTCCAACACCGCCGCCGAGAAGTCCAAGGCTCTCGCGGCGAAGTACGACGGCGAGATCGCCGCGGCCCTGAACGACCTGGCCGCCGGCTTCGAGAGCATCAAGGACCTCAAGGACGCCTCGAAGCTCACCGAGTTCACCGGCAAGATGCAGGGCTTCTCCACCAAGATCCAGAGCGCCTGCACCTGATGAATCGCCTGGCCGCCGCACCGCCTGTGGGGGGCAGCGCGGCGCGGCGGCCAGGGTCAGGCGTCCGATCTGTCTACCCTGTTCCCCGTGCGCCCGACGACCTCCCCCCGCCTATGGGTCTACCTGCTGTCGCTCGCGGCGGCGTTCGCCTACGCGCTGCTCGGCCTGGTCAGGCTCGTCACCTTCCGCGCCACCACGTTCGATCTGGTCATCGTGGACCAGGCGGTGCGCGGCTACGCCCGCTTCGGCGCGCCGTACATCCCCTCGGTGGGCGTCTTCCACGACCGCGGCATGGACTACCCGCAGCTGGCCGACCACTTCTCGCCGATCTACGCGCTGCTCGCGCCGCTCTACTGGATCCATGACGGTCCCGCCACGCTGATCGTCGCCCAGGCCGCCCTGTTCGCGGCCGCGATCCCCTTCCTGTGGGCTTTCACCCGCAGGATCCTCGGTACGGCTCCCGCCTACCTCGTCGCCTTCGCCTACGCCGTGTCGTGGCCGATCGCCCAGGCCGCCGCGTTCGACGCGCACGAGGTGATGTTCGTCCCGCTGCTGACCGCCATCATGATCGAGCGCTACCAGGCGGGCCGCCCGCTGCCCGCGTTCGTGGCCATGCTCGCCCTCCTTCTCGTCAAGGAGGACATGGGCCTGATGGCCATCGGGGCCGGAGCGTGCCTCGTCCTGCTCGGCGACCGGCTGCGCGGCCTGCTGTGCGTCACGGTCGGCCTGGCGTGGACCGTCCTGGTGCGCGGCGTGCTGATCAAGCTGGCCGGCGGCGACACCGGCGACTTCTGGGCCTACGGACACCTCGGCGCCGACGTGCCGAGCGCGCTGCTCCACCTGCTCGGCGACCCGCTCGGCACGCTCGCGCTGCCGTTCAGCGAGGAGGCCAAGGTCGACACGCTCTTCCTGCTGGTCTGGCCGACGCTGATGCTCTGCCTGCTCTCCCCGGTCTCGCTCATCGCGCTGCCGCACGTCCTCGAGCGCATGCTGTCCGACAGGTCGTCGTGGTGGCAGGCCGACTTCCAGTACAGCGCGTTCACAGTGATCATCCTGTTCTGCGCGGGCGTCGACGGGCTCTCCCGGCTGCTGCGCCGGATCAAGGGCCCGAACTCGCTGAAGGTCGGGTGGTCGGTCGGCGTCGCCGTCGTCGCCCTCACCCTGCTCCCCCGCTTCGCCCTGGACCAGCTCGCCCATCCCGCCTTCTACCGGGCCGACCCCGAC
This sequence comes from Nonomuraea sp. NPDC049152, assembly GCF_040648355.1. NCBI lineage: Bacteria > Bacillati > Actinomycetota > Actinomycetes > Streptosporangiales > Streptosporangiaceae > Nonomuraea > Nonomuraea sp. NPDC049152. Next base: position 278,117 of record NZ_JBEZDO010000003.1, on the reverse strand, counting down.
CGCACGCTCGCGGCGGCCGAGGCCGTCTCCAAAGTGCCATCGGGCGTCGTCGTCGAGGTCACCAACTCGCTCGGCCCCGCCCTGACCTCACGCGCCACCGTGCTGCTGTGGGATCACCAGCCCCGCTACGCGCCGTGGGTCGTGGCCGACGTCGCCCGATGGGAGTATCCCCACGGCTCGCCCTCCGCCCAGGCCGAACGCGTCGCGCTCCTGCTGACATCGGGCTACGAGAAGGTCTTCGAGCGCAACGGCTACGTCGTGCTGCGCAAGACCGACGCGGATCAGTCGATGGCCTCCAGGTAACAGCGGTCGAAGCCCTCGAGGACCAGCGGCCACGAGCCGGTCGTCGGCGGCGTGGCGCGGTTGTGCTCGGCGATGGACTCGCGCAGCGAGGTGTCGGTCGACAGCCGCACGACGGCCGACACCAGGTCGTCGAACGAGCGGCCGAGCAGCCCCTCCTTGCCGCTCCTGACGAAGTCGGCCACGCCGCTCTGGCTGCGGGCGACGACGGGCAGCCCCGCCGCGCGCGCCTCGAGCGCGGCGATCCCGAACGACTCGCGGGGCGCGGGGGCGATGAACACGTCGCCGGACGAGAGCACCTTGGCGATCTGCTCGCGGGTGTGGCGGCCGGGCAGCGAGACCCACGTGTTCATGCCGTTCGCGGCGAGAAAGCGTTCCATCGAGCCGCGCGCGGGGCCTTCGCCGATGATCGTGGCCCGCATCGGGACGCCGGAGGGGACCTTCGCGCGCGCCGCCCGCAACAGCTTCAGCAGACGGACGGGCTGCTTGCGCGGCGCGAACCTGCCGACCGCCACGAGGTGCACCTCGCCGTCGCTGGGCGGCAGGGCGCCCGTGGGCCGCCAGCCCGACACGTCGAGCCCGTTGGAGACGACGTGCACGGGCGTGCCCCGGCCCGCGACCGCCCGGATCGGCCCGGCCGCGGCGTTGCTGACGGTGGTGGCGACCAGCCCCCACCTGTGCCACTCGAACACCAGCCTGAGCGCGGTGTAGAGCAGCCGGGTGACGGGGTCCCACATGCTGTGCACCGTCACCACGACGGGCAGCCCCGCCCTGACGGCGGCGCGCACCCCCATCCACGCGAACGGCGAGACCGCGCCCGCGTGGACGTGGACCACGTCGGGTCTGCTCGAGGTCATGAGCCTGGTGAGCTTGCCCACACCACGAGGGTGGACGGGCAGGTCGAAGGGCATCCTGGCGACGATCCTGTGGACGCCGGGAAGCGTCTCTCCCCTGGTCGCGGTGGCCACCTCGACGGCGTGGCCCGCCTCGCGCTGCATCCTGACGAGGTCCGCGACCTGCACCTCGATGCCCCCGAGCCGCGGAAGGTAACAGTCACTGACGTGAAGGATCCGCACCCGTCCCACACTAATCTGACCTTGTGCCACCACGTACCGCTGTGTTCTTCCATGCCCACCCCGACGACGAGGCCCTCCTGACGGCGGGCACGATGGCGATGCTCGCGGCCGAGGGCCACCGAGTGGTGCTCGTCGTGGCCACCGCGGGCGAACGCGGCCTGGCCGAGATGGAGAAGGGCGAGGCGCTCGGTGAGAAGCGGATGAGGGAGCTGTACGAGTCCGCCGCGGTGCTCGGCTGCGCGCGCGTGGTGTGTCTCGGCTACGGCGACTCGGGGCTGAGCCCCTCGGGCGGCATCGCCGAGGAGCGGTCCGACAACGCCTTCATCGACGCCGACTCCGAGGAGGCCGCCAAGGCGCTCGCGGCCGTGCTGGAGGAGGAGAAGGCCGACCTGCTGTCGATCTACGACCCGGCGGGCGGCTACGGCCATCCCGACCACGTGCAGGTGCACAGGGTGGGCAGACGGGCCGCGCAGATCGCGCGGACGCCGATCGTGCTGGAGGCCACGGTCAACAGGGACCCGCTGATCAGGGCGTTGCGGCTGGCGGGCAAGGTCTACACCTTCCCTCCCGAGTTCGACCTCAGGACCTTCGAGAGCGCCTACACGGCGGGCGAGCAGATCACCCACAGGGTCAACGTCAGGAAATACACCAGGCAGAAACGGGCGAGCATGATCGCGCACGCCTCCCAGGCCAGCGGTGGAGACGGCGACAGGACGCTGGCCGTCCTGCTGAAGATCCCGGGCCCGCTCTACCGCCTGGTCTTCGGCACCGAGTGGTACGTCCGGCGCGACCTGCCCCCTGGCACCCGCCTCAGGCACCCCTTCGACGAGGCGCCGTGAGGACCACGTGAGGATCGGCCGCCTCATCCCTCAGGACGACGCTGAACACCCGCGAACCGGGGCAGGGTGGTATCGATGAAGAACAAGTGGCTCCAGATCTCGTTGTCGGTCGTCTCCCTCGGCCTGGCGGTGACGCTCGTCGTCTACCTCCCGCAGATCGTGCAGGCGCTCACCGGCAAGCAGGTCTCGTGGGCGGAGATCGGCGCGGAGTTCGCCACGATGAGCCCCGGGATGATCGCGCTGATGTCCACGGTGTGGCTGGCCAGCCTGATCGCCTACACCTTCGTGCTGACCAACGCGATGCCCGGCCTGAACAACGTGCAGGGCCTCACGCTCAACGCCGCCGGCAGCGCGGTCAGCAACCTGCTGCCGTTCGGCGGCGCCGCGGGCGTGGCGCTGACCTTCGCCATGGCCAGGAGCTGGGGCTTCGGCAACCGCCCCATCGTGGTGATGACGCTGGTCAGCGGGGTGTGGAACACCATGTTCAGGTTCATCCTGCCCGCTGTCGGCATCATCGCGCTGCTGATGGCGGGCGAGGTGCCCAACCCGACCGTGGCCAACGCCGGATGGGTCGGCGCCGTCTCGATCCTCGCCCTCGTCGGCGTCGTCGCGGCCGCGCTCTACTGGGACCGCGCCGCCGCGCTGCTCGGCCGCGCCCTCGACGCGCTCGTACGGCTGGCCCGCCTGAAGTTCTCCGCGTCCGAATCGTTGGAGAAACTCCGTAAGGACATCGCGGGGATCGTGAGAACCAGGTGGCTGGGCCTGTCCACCAGCATGATCGCCTTCCTGGTGCTCCAGTGGCTGATCATGATCTGCTGCATGCAGGCGACCGGCGCGTATCCTGGTCTTGCACAATCGATCGCGGTCTTCGCCCTGTCCCGGGTGCTCACCGCGGTCCTGGTCACACCTAGTGGCGCGGGGCTCATGGAGGGGGGTGTCGTGTTGCTGCTGACTTCCGCTTTCGGCGTGGACACGGCCGCCGCGACGGCCACGGCGTTGCTCTTCGGCTTCTGGACCTACACTGTCGAGATCCCTTTCGGCGGGCTGGCACTGGGCGCCTGGACGCTGCTGGGCAGAAACCGCAGGACTCGTCGCGAGAGCCCCCACACGAACATGGAAACGCAGCCGTGACCATCGCGAACCTTACAAAGACCTTGTGCGTGCTTCGGAAGCGCGCATAGCGTGGCGGCTGACATGGTGGCGTTCCGGGTTCTGGGGCCAGTCGAGGCGTACGAAAGCAACAGCGACGACGAACTCGACCTCGGCGGGTTGCGGCAACGAGCCGTCCTCGCCCGCCTTCTTGTGGCCAGAGGGCAGGTCGTGCCTGTTGACACCCTGCTCTACGACCTGTGGGACGACGACGCGGCCAAGGGCGCGCAGTCGGGCCTGCAGGTCTACATCTCCCGCCTGCGCAGGGTGCTCGAGCCCGGCAGGCCGCGTGGCGGGCCCAACAGGCTGCTGGTGACCGTGGCCTCGGGCTACGCGCTGCGGGTCGCGCCCGAGCAGGTCGACGCGCTGCGCTTCGAGCAGCTGGTCAGGGCGGCGGGCGAGCATCTCGACAGCGACGATCCGCAGTCGGCCAGGACCAGGCTCGGCAAGGCGCTCGGGCTGTGGCGCGGCACGCCGTACTCCGACTTCTGCGACCAGCCGTGGGCGGAGGCCGAGGTCAACAGGCTCACCGAGCTGCGGCTGGTGGCGCGTGAGCGCCACGCCGACACCGGGCTGCGCCTGGGGATGCACGCGGAGACGGTTCCCGACCTGGAGACGATGACGGGCGAGAACCCGCTGCGCGAGGAGGGCTGGCGGCTGCTCGCCCTCGGCCTCTACCGGTGCGGGCGGCAGGGCGACGCGCTGGCCGCGCTGCGCAGGGCGCGCGGCATCCTCTCTGACGAGCTGGGCATCGACCCGGGTCCCGCGCTGCGCAAGCTGGAGTCCGACATCCTGGCCCAGTCGCCCGAGCTCGAACTGACCGCCGCGCCGCGCCCCGCGCGGCAGCCCGCGCCCGTCGCCGACACCTGGCCGCCCAGGGCGACCACGCCCGTCGAGCCGCCGCCGCTGGAGCCGGAGCCCTTCATCGGCCGCGACGCCGAGCTGGCCAGGCTGACCGGCGCGGCCGCCAAGACCGCGCGCTTCGAGGTGGCGATCGTCACGGGCGACGCGGGCGCGGGCAAGACGACGCTGCTGCGCCAGCTGGAGCGCAAGCTCACCGGCGACGGCTGGATCGCCTCCTCCGGCGCCTGCCCCGACTCCAGCGCGACCCCTCCTGGCTGGGCGTGGGTGGGCATCCTGCGCACGCTGGTCGAGGTGACGGGAGCGGGCGAGTACGGCCAGCTCCTCGCCCCGCTGCTCGACGACGGCGAAGCCGACCCCGACGACGACGAGGTGTCGGGCGGCTTCCGCCTGCACCGGGCGGTCGGCGGCTACATCGCCGGAGTCGCCCGCAGGTCGCCCGTGCTGCTCACGGTCGAGGACCTCCACTGGGCCGACGACCAGACACTGGCGCTGCTGCGGGCCCTGCCCAGCCTGCTGGCCACCAGCAGGGTGCTGCTGGTGGTGACCTGCCGCGACAGCGAGCTCGACGACAGGCAGTCCGACGTGCTCGCCGCGCTGGCCAGGCTCGGGCCCGTCAGGGTGAGCCTGTCGGGCCTCGACCCGAAGGCGGTGGCCGAGCTGGTGCGGGCCACCTGCGTGCGCGAGGTGGACGAGGACGCGGTCGAGTCCATCGTCGAGCGCACCAGGGGCAACCCGTTCTTCGTGCGCGAGACCGTGCGGCTGCTCGACGCCGAGGCGGTCGGCGGCGATCGCGCGACCGCCGCCGAGGTGGCCTCCCAGGTGCCCTCGGGCGTGCGCGACGTGCTGCGGCGGCGCATCTCGCGGCTGCCCGAGCGAGCCCAGCAGATCCTGCTGCAGGCCGCGGTGATCGGCCGCGACGTCGACGTCGACGTGCTCGTCGAGGTGGCGGGCGACGAGGACGCGGTCGTCGACGCGGTCGAGGCAGCGCTGCTGGCCGGCCTGGTGACCGAGCCGGGCCCGGGGATGCTGCGCTTCGACCACGACCTGGTGCGCGACACGATCTACTCCGACGCCTCAAGGCTGCGCCGTACCAGGCTGCACGCCGCCGTGGCGAACGTCATCGAGCAGCGCAGGCCCGCCGAGGTGGCGGCGCTGGCGCACCACTTCTTCGTCGCCGACGTCGCCGAGAAGGCCGTCCACTACGCAGGGCTCGCCGCCGAGCAGGCCGAGCGGCGCTTCGCCCACCGCGAGGCCGCCACGCTGTGGGAGCAGGCCATCGCGGCCTTCGACCGCACAGGCGGCGACACCGCCGAGCGGCTCAAGCTGATGCTCGCCCAGATCAAGGCGCTGGCGCTGTGCGGCGACATGACGGCTGCCAGGCTGAGGCGGCGCGAGGCGATGGACCTGGCGCTGCCGCTGAACAACCCGGTGCTGACCGCGCGGGTGGCCGCGGCGCTCGCCGTACCGCACAAGGGCATGGCCCGCGACTTCACCCAGACCGCCTGGGAGATCGTCGACGTCACCGAGCGGGCGCTGATCGAGCTGCCCGAGGGCGAGCAGACGCTGCGCGCGAGCCTGCTGACCACGCTCGCGCTGGAGCTCGAAGGGTCGTCCTCGCCCGAGAGAGGGCGGCAGGCGTCGCTGGAGGCCCTCGAGCTGGCCAGGCAGAGCGGCGACCCGACGCTGCTGGCGGCGGCGCTGAGCGGCAGGCTGCGCCAGTCCTACGACATCCCCGCGGTCGACACCCGCGAGAGCATCGGCCGCGAGCTGCTGGAGGTCGCCCAGCACTCGGGGCAGATGGCGGTGCAGGCGCTGGCCCACCTGGTGCTGCTGGAGTGCGCGGCGGCGCGCGGCGAGTTCTCGGTCTCCGACGAGCACGCGCGAGCCGCCGAGCGACTGGCCAAGCAGTACGACCTGTCGGCTCCGGCCGCGGTCGTCGCCTGGTACGAAGGGCAGCGGCTGATGATCGCAGGCGACTATCCCGGCGCCGAGCGGGCCTACCGCGAGGCGGCCAGGATGACGGCGAGGGCCGGCATGCTGGAGGGCCGCCAGGACCTGCCGCTGATCACGACGTTCTGCCTGCACCTGGTCGACGGCAGGGCCGCGCAGACGGTCGACCTGCTCGCGGAGGCCCACCAGCGCGGCGCCAAGTGGACTCTCGACGCCTACGCTCTCGCGCTGGCCTCGGCGGGCCACGTCAAGGACGCGAAGGCGGTGGCCGCGACCAGGCCTCCCGTACGGCCCGACTTCCTGTACGAGCTGGCCATGACGTGGCGGGCGCTGGCGGGCATGCTGCTCGACGACCGCGAGCGGATGGTCGACTGCTACGACAAGCTCAAGCCGTTCACCGACCGCATCGCGGGCGCGGGCACCGGCGTGGTGGCCCTGTGGCCGGTGGCGCTGACCCTCGGCGACCTGGCGATCAGGCTCGACCAGCCCGATGCGGCTCGCGACCACTACCACAAGGCCCTGGAGGTGGCCAGGAGGGTCGGGGTGCCGCGGTGGGTGGAGGCGGCTCAGCGGGCGGTCAGCAACTCACCAGGATCCGATCCGACTTGATGGACTTCTCCTGCCCTGCGACGACCAGCTCGATGCGGTACCAACCGGGGTTGTCCTGGACGCTGAGCTCCCACTTGACGTTCCTGCGCGCCCCGGCGAAGCCCGCGTACTCGGTCTGGTAGGTCTTCCACGCCCTGTTGACGGAGCTCCATCTGGTCAGCCGCCAGTGGTACATGAGGGTGTTGCCCGCGTCGGGGTTGAGCACGACGGACCTGGCGACGAAGCTCTTGTCGCAGTCGCCCTTGCCGTCGAGCGCGCTGACGGTGATGGTGCCGACATCGGGATCGGTCTGCTCGGTGACCGGCAGGACGGTGGCCGAGAGGTCCACGGTCGTGGTGGCCCGCTGCGTGGAGTTCGCGGTGCCGTAGGCCGAGACGCCGACGTAGGCGGCGGTGAAGGCGAGGGCGCCGACCAAGAGCCTGGCGGCGGTGGACGAACCGGTTCCCAGAACCGCCTTGCTTCTCGTCCCCATGATCAACACCCCTTCTCTTCCACCCCATTTGTAGGGGTGAGGGGTTGAGGTCCACTTGATGGCGACTTGCAGGTCATGGCTCAGCTCTGGCGGGTCGCGGAACGCCGCCCGGGTAGCGTGGGTGGCGGGTAGCGTGGGCCCGTCACGATGACCTAAGGTAAGCCTGGCCTAATATTCTGTTGGGGTGGTGATGTCTGTCATGCGGCACATTGCGATCGCCATCCCCGACCCGACGCGCGCCTCACTGTTCGGCCTGCCGTACTGGCTGATCGTGGCGGTCGGAGCGGTCGCACTGTTCGGCGCCTTCCAGGCCTACTACTGGATCGGATACAAGCTCGGCGACAAGCTGTACGAGTCGAAGTTCGGCAGGAAGCTGCCCCGCGAACGCATTCACGCGGTCGAGAGGGTCGTGGAGAAGTGGGGGGCGCTCGCCGTCTACGCATGCTTCTGGGTCCCCGTCCTGCGCCATACCCTGCCGTGGGTGGCGGGGGCGCTGCGCATCTCCTATCCGTGGTACGTCGTGGCCAGCGCGCTCGGCTGCCTGACCTGGGTACCCGTGACCTCGTTCGCGCTCTACTCGGTGATCTGGGGCTGGCTGGAGCTGGCGACGCACTCCCCCGTGGCCGCCGCCATCGCCGCCGTGATCGTGGTGAGCGCCGTCACGGCCTTCGTGGTGTGGCGCAGGCGCCGCAAGAGCGAGAAGGCCCTCGCCGCCTGACGAGTCCGGCGAGGGCCCGGCCGCTCAGACGGCGGCCATCGTGGTGTCGTCGACCGTCGCCTCGGGGGCGTTCTTCCGGACCGACTCGATCCCGTTCACGCAGGCCGCCTTGGTCGTGTAACCCTCGCTGATCGCGATGGTCTGGCCGTTTCCCGCCACCAGCTTGAAGCGGAATTCTCCGCGCCTGTCCTTTGTAATGATGAACTTGCCTGCCATGTCGATCTCCCCCGATATGACGGTTCTAGGGACCATTTACCCGCGTCCCGGACGACGTTTTCCCGCCATAGAGTCAAGTTCCGCATATCACTCGTTGATCACCTGCCACCATGTCTGACATGCGTATTGGGGGCATTCGACTACTGACCGGCACCGCGGCTCTCGCCCTGATCGTGGGGTTCACCCCGCCGACGCAGGCGGAGACGCACGCGGCGAAGGCGCCCGAGGTGGGCGCGCGGATCGCGTACGTCGTCGACTCGTCGGGGACGGCCCATTTCGGCAAGCGCGAGACCCGCAGGGTGCCGATCGCCAGCCTGGTGAAGGTCATGACCGCCTATGTCGTCCTGCACGAGGGCGACCTCGGCGATCTCATCACCATCACCAAGGCCGACGTACGGCATGCCGCCGACCACGGCGCCACCAGCGCGGCGCTGCGCACCGGCGAGAAGGTGACGGTCAGGGACCTGCTCTACGGGCTGATGCTCCCCTCGGGAGCCGACGCGGCCAACGCGCTGGCCCGCACCTACGGCCCAGGCAAGCCGGCCTTCATCGCCAAGATGAACGCCGCCGCGCGCCGGCTGGGCCTGGCCGACACCGTCTACACCAACGCCGACGGCCTGCCCGCGCCCAAGGAGGGCGGCCACTCCACGGCCGTCGACCAGGCCAAGCTCGCGAAGATCGCGCTGGACGACTCGACGTTCAGGACCGTCGTGTCCAAGAAGACCTACAAGCTCCCCAAGAGCGCCCTCCACCGGGCCCACACCTGGACCAACACCAACAAGCTGCTGGGCCAGACCGACGGCGTGATCGGAGTGAAGACCGGGTTCACCAGCAAGGCGGGCTTCTGCCTGCTGTTCGCCGCCGAACGCAACGGCAGGCGCGTCATCGGCGTACTGCTCGGCGACCAGGACTCCCGCCGCTTCACCACCGCCGGCAGGCTGCTCGACTACGCGAGCGAGCAGATCACCGCCACCACTCCCTGACACCTTGACCGCCTGCCGGCGGAGCTGATCGGCGACACCGGCAGGTCAGTGCTTCGCCCCGCTCTTGACCGCCTTGCGGCGGAAGGTCTGCGCGCCCGCGCGGTGCACGGCGGCCTTGACCAGGCCGAAGATCGCTCCCTGCACCGCCGCGGCGACGAGGACCTCCATCCAGCTCCTGGCCAGGTCGTCGGCGTCGGGCGCGTCGTCCTGACCGGACGCCAGCTTCCACACCCGTTTGAACAGCGAGCCCGCCAAGGCACCGCTCAGCACGCCCATTCCCAGGGATGCGACTTTCTCCACAGACTGCATCTCGTCTCCTCACGATGATGTCTGTCCGTGCCCCGTGTCCGGCTCCCAAACGCACCCGCGGCGATCGCCGCGCTTAACCCCGGCTCCTCGCCACCTGAGAACCTCCGGGGAACGTCGGTTGTACCGCTCCGCGGGGCCCACAGGCGCGAGGACTCCAGGCCACTCGACCGGGCGGGGCCTGGTCAGGTCTGCTCGGGCGACTCGGGCCAGCCGGATTCGAGAAGGTCGAAGATGGCGTTCATCGCGGTCAGGGGGTCGGGTTCGGTGCCCGCGAGCTCGGGGATCTCCAGGACGTAGCGGGCGAGAGCGCGGACGGTCATGTCGGAGGGATCGCGGCCGCTCTCGGCGGCGATCGCCTCGGCCAGGGCTCCCTCGCTGGCTATCCAGAGCTTGCGTGAGTATTCCCGCAGGGCGGGCGTGCTCACGATCAGGTCGCGCTTGCGCCGCAGTTCGGGCGGGAGGTCTTCGGTGAAGGGCCCCCGGCCCGCCATGCAGCGGCGCAGGGCTTGCAGCACCGACTGGCCGGTGGGCCGGTCGCGGACCGCGGCGACCAGCCAGACACGTCGTTCGGCGCCGTCGTCGAAGATCAGCGCTTCCTTGCCGTCCGGCACGTGCGCGAACAGCGTGGCGATGGAGACGTCCGCCTCGTCGGCGATCTGAGCGACTGTGACGCCGTCGTACCCGTGCTCGGAGAACAGCCGCAGCGCGGCGTCCGACAACGCCTGGCGGGTCTGTGCCTTCTTGCGCTCGCGGCGCCCCATCGTCGTCGCCATGCCTCCATCGTATCCGGATCCGGAACGCATCTGAATCTATAGTGGCTATAGTTCCAGAGTCATTTCAGTTTCTTGATGGAGAGGTCCCATGACAGTCCCCGCGAAGGTCGGCCCGCCGGTCACCGCGTCCACCCGGCTCATGTGGGCGATCTTGGGTTTGGTCCTGCTCGCCGACGCCCTCGACATGATCGACGCCGCGGTCACCAACATCGCCGCACCCACCATCACCGCCGAACTGCACGGCGGCGAGGCCCTGATCAAGTGGCTCGGGTCGGTCTACATGCTCGCGATGGGCGTCCTGCTCGTGGTCGGCGGGCGGCTGGGAGACAAGTACGGCCAGCGCAGGCTGTTCCTCATCGGCATGAGCGGCTTCACGATCGCCTCGGCGGTCGCGGGACTCGCGCCCAGCCCCGCTCTGCTGGTCCTGGCCCGCGCCGCGCAGGGCGCGTTCGGCGCGCTCCTGATCCCGCAAGGCATGGCGATCATGACCAAGACGTTCTCGCGTGACATGCTCACCAAGGCCTTCGGAATGTTCGGCCCCCTCCTCGGCATCGCCTCGGTCGGCGGTCCGATCCTGGCCGGGTTCGTCATCGACGCCGACATCGCCGGGCTGTCGTGGCGCCCGATCTTCCTGGTCAACGTGGTGCTCGGCGGCCTCGGCCTGGTCCTGGCCGTCCGGCTGCTGCCGCACGACGACGGTGACGCGTCCATCGGCGTGGACGGGGTGGGCTCAGGGCTGCTCGCCGCCACCATGTTCGGCCTGCTCCTGGGGCTGGTCGAGGGGGCGGGCAACGGCTGGACCGCCATCCCGATCCTCTCGATCGTCGTCGGCCTGGTGTTCCTGGCGGCCTTCGCCCGCCGTCAGGCCACGGCCGCCGACCCGCTGCTCAAGCCGTCCCTGCTGCGCAACCGCGGCTTCAGCTCCGGCCTGCTCGTCGGGCTGATCGTCTTCGCCGCCACCACCGGCCTGGTCTACGTCCTCTCGCTGTTCATGCAGCAAGGGCTGCACGCCTCGGCGCGGGAGGCCTCCCTGGGTCTGCTGCCGATGACCGTGGGCATCATCGTGGCCGCCGGAGCGTGCATGGCGCTGATCAAGAAGATGGGCCGCACCCTCGTCTTCCTCGGCCTGGCCATCATCCTGATCAGCTGCGGCTGGCTGCTCGTCCTGGTCACCGGCTCGGGCACGGATCTGAGCCTGTGGGCCCTCGCCCCGGCCGTCTTCCTCACCGGACTGGGGATGGGCGCCTGCTACGGCACGATCTTCGACGTGGCTCTCGGCGACATCAATCCCGACGAGGCCGGCAGCGCCAGCGGCTCCCTGTCGGCGATCCAGCAACTCGCGGCCGGCATCGGCTCGGCCGCCGTCACCTCGGTCTTCTTCCACTCAGCCGCCTCCGGCCTCGGCCACGCCATGACGACCAGCCTCATCGTCGTCGTGGGCCTCACCGCCATCACCGTCCCGGCCGTGATCCTGATGCCCAGACGAGCACCGGAAGAACTCCAGCACTGACGCAGCCACGACCGACCATCCACGTAAGGACCGCCATGTCCTCCCTCCACAGCCCGGACACCTGGGACGTGAAACGCCTGCCCCGCGCCGAGGGCAAGAACTTCCTCGTCACCGGCGGCAACGCGGGCATCGGCTACTTCGTCGCCGAACAACTCGCCGGCACGGGCGCCACCGTCATCCTCGGCAGCCGTGACACCGCCAAGGCCGAAGCCGCGCGGGTCGCGATCCGCGCCCACGTCCCCGGCGCCCACGTCCGTCACATCCGCCTCGACCTCGCCGACCTCTCCTCCCTGAAGGGCTCCGCTGACGCGCTGAAGCTGGAAAGACTGGACGCGGTCGTCTACAACGCAGGAGTGCTGCTCGACCAGCCGCCACGACGCGTCACCGAGGACGGCAACGAGCTGATGTTCGCCACCAACCACCTCGGACACTTCGCGCTGACGTGGTGGCTGGCACCCCTGCTGACGGCCACACCCGTGAGCCGCGTCGTCACCACCGGCAGCTTCACGGCCAAGTCCGAGAGCCTGGACCTCGACGATCTCCAGAGCACGCGCGACTACCGGCCGAAGCGCACGTACGCGCGATCGAAACTCGCTCAGATGCTCTTCGGCCTCGAACTCGACCGCCGCCTGCGCGCCGTCGGCAGCACGACGCTGAGCGTGGTCACCCACCCCGGCGGCGCACTCGACTCCCTCACCCCCGCACGCCCGCCGGTCCATCTCCGCACCACCGGCGAGCGGCTGCGCGGCCTGCCCGCCGGGCTCCTCCTCCAGAGCAAGGAGGCCGCCGCCTGGCCCGCCGTCCGGGCCGTCCTCGACCCGTCCGTTCGCGGCGGCCAGCTATGGGGACCCCGGGTGTTCGGGATCCGCGGCCTGCCCATCCTCGAACCCATCCGAGGCGACCTGGCCGACACCGAACTCGCGGCGCGCGTGTGGGCCGCCAGCTCCGGCCTGACCGGCCTGGATCCGTGCTCGAACCTCGGGTAGGCCGGGGGTGAACCTCGCTACGGCCGGGGGCCGCTCCGCATCAAGCCGTGGCAGGCGATCGCGGCGGCGGCCACCACGTTGAGCGAGTCCACGCCGGAGGCCATCGCCGTGGGGCTCATCGGGATGCACACCTGCTCGTCGGCCTCCCGCAACCAGCGCGAGGACAGCCCGTCCCCTTCCGACCCGAGCAGCAACGCCACCCGATCACCCATCTCGACAGTGTCCATGGGCGTGGCGCTCTGGTCCGGGGTCAGCGCCAGCGTCCGGAACCCCGCCGCGCGGATCCGCTCCAGCCCGTCGTACCAGTTGTCCATGCGGGCGTAGGGGATCGCGAAGACCGCGCCCATGGACACCTTGACCGCTCTCCTGTAGAGCGGGTCGGCGCAACGGGGAGAGAGGACGATCGCGTCGACCCCGAGAGCGGCGGCGCACCGGAAGATCGCGCCGACGTTCCCGTGGTCGACCAAGTCCTCCAGGACCAGGATGCGGCGAGGGCGTCGTTCGGGTCCCTCGGCAGAGGTGCCCTCGAGCGCCTCGGTCACCGGCGGCACCGGCAGTCGTTCCATCGAGGCCAGCGCCCCCCTGTGCACGGGGAATCCGGCGACGCCGTGCATGACCTCCTCGGAGACCACGTAGACGGTGGCGTCGCCGAGCACGTCGGCAAGCGACTCCAGCCAGCGCTCGGTGGTGAGGACCGCGCGCACGGGATACCCCGCGGCGATCGCCCTCCTGATCACCTTCTCGCCTTCGGCGACGAACAGGCCCTGCTCGGCCTCCATGCTCTTGCGCAGCTCCACGTCGCGCAGGCCGGTGAAGTCGGACAGGCGGGGGTCGTGGGCTTCGGATACGTACTCAGGCACCGTCGAATCCTGCCATGAGCCGCCTGAGCCGCCTGAACTGCCAGATCGCGGCATAGACGGTGAGCACGACGCACAACCCGACGACCGTTCCTGCGCCGAGCCTGGTGACCAGCGCGGCGAGGCTCGGTCCCGGCGGGTTCAGCAGGGGCCAGCAGGCCGCGCCCGCCGCGGCGCCCGCCACACTCGCCCACAGCACCGCTCGCCGTACCTGGTCACGCAGCAGCAGTTCCTCGGGGGCGGCCACGTCGGCCATCCGGGACAGGCCGCGCCATGCCCACCACGCCACGAACGCCAGGCCCGCCACCGAGGAGAGGTACTGCAGCAGCCTGAAGACCGGGATCACACCGAGGACCTCGTGGTCGAGCCAGGTCCATCCCCACACCTGCGAACTGTAGGAGTGGGTGAAGGAGTCCCAGAACACGTGGGTGGCGGAACCGGCCATCGCGCCCGCGAGAAGGGGCACGATCCGGGGAGAGGGACGCAGCGAGGCGGCCCGTCCCACGAGCCCCGCCGGCAGCAGCGCGACGAGCGGCAGCCTGAAGATCCCCGCGAAGGCGGCGATCAGCACGCACACCACGAGCGGGTTGATCGTCACCACCCACGCCGCGGAGTGCCACAGCATGTAGTCGGGCAGGAACGGCAGGAAGATCGGCAGGTCGAGCACCATCGCGCCGAGCGCGAGGGCCCACGGATCAAGCCAGCGCACCCGGAACATCGGGACGACTGCGGCGACATGGCTCGGCGTGAACGGCACGGACTCTCCCCCGGTGATGTTTGACCGAGCTTTGCACAGAAACCCCACAATAACCGAGAGTGATCGATAGGGTACGGAACGCTGTTGTCGGCCCCGAGGGGTGTGATCGAGGTCATGGTTCCTGACCAGCGGAGTCACTCGTATCCGGTCGTGTCGGCCGCCTGGCTCCGCGACGCGTCGAGGGCACGGGCCCTGTCGATCGCCACGCTTGTATGGCTCGGCCTGGAGAGCACGCTCGGCCTGGCGGCCGGGCTGGAGGCGCACTCGGTCGCGCTGATCGGGTGGGGGCTGTCCTCCCTCGTCGAAGCACTGGGGAGCCTGATCGTGGTGTGGCGCTTCACCGGCGCGCGCACGCTCTCGCCCCACGCGGAGGAGCGGGCCAGGCGCGCGGTGGCGGTGAGCTTCTGGCTGCTGGCTCCCTATCTGGTCGTCCACGTGCTGCACGACCTCGACGAGGGCTACCGCTCGGCCCCGACCGTGCTGGGCATCGTCGTGACGTCGGTGAGCCTGGTGAGCATGCCGGCGCTCGGCCTGGCCAAGCGGCGGCTCGGGGCGCGGCTCGGCTCGGCGGCCACACGCGGGGAGGGCGCCCAGAACCTCATGTGCGCGGCGGTGGCGGGCGGCGTCCTGGCCGGGCTGTGGCTCAACACGCTCGGCTGGTGGTGGGTCGATCCCGCGGTGGCGACGGGGCTCGCGGTGGTAGCCGTGCGCGAGGGAACCCATGCGTGGCGTGGTCACGACTGCTGCCATTGACAGGCACTCTCGGTAATCAGTGCACCAAATCAGTGGTTTTGCCACACCAAGCGCACCGAGTATCGTTCCGTCAGCACCGCGGAGTTTCTCCCGGTATGGTGACCCGAATCTATCGACACCAAAGAGGGCAACGTGGGGCGACACCGTACAGACGAACTCGATGACGGCTATCGCGCCCCCCGCCGACGCCCCAGCAGAGGGCGCGGCAGGGTGCTGGTTCCCCTGGCGGGGGCGGTCGCCCTCGCCGTCCTCCTGGGTGTCGCCGCCTTCGTCATCTTCAACAGGGAACGGGGCTGCACGGGCGACCCTCTCGCGCTGCGCGTCGTGGCCACTCCTGACATCTCGCCCGCGCTGAACAAGATCGCAGGATCGTTCAACAAGACGGGCAAGGCCGTGGACGGCCACTGCGTCACCGTGACCGTCGCCAAGGAGTCGGCGGCCAAGTCGGCCAACAGCTTCGCCAACGGCAAGCTCGACGCCGACATGTGGATCGCCGACTCGAGCCTGGTGGTCGGCATGCTGCGCGAGGCCGAGTCGGGGGTCACGCTGCCCGCGCCCACCGGGTCGGCCGCCACCTCGCCCATCGTCCTGGTCGCCGCCAAGAGCGCCGCCGCGAGCCTGGCCAAGAGCCTGAAACCGAGCTGGCAGAACCTGATCAGCGTGGCGAACGTGGCCAACGCCGACGGCCCTGGCAAGAACATCCGCGTCCTGGCGCTCGACCCGGCCAAGAACTCCGCGGGACTGGGCGCGCTGGTCGCCGCCGCCGGCGCGGCCAAGGAGGCGGGCCTGGGCGACGAGCAGCTCGTCGGCGCGCTGAAGAAGCTCTCCGAGCAGATCGCCACCGACCCGAGCGCGCTGCTGGCCAGCCTGACCGTCAAGTCGGGCAGCAAGGTGCCCATCGGTGTCGCCTCCGAGCAGAGCGTCTGGGCGCACAACGCCAAGAAGTCCGCCTCGCCCGTCGTGCCGCTCTACCCGGAGGACGGCACGCTGAGCCTGGACTATCCGATCGTCGTCACCGCCAAGGACGCCGCCACGCAGAAGGCCGCCGCCGCGTTCACGCAGCAACTCGCCACCGACCCCGCCAAGACGACGCTGCGCGAGTACGGCTTCCGCACCCCCGACGGCGTAGGCGGCGGCGCCCTCGCCAAGGACAAGGGCTTCGAGCAGGCCGCCCCCCAGGCGCTGCCCTCGCCCGACACCAGGAACGTGGCGAGCATGCGGCAGACCTGGTCGCGCCTCAACCTGGGCACCAGGCTGCTGGCGCTGCTGGACGTCTCGGGCACCATGGCGCTGCCCGTCCCCGGTGCGGGCATGACCCGCATGCAGGCCATCACCAAGATCGCCGGTGAGGGTCTGAGCCTGTTCCCCGCCGACAGCGAGATCGGCGTCTGGAGCTTCTCCACGCTGCTCGACGGCGAGAAGGACTACAAGGAGCTGGTCTCGGTCGGCCCGCTGAGCGAGATGGTCAACGGCGTGCCCCGCAAGCAGATCCTCGGCCAGCAGCTGGCCACCGTGCAGGCCAAGGCCACCGGTGACACGGGGCTCAACGACACGCTGATGGCCGCCTACAAGGAGATGAAGGCCAGCTACGAGCGCGACAAGATCAACACGATCCTGATCCTGACCGACGGCGCGGGCAACGACGACCCGACCGGCAAGGTCACCAACGCGCAGATGCTGGAGTTCCTGAAGAAGGAGTACGACGCCAAGCGGCCGGTCAACCTGCTGATCATCGCGTTCGGGCCCGACGCGCCCAAGGGTAGGAAGCAGATGGACGCCCTGGCCGAGGCCAGCGGCGGTGAGGCCTACATCGCGGAGAACATCCTCGATGTCCGCAAGTTCTTCGTGCAGGGCATGAAGCGGCGCCTGTGCGCGCCCGACTGCCGCTGACAAAGGCGTCCATACCCGGTCGTTATGCCAAGGCAACCCTCCTCCGAGAGGGGGCGTCCTACCCGCGTGGGGCTGTGAGAACGAGCTCGCCCGCGGGGAGGAAGATCCGTGCCCGGATGGCCTACTGTCGACCGCGCCGACGATCACCAGCTGGTGGAGGCGCTGCGCCGTGCCGACCCCGACGCCCCCGCCCGTCTCTACGACGCCTACGCCGAACGACTCCACGACTACGCCTGCTCGCTGACCGGTGACCGCGACGCCGCCGCCGACGCCGTGCACGACGCGCTGGTGACCGCGCAGGGCCGTACCGACCAGCTGAGGGAGAGCAGCAGGTTGCGGGCCTGGCTGTACGCGCTCGCCCGCTTCCAGAGCGCCGCCAAGACCCCCAAGACGCCCGGCGCCCCTCCCCCCGTCCTCGACGACCCCGAGGACCCCGAGCTGGCCGAGCTGGTGCACGAGGCGCTCGGCGAGCTGAGCAAGGGCGAGCGCGAGGTGCTCGAACTCTCGCTCAGGCACGGGCTGACCCCTTCCGAGGTGGGCGCGGTGCTCGGGCTGACCTCCAGGCAGGCCGCGACCAGGCTTGGCAGGGCTCGCGACCACCTGGAGAACGCCGCCGCGGCCGTGGTGCTCGCCAGGACGGGACGCGCGCACTGCCCCGATCTGTCGGCGATGGTCGACTCGTGGGAGGGGCCGCTCACCCCGATCCTGCGCCGCCGCCTGTCCGGGCACATCGGCGGCTGCGAGGTCTGCACCGAGGGCAGGCACCGGCACGTCTCCGCGGGCAGGCTCCTCGACATGGTGCCCGTCGCCTTCCCGCCGATCTCGCTGCGCCGCCGGGTGATCGACACCTGCACCAGCCCCGAGCGCGACCAGACCCGCACGTTGATCACCGAGCGCGGCGACAGCTTCGACAGGACGGGCTTCCCCGTGACGATGGAGCGCCGCTCCCGCCGCAGACCGCGCCGCCTGGCGCCGGTCTTCACCGTCGGGGCCTGCGTGCTGGCCGCGACGGGGGCGATGGTCGTGATGAACGGCCAGGCCGAGCCCACCGCGTTGCACCTGGTCCCCTCCGCCTCGCCTTCGGTGTCCGAAGCCGTGCCCGCGATGGTCGATCCTTCGGCGGATCCCTCGCTGGAGCCGTCACTGGAGCCCGAGCCGCAGAGCGAAGGCGAGGAGGCGGGAGAGCCGACCCCTTCGGCCGGCCGTACGGACGGGCAGGTGCCGCAGTCGCGGCCCGCGGCCAGGCCGGTGCCGACCCCCGCCTCGCTGCCGTCGACCAGGCGCCCGAGGCCGACCGCCACCCGCACCCAACCTCCCGCGCCGGGCGCCAGGCTCTCCGTCACCTGCCCGGGAACCGTCGAGGGAGCGGGCACGGTACGGCTGGCCGCCCGCAACACCACCGTCACGTGGAGCGCCGGCGCCTCGGACGGGCTCGACGTGTTCCCCTCCGGGGGTTCGATCAAGGCAGGTCAGGCGGCGTCCGTCTGGGTGACGGTCAACGATCCGGGCTCCGGCGGCACGGGGCGAGTCACCATCAGGTCCAACGGAGGCGGGGGCTCCTGCGCGGTTTCGTGGAGCGGGCAGGAGGGCAACGAGCCCGAGCCGACGGAGGAACCTCCCACCTCTTCAGCCCCCACGGAAACACCTGACCCAGGTGTGGCGAGCAGCACATCGTCGCATGACCCGCAAGGTGATTAAGACCTCATTTTGGGGACAAAGACCCACAAACCAGACTTTGAGCGGCGATGATCTCCCACGATAGGGCAAGCTAGATGCCCTAGGGGGCCACGCAGTGTTTGACGCTCTTGACAATGTGTTGAACTACACATTGGAATCTCGACATCTTCGGTAAACCTGGAGCTGCCGTCAGACGTCGGCATTGACGACCCCAAGGCAAGGTTGATCCCATGAATAATGCGATCAATCGTGTCTTCGCCAGCTAGCAGCCAGGAGTGGGGAGATGATCAGCAAGTGGAGGGCGCTCACATGGGTGCTGGCGGCCGCGTGCATCGCGGGGGCGGTGATCGCGCTCGCCGATATCCAGACGCCACTGCGTCCGCTTCTGATCTCTCTGTTCCTTTTGGTGGTTCCTGGTGCGGCAGTAGTCGGACTGTTGCGTGATCGTGACCCACTTGCCGCACTATCAGTAGGAGCTGCGGCAAGTCTCGTTCTTAACGTTCTCCTTGCCCAAGCCATGCTTCTGTTCGACGCATGGTCCCCACGGGCCGGCGTCGCGACGGTCGCCGTCCTCGCTGGGTTCATGTATGTACTACGCGTGTTGTATCGGGGGAAGAACATGCAAAGCGGACAGGGGGCGGGGTCACGGTGAAAATCTCCATCGTTCGCCCGGGCGAGCTCGCGGAGCCCGAACGGGTTCGATGGCGGGAGTTGCAGAAGGCGGATGCCTCCCTGGACAACCCCTTCCTGTCGGTCGAGTTCGCGCTCGCCATGGATCGCCTGCGCGACTATGTGAGAGTGGCCGTCGTCCACGACGGCGACTCGATCGCAGGGTTCTTCCCCTACGAACGGCACAGCTTCGGCATCGGCAAGCCGCTCGGCGGCTTTCTGACCACGTGTCATGGCCTGATCTCGGCCCCAGAGCTGAAGATCGACACGAAGGCCCTCCTCAGGGCCGCCAAGCTGAGCGTCTTCGACTTCGACCACATGGTGGCGGGTCAGGCGACGTTCGCGCCGTTCGAGACCGACGTCAGACCCGCCCCGATCATGGACTTCACCGAGGGGTTCGACGCCTGGATCGAGCAGGTCAAGACCAACTCGCCCAAGAACCTGAAGACCGTGCGCTACAAGGAGCGCAAGCTCGGCAGGGAGCAGGGCGAGCTGCGTTTCGAGTACGCCTCGGCCGACCCCGAGGTACTGCGCGTGCTTCTGAACTGGAAGTCCGACCAGTACCGCAGGACCGGCAGAGTGGACAGGTTCGCCCAGCCGTGGATCGTGGAGCTCATCGATCTGATGCACGCCGAACGGTCCGCCGACTTCTCGGGTGTGCTCACCATGCTCTATGCCGGTGACACTCCGGTGGCAGGCCATTTCGGACTGCGCACGGCGACCACTCTGGTCGGCTGGTTCCCCGCCTACGACACCGAGTTCGCGCGCTACTCCCCCGGCATCGTGCACCACTTGCAGATGGCCGAGCACGCGGCGAGGGCCGGCGTCCTCGCCGTGGACATGGGCAAGGGCGGCAAGGAGTACAAGGACTGGCTCAAGAGCGGGGTCCTCTACGTGTCCGAAGGACGCGTGTCCAGGCCTTCCGCCACCGCGGCCGTCCATTGGATCGGCAGGACTCCTGTCAACAAAGCACGAACAATCGTGCTTGATCGGCCGTCTCTTTATAAGGTGGCCGATCGCGTATTGAAGGGATTCGGGCGGGTGCGCACGACTCTGCAGTCCGATTCGTCATCGGAGTCAGTCGTCAAGGAACCCACGGGAGCGCGTTAAGCGCCCCCAACCCTCGCACCACGGCACCACCAGCACGAGCACCAGCACCACCAGCACCATTGGCAACACCAGCACCAGCACCTCCATTGGCACCCTCACCCACTGGACCCTTCATGCACCGTTCGTCACTTCTGCCATTCCCGATGATCCATGGGATCGCGAATGGCCCCGGGTCCGTACGGCGGCAGCGACAGGTCCCGGAAGGATTTAGCGCACCATGAGTCCCGAGATCATCAAGGCGAACGGCCACAAGATTCAGGGCACGTCCCTGAGATCGATGCCACCGATCGAACGGTTCACGCCCCTCACGCCTCACCTGGCCATTTCTCCGACCGTCAGCGTGGTGGTGCCCGCGATGAACGAGGCGGAGAACCTGCCGCACGTCTTCGCCACCATCCCGCAGTGGATCGACGAGATCGTCCTCGTCGACGGCAACTCGGTCGACGACACGGTGGCCGTGGCCCGCAGGCTCAGGCCCAACGTCAAGATCGTCACCCAGACCGGCAAGGGCAAGGGCGACGCGCTGGCAGCCGGATTCGCCGCCTGCACCAGCGACATCATCGTCATGATCGACGCGGACGGCTCCACCGACGGCCACGAGATCATCTCCTTCGTGGGCGCGCTCGTCACCGGCGCCGACTTCGTCAAGGGCTCGCGCTACATCTCCGGCGGCGGCAGCGACGACCTCACCTTCAGCCGCTACTTCGGCAACAAGGTGCTGACCTCACTGGTCAACGTCTTCTACCGGACCAAGTACACCGACCTCTGCTACGGCTACAACGCCTTCTGGGCTCGGCACCTGCCCGTCCTCAACCTCGACTGTGACGGCTTCGAGGTGGAGACCCTGATGAACGTGCGGGCCGCCAAGGCCGGCCTGCGGGTGCACGAGGTGCCCAGCCACGAGCGCTGCCGCATCCACGGCGAGAGCAACCTGCACGCCGTGCGTGACGGCATCAGGGTGCTCAAGACCATCCTGCGCGAGCGGCGCCGCCGTCCCTCGCAGCCCGTGCCCGAGCCCACCGCCCGACCGGCGGCTGACCGGGGCGTCGCGTAAAGGTTCGGTATGAAGAGTTCGGTCGTCATCTGCGTCTACACCGAAGATCGCTGGGAGGACATCAGGGAAGCGGTCGAATCCGTCGAGCGCCAGCGGCGCCCAGCGCACGAGCTGATCCTGGTCGTCGATTACAACCCGGATCTGCTGCTCAGGCTGAAAGACGCCTATGCGCGCGCCGTGAGCGCAGGAGCTCGCAGGGAGAGAGCGACGGAGGAGCCGACGAGCGGCGAAGCGGGCGCGACCACGATACGCGTGGTCGAGAACGTCCACGACAAGGGGCTGTCCGGCGGCAAGAACACCGGGGCCGACGTGGCGACCGGTGACATCGTCGCCTACCTCGACGACGACGCCGTGGCCGACGCGGGATGGTTGGAGGCTTTGGAGGAGGGCTTCCAGGACCCCGCGGTGGTCGGCGTGGGAGGCAGGACGGACCCGCTCTGGAAGACGGGCGGTCGCCCCGGCTGGTTCCCCTACGAGTTCGACTGGACCGTGGGGTGCAGCTACCGGGGCATGCCTGCCGTACGGTCGCCGATCCGCAACGTCATGGGCGGCAACGCCGCGTTCAGACGCGAGGCCGTCGGCGAGGTCGGCGGCTTCCACAGCGGCATCGGACGCAGCGTGCAGGGCCGCAAGAGCCGGCCGCTCGGCTGCGAGGAGACCGAGTTCTGCATCAGGCTGTCCCAGCGCAAGCCGGGCTCGGTCATGCTGTTCGAGCCCGACGCGGTGATCGGCCACAAGGTGCCGGCCCAGCGCGCCACCTTCGCCTACTTCCGCTCCCGCTGCTACGCCGAGGGCCTGTCCAAGGCCCTGGTCACGCAGAGCGTGGGCACCCAGGACGGGCTGAAGAGCGAGCGGGCGCACGCCCTGAAGGCGCTTCCGCTCGGCGCGCTGCGCGGCCTCGGAGAGGCGGTGCGCGGCGACGTGTCGGGGATCGGCAGGGCCTTCGCGATCGTGATCGGGCTCGCGTGGACGACCTGGGGTTACGTGGTCGGTTCCGCCCGGCTGAAAGTGGTGCGCAAATGATCAGAGTGCCGATTCTGATGTACCACTCGATCACCGAGCGGCCCAACCAGGACACCAGGCCGCACGCCGTGCGGACCGGCGACTTCGCCGAGCAGCTCGACTTCCTGTCCACGCGGGGCTTCACCCCTCTGACAGTGGCCGACCTGGTCGCCGCCGTGCACAAGAACAACGGCAGGTCGCTGCCCGACAAGCCGATCGTGCTGACCTTCGACGACGGCTACGCCGACTTCCACACCAACGCGCTGCCTATCCTGGAGCGGTACGACTTCCCCGCCACGGTCTTCCTGACCAGCGGATGGGTCGCCGACGCCGGTAAGGACGCCGCGGGCAACCCGCTGGACGACATGCTCAGCTGGGGCCAGGCGCGAGAGATCGCGCAGACCGGCATCGAGATCGGCGGACACAGTCACAGCCACCCCCAACTCGACCAACTGCCCGACGCCGAGCTGCGCCAGGAACTGCGCAAGAACAAGGGACTCCTTGAAGACAGGATCGGCGCACCTGTCGCCACGATGGCCTACCCCTACGGTTACTCCAGCGCCAGGGTGCGCCGCGAGGTGCGCAGAGCGGGCTACTGGGCGGCCTGCGCGGTGAACAACACGCTCGCCGCCGACCGGCACGACCTGCTGGCCATCCCACGGCTCACCGTGGGCCAGCACACCTCGATGAGCATGTTCAGGCGCGCCGTCGAGGGCAACGGAATCCCACTGATCTACCTGCGGGAGCGGGTGCTCACCAAGGGCTACGCCGTCGTCAGGAGAACGAGGTACGGACTGCAGCGGGTACGCGGGAATGTCTGACCGATCGGTCCTGCAGAAGCTGCTGCGGGACCTGCGCAATCCGCTCTTCCGCAACGGCTACGCCCTCATGGCCAACACGGCGATCACCGCCACGCTCGGCATGGGTTACTGGCTGCTGGCGACCCACTTCTACACTCCCGAGGAGTTCGGCAGGGGGCAGGCGCTCATCACCGCGATGCGGCTGTTCGCCTCGCTGACCGCGCTCGGCTTCGTAGGCGCGCTGGCCCGCTACATCCCGATCTCCGGCCGCAGGACCGGCAGTGTCATCCTCCGTGGGTACGGCATGGCGGCCGCCACGGGCGGCGCCGCGGCCGTGGGCTTCCTCCTGACGCTGCCCGTGTGGGGCGACATCTACGCGGTGCTCGGCACTCCCGCCATGAGCCTGTTCTTCCTCGGCTCGGTCCTGGTGTGGTCGGTGTTCACCCTGCAGGACGTGGCGCTCACCGGGCTGCGCAAGGCCACATGGGTGCCGGTGAACAATCTGGTGTTCGGCCTGGTCAAGATGGGCCTACTGGCGGTCCTTGCGAGCCGGCTGCCCTCCGGCGGCATCTTCGTCTCCTGGATGATCCCGACGGCGATCGCGCTGATCCCCGTCAACTTTCTGATCTTCGGCATCCAGGTGCCCAGGCACATCCGCGCGACCGCGGAGACCGCCCGGCCGCCCAGGCTGCGCGAGATGGGCAGGTTCCTGGCGGGCGACTTCCCCGGCACGCTGTCGATGCTGGCGATCGTCTACCTGGTGCCCGTGCTGGTCGCGGCGAGGGTGGGCGAGGCGACCTTCGGGCGCTTCTCCATGGCGCACACGCTGGGCTGCATGATCGAGCTCCTGGCGATGAACATGGCGGTCTCGCTGACGGTGGAGGGCTCGTTCGACCGCTCCATGCTGGCGTCCAACGCCAGGAGGGCGCTGAAGCGCGCGCTGACGATCATCATTCCGATCATCGGGGTGGCGCTGCTCGCCGCTCCACTCATCCTGACCGTCTTCGGCTCCGAATTCGCTGTGGAGGGGACGACGCTGCTTCGCCTGATGGCGCTGGCGGTCCTGCCGAGGGTGCTCATCGAGGTCTACCTGAGTTCCCTGCGAGCTCTTGGCCAGGCGCGCAAGCTGGCGTTGGTGCAGATCGGGCTCGCGGTGCTGGTGCTGACTTCGATCATGACCCTCTTCCCCTTCTTGGATGTGAACGCGGTCGGATACGGTCTGCTTTTCAGTGAGATTTTGGTAGCGTTGTTGATCTTCAGAAGTCTCCGTAAAATTCTCAGACATGGCGATACCGGGCAGCCACGTGTCACCCAAAGGTCGCCCGAGGCCGCATGATGGTCAACGTGAGGCAACCGGCGGGCGATGCGATGACGACGGAGACGACCGGCACGTCCGCGGCTTCCGAGGCCGCGGAGGTGGAGGGGAGCGACGTGCCCGAGGAGCCGGAGTTCGATCCTGACGCCACCGGCGTCATCCCGCGGATCACGGTGCCCAAGGACGACCCCGCCGCCCCGCAGGTGGACGCACGGCAGCCGGAAGAAGCGGCCCCGAGGGAGGACCCGGCCACCGAGACCGACCCCGCCCCTGGCACCGACTCCCCGAAGACCGATGTCGCCGCGGAGACCCGCTCCCCGCGGGCGGATGAAGGCCCACAGGTCGCCGAGCAGGACGAGGCCACGCAGGAGACCACGGCCCCTCGCGCGCCGGAGAGCGCCCAGACAACGCAGGACGACGCCGAAGACGACGAGCTCACGCAGGAGACTGCGGCCCCGCGTGTGCCGGAGGACGCTCAGGCAGCGCTGGACGACCCCGAGACCGTCGAGGACGACGAGGCCACGCAGGAGACCGCGGGCCCTCGCGTGCCGGAGGACGTTCAGGCGGCGCAGGACGACGAGGTCACGCAGGTGACTGCGTTCCCGCAGGGGGCGGAGGTCGACAGCGACGAGACCAACCCCGTCATCCGGCCCCCCGGGCGGGAGGCGGAGGACGTCACGGAGATCACGCAGGCCGTGCGCCTGCCCCCGCGGCCCCGAGCCGAAGAGCAGGTCGAAGAGCAGGTCGACGAGCAGGGCGAGGAGGAGCACGAGGAGCAGGCCGACGACACGACCGTCGCCAAGCGCGTCCCCGCCTCCGTCCACGTGGGCCACGCTCCCGAGGCTCCCGAGGCTTCCCAGGTTTCCGAGGCGCCCACGACGGCGCCCGAGGCGGCGCCCACGAAGGTGCCCGCCGTATCCGGGAGGAAGACCGCCGCCCCCGCCCACGGGTGGGGGGCGCGGCTGACGGCGCTGGTGCAGGGCGCGCCGCGCTGGCTGCCGGTGCTACTGGTCCTCGAGGGCCTGGTCATGTACGTCCTGGCGTTGCGCGTCTCGCCGGGGCCGCTGCGCGGGGTCGACCCCGCTGACATCGGCGGGCTCGGACTGATCTCCGCGATGCCGCTCAGCGCGTTCTTCGCGATCATCCTCATGATCGTCTCGTTCTTCGTGACGGTCACCCAGAGCACGGACCGCAAGTTCCTGCTGCTGTTCCAGATCGCCGCGATCACGTTCGCCCTGCACGGAGCGGGGGCGATCGTGGCCGACGCGCCGCGTTTCCCCACCGCGTACGTGCACGCGGGTCTGGTCGACTTCATCGCCAGAACCGGCGAGTCCGCCATCGGCCTTGACGCGCGCATGGCCTGGCCCGGCTTCTTCGCGCTCTTCGCGTTCGTCGGCAAGGCGGCGGGCATCACCGACTTCACGACGATCCTCAACTGGACGCCGCTGCTGTCGAACCTGCTCTATCTCCTGCCCTTCGTGCTGATCCTGCGCCAGGTGGTGGCGACCACGCGAGCCAGGTGGTTCGCGGCGCTGCTGTTCGTCCTGGTGCAGTGGATCGGGCAGGACTACTTCTCGCCGCAAGGCTTCACCTTCGCCCTCTACCTGGCCTTCGTGGCGATCCTGCTGCGCTGGTTCGGCAAGGTCGAGACGCGGAGCAAGCCGCTGCCCGCCAAGGGGCGCGTCCGCAGGCTGCTGGC
The DNA here is from genome assembly GCF_040648355.1 of Nonomuraea sp. NPDC049152. Taxonomy (NCBI): domain Bacteria; kingdom Bacillati; phylum Actinomycetota; class Actinomycetes; order Streptosporangiales; family Streptosporangiaceae; genus Nonomuraea; species Nonomuraea sp. NPDC049152. The sequence goes on along the minus strand of NZ_JBEZDO010000003.1, from coordinate 251,780 downwards.
CAAGCTCGACGCGATGCTGCCTGGCGAGCTGGCCTTCACGGGCACCTACAGGGCCGACAAGCTCCTGATGCTGATGATGCTGATCGCGCTGTTCTTCGCCGCGACGGCGTCCCACCAGATCACCCCGTTCATGATGCTGGGCGTGCTGACCGCCTTCCTGCTGGTCAAGCGCACCTCGCTGACGTGGGCGCTGCCGTTCTTCTTCGGCCTGGTGGTGCTGGCGTGGATCAGCTACCAGACGGTCGGGTTCTGGGCCGGCCACATGGACGCGATCTTCGGCGGCATCGGCAGGCTCCTGGAGAACCTCCAGCGCGGCACCGGTGACAGGATCGCGGGCAGCGATCCCGTCCACGCGCTGGTGCTCAAGACCCGGCTGGGCATCTGCGCGGCCGTGCTGCTGCTGGCGGTGGCGGGCCTGATCAGGCGGCTGCGGCGCGGCGTCTTCGACAGGGCGGCGCTCGTCCTGCTGTGCGTGCCGGTGCTGGCGATGGGCCTGCAGAGCTACGGCGGCGAGATGGGCCTGCGGGTCTACATGTTCATGCTGCCGGGCGCCTGCCTGCTGGCCGCCTACGCCTTCTTCCCCAACCTGCCTGCCGACAGCGAGGACGCCTCCGACGAGACGGTGCCGTTCCGCCAGCGCAACGTCAGGTTCAACCCGAGGACCACGAGGATCGTCTCGATCGTCCTGGCCGCGTGTGTGGCACTCGGCTTCTCGATGGCCTTCCTCATCGCCCGCTACGGCAACGAGAAGTTCGAGCGGGTCACCTCGGGCGAGGTGGCCGCGATGCGCTACGTCTACGAGCACGACAAGCCGAGCGCCAGGGTGCTCTACCTGGTGCCCAAGATCGGCCCCGAGGTCACGCCCATCCTGCCGTGGGGCGAGAAGGACTTCGAGAAGGTCGACTACACCCAGCAGGCGCTGGTGCACCAGAACCCGGACGACATCAAGGACGTCGTCGCGAAGCTCAAGAGCAGCGAACGCAACACCTTCCTGGCCGTCACCACCGGACAGGCCGCGTACCTGCAGCTGAACGAGGGCTTCCCTGCCGACTGGTATCCGAGGTTCGTGGCCGCGCTCGACCGGTCCAAGGACATCAAGAAGGTCTACTCCAACGACAACGCGGCGCTCTACACCTGGAAGAAGTTCGTCAAGGGCACCGAGATTCCGCCACCGCGCTACGCGGTCGGCGGGCCGGGCGAACCCGCCTCGCCGTGGGACCTGGTCGGGGTGCTCGCCCTCGGACTCACGTGGGCGGCGCTGCTCTCTTACGAGGTGATCCGTCTGCGCGGCGCGGACAGGGCCCCACGGGCGCGCAGGCGGCTGCTGTGGGCCGCGGTGCCCGCGTTCGCGATCGCCGTCGCCGTGGTGGTCTTCCGATTCCTCTACATAGGCCTGAATATGTTCCACTAGCTCGAGAAAAGTCACAGCAAACTCTGAGATTGCGAGATGATGTCCACTTGATGTGGACATCTGCTCGCACCCCCGGGGACCGGATCGCCTCCGTCGACGCCCTGCGCGGCTTCGCCCTGCTGGGCATTCTGGTGGTCAACATCGCCTTTTTCGGCTCCGGCTACCGGATGGCGGGGCTGCCCGAGCCAGGGTTCGACAGCGCGCTCGACTGGGGTGTGCGCTGGTTCGTGACCATGTTCATGGAGAACAAGTTCTACCTGCTGTTCTCCTTCTTGTTCGGCTACAGCCTCACCCTGCAGCTCGACTCGGCCGCCAGGCGCGGCGCGGCCTTCTCGCCGATGTTCCTGCGCCGGTTGGCGGGGCTGTTCCTGCTCGGGCTGGCGCACGCCGTGCTGCTCTTCCCCGGCGACATCCTCGTCACCTACGCGTTGGTCGGTCTGGTGCTCCTGGCGCTGCGCAGGATCACGCCGAGGAAGGCCGTGATCCTGGCCGTCGCGCTGACCTCGCTGCTCGCGGCCGGCTTCGTGCTCGCCGCCCTCGTGGCCGCGCTCGGCTTCCACGTGCCGGGCGTCGGGGCGAGCGGGGTCGCGGAGGCGCTCAGGGCCGACGTGCTGCTGCGCGACGGGCCCGGGAAGATCATCTCCGAGCACCTGCACGAGCTGTCGATGATCGTCGTGCTGCGGGTGCTGTTCCAGGGGCCGGCCGTACTGGCCGCCTGCCTGGTCGGGCTCGCCCTCGGCAAGAGGGGCGCGCTGCGCGAGCCGAACCCGCGGACGCTGCGCACGCTCCAGTGGCTCGGCTTCACCGTGGGCATCGCCGGGCAGGCCTTCCACTCCTACTCGGCCTGGAGCGGCTCGGGGGACGTGCTGCGCCTGCTCGGCCAGGCCGTCGACCTCGTCACGGCACCGCTGCTCGCCGCCGCCTACGCCGCCACCCTGCTGCGGCTGCTGCCACACCTGCCCGGCGTGGGCCGGCTGCTCGCGGCTCCTGGCCGCATGGCGCTGTCCAACTATCTCGGGCAGTCGCTGATCTGCTCGCTGATCTTCACGGGGTACGGCCTGGCGCTCGTCGACAAGGTCAGTCCGCTCGTCGAGGTGCTCATCGCGGTGGCCGTCTTCGCCCTGCAGGCCGCCCTGAGCCACTGGTGGCTGCGCGGCCGCCGCTACGGCCCCGTCGAGTGGCTCCTCCGCGCGCTCACCTACTGGAGGTTTCCCTCGAAACGGGTGCAACCGACCTGACGATGCCGGTGTTTCAGAGGGTGCAAACGCATTCGCTGAAAGGCACACTCATGGATCTGCAGCTCTCCGGCCGCGTGGCCGTCGTCACCGGGGCCTCCAAGGGCATCGGCCTCGCCACCGTCGAGGCCCTCCTGGAGGAGGGGGCGAAGGTCGTGGCCGTCTCGCGCAAGAGCAACCCCGACCTCGACGCGCTGGCGGGGGCGAACCTGACGCACGCCGCCCTTGACCTGATGGACCCCGAGGGGCCCGCGGCCGCGGTGGAGCGGGCCGTGGAGGTCTACGGCGGGCTCGACATCCTGGTGAACAACGCCGGTGGCCCTCCGCCCGGCGTGAAGCTGCCCCGCTTCGCCTTCATGACGCCGTCGGACGCCGACTGGCGGGAGATGTTCGAGTTCAACCTGTTCGCGGTCGTGCGTGCCGTACGGGCGGCCGTCCCGCACCTTCTGGCACGCGGCGGCGGCTCGATCGTCAACGTCACCACCGGTGCCGTCAGGCAGCCCGGCCCGATGAACGTCGACTACCAGGCGGCCAAGGCGGCCCTACTGAACGTGTCGAAGGCGCTGTCGGAGGAGTACGCGCCGCAGGGCATCAGGGTCAACACCGTCGCTCCTGGCCCGGTCAGGACCGCGTGGTGGACGGAGGAGGGCGGTGCGGCCGACATCCTCGCCGGCGCCACGGGCTCCGACCGTGACAGCGTGATGGACACGGTGGCGCCGCAGATGATGAACCTGCTGACGGGCAGGCTCGTCGAGCCCAGGGAGGTCGCCGACGTGATCGCGCTGCTGGCCTCGCCTCGCTCGGCCAGCACGACGGGCGCGGAGTTCGTCGTCGACGGAGGGTTCCTCAAGGCCATCTAGTCCTCAAGGCCATCTAGGAGGTGGAGCCGCGCGGGCTCCACTTGATCTCGTACGGCCCGAAGGTGAACTGCTTGCCGTCCACCGTCGCCGTCAGCCGGGCGTTGGTGGTGTTGACCATCACCATCTGCTCCGGCTGGGCGAGGGCGCGCACCTTCGGGTCGCTCGACGTCGGCTGCTCGACCTTCACCCCCGCGGGGAACCACTTGACGAACCCGCTGAGCAGCCCCGCCATCGGCATCTCCGCACCGCGGCCTGGCACCCACAGGCAGCCGTGGCACTCCCGCGCGTCCTTCTTGTGGGGGTTCCAGTAGAGCGCGGTGGTCACGCCGCTCTTGGCGAACTCGATCATCGCCGTGGCCTGCACCGCGGCTGTCCGCTCCTCGGTCCAGCCGGTGTTCTGCGGCTCCATGTAGTACTCGGCCCACCACACGGGCAGGTCGGGCGCCTGCTGCCGCAGCCATGCGGTGATCGCCGAGAACTTGGCCGTCGCGCTGAACTCGTCAGGAGTGGGCGGCTGGTCCTTGGTCATGGTGGCGCCGTCGACGACGATGAAGTCGGCGCCCTTCTTGTTCTGGATCCAGTACTCGATGGCGCCGAGCACCCGCCGGTCGGCCATGCCCCATTCGCCACTGACGGGCGAGCCGCCCGCCACGGGCCCGTGGTGGTCGATCGGCACGTAGGGGCCGCCGACCTTGATGTCCGCGCTCACCTGCTTGAGCGCGTCGTAGACCTTGTTGTAGAGCTCGGTGTAGGCCTCGGCGTCCCAGGTGTTGGTGGCCTGGTTCCAGAAGCCCTTGAACTCGTTCCAGACCATGAAGTGCTTGACGGTGGGGTAGCGCCTGGCGACGGTCGCGGCCAGCTTGGCGTAGTCGTCGAAGTGCTCGCGCCTGGGCGCGGTGGTCGCGTTCTTCGCCCAGTCGGTACGGCCCGCCGTACCGCCCTTCATCCAGTCGGGCGCGCAGCACAGCGTGATGATGGGGATGCCCCGCGAGTCGGAGATCAGCTTCATCCGCCGGTCGAGCTCGCGGAAGTCGTACTTGCCCGGGCTCGGCTCGGGGTTGCCCGCGCCGAAGCCCATGATGTGCTGGTTCTGCAGCATCGGCTCACGGCCGAGCATGTCCGCCGCGCGGTCCCTGACCTGTTTGGGCTCCTGGTCGGCGCTGTACTGCGTGTGGGTGACGCCCCAGCGCGGCCAGTCCTGCGTGACCGGCGGCGGCGACAGCGTGGGCGCCGCCTGGGACGGCGGGATCGTGTTCTGCTCACCGGAGGCCTTGGTCCTGGAGCCGGCGTAGATCATGATCCCCGCGACGAGGACCAGCGCGACGACTCCGGCTGCGAGGGCGATCGGCCACGGTGAGCGCCTGTGCGCGTGACGGCCGTTCGTCGGTATCACCCGAAGCCTCCTGTAGCGTTCCACACGACGAAGCCGGGTCGTAGTGCCCGGCTCAAACACCAAGGTATTCGGACCGATTGCAAAACGCTTGAAACTTGGTCTAGCGATTAGCTGGGAATCGGTGGCCTTTGTCCCCCTGCCGGTCCGGGGACCCCAGCATAACGGTAGGGAACCGGCGACCGGCCTGGCTGAACGACCAGCAGAGTGCCAGGCTCCTCGGTGTAGAAGGCCGACTCCACGGCCCCCGCCACGTCCTCGGCGGTCAGCAGGGGGAATCCGGCGCCGACGAACATCTCCCGCTGCCCGGCGACCAGCGGGGTGTCGGTGAACCCCGGGCACACGGCGCCGATCCTGACCCCTTCCATGGCGAGCGGCGCGGCCAGGGCCCTGACCAGGCCGACGACGGCGTGCTTGGTCATCGTGTAGACGGGGTCGCCGTCGAAGCCGACCAGACCGGCGAGCGAGGCAGTGACGACGATCGCGCCGCCGCCCGAGCGCACCAGCGCGGGCACCGCGGCGGTGACGCCGAAGACCACGCCGTCCACGTTGACGCCCATGGTAAGGCGATAGCGTTCCAGGTCGAAGGCGGCCAGGTCGACCCCGCCGGAGACGCCCGCGTTCAGGTGGACGAGGTCGAGCCTGCCGTACGTCTCGACGGCGAGGTCGACGGCGCGCCGGGAGGTCTCGTGGTCGCTGACGTCGCCCGCCAGCCACACGCCGCCCACCTCCTTGGCGACGCGTTCGAGGCCGGCCTGGTCACGGTCGACGAGCACGCAGCGCGCGCCTCCCGCCGCCATCCTGCGCGCCACCGCCGCCCCGATGCCGCTGGCCGCTCCGGTGATGAGGACAACGCTGCTCATCGGGTCTCCTTCGCTGTCGCTGGTGCGCCTGCCTGGTCGCTGGACGAGATCACGGGGTACCCCTGTCGAGGGCGCGGTGGGCGCGGGCGAGCAGGACGGGCACGGCGCCGCCGATGCGCTCGAACCCCTCCCCCACGGTCTTACCTTGCCGGAACCTGGCGTGGATACCCTCCACGATGACCGCGAGCTTGAAGTTGCCGAACGCCACGTAGAAGTCCAGGTCGGCGAGGTCCCTGCCGGACACCTTGGCGTAGTGGGCGGCGAACTCGGCGGCGCTGAGGAACCCGGGGGCGAGGGTGACGTCGCCCGCCACGGGGATCGAGGCGCGCTCGTCGTCGCCGTGGTCCTGCCAGTAGGTCAGCGTGAGGCCGAGGTCGGCCAGCGGGTCGCCGAGCGTCGACATCTCCCAGTCGACGACCGCGCGGATCTCCGGTGGCGCGAGCCGTACCAGCGTGTTGTCGAGCCGGTAGTCGCCGTGCACGAGCGTGGAGGCCGAGGTGGCAGGCAGGCGGTCGCGCAGCCTGGCGACGAGCCGGTTGTAGACGGGCTCGTCGCGGTCGGCTGAGCGTGACCACTGCTGGCACCAGCGATCGAGCTGCCTGGCCAGGTAGCCATGGGGGCGGCCGAAGTCGGCCAGGCCCACCGCCGCGTAGTCCACCGCGTGGATCTCGGCGAGCACCTCGGCCAGTCGCTCGGACAGCTTCCTGGTCTCCTCGACGCCTGGCGTGCCCAGTTCGTCCCTGCTGCGGACGGCCGCGCCTTCGACGTGGCCCATGAGGTAGAACGGCGCGCCGATCACCTCGTCGTCGGCGCAGAAGGCGAGGGGCGGCGGGACCGGGACGGGCGTGCCGTACAGAGCGGAGATGACCCGCCACTCGCGGCGCATGTCGTGCGCGGTCGGCAGGACGTGACCGAGCGGGGGCCGCCGGAGCACCACGCGCCGTTCGGTCGCTTCGACCAGATAGGTCAGGTTGGACCTGCCGCCGGAGATCAGCGACACCGAGACGGGCGCGCCCGCCGAGGGCGCGTGCTCGTTCATCCACGCGACCAGGCGCGGCCAGTCAATGCCAGGTACCGTCATGGGACCCCATTAGAACTCGATTCGGTTCTCGCTGCCAAAATGAGAGTTCCCTAAATTTGAGCGCCGGCGTGGTCCACCACACCCGCTCATCCAATAACGTTGCTGTACACCGCCACGCATGATCTGCTCATGAAGAGGACTCTCATCCACTTCGGACAATGGCGGATGGTGGTCGGGGACCGCACACCCCAGTAGGAGCCCATGCGCATCACTCTTGTTCACCCCCGTGATCTCGGGAAGCCGGAAGTGGACCGGTGGCGGGCCTTGCAGGAGGCCGAGCCGTGCTACGACAATCCCTTCCTCTCGCCGGAGTTCACGATCGCGGTAGGCGAGTCGCGCGACCAGACCCGCGTCGCCGTCGTCGAGGACGGCAACGAAGTGGTCGGGTTCTTCCCCTTCGAGCGGCATCCGCTCGGCATCGGCAAGCCCGTGGCCGCAGGGCTCACGGACGCCCAGGGCATGGTCAAGCACGCCAAGGTGGAGATCGACGCCCAGACGCTGATCAAGGGCTGCGGGCTGGGCGTCTTCGAGTTCGACCACCTGGTGGCGGGCCAGCCCATGCTGGCCGAGCGGCACGAGCTCCACCCTTCGCCGATCATCGATCTGAGCGCGGGGTGGGCGGCCTACACCGACTACCTCACGACCAACTCCGGCAAGACGTACAAGAGCACGCTGGCCAAGTCGCGCAAGCTCCAGCGCGACGTCGGGCCGCTGCGCCACGACTACGCCAGCACCGATCCCGCGCCCCTGCGCACGCTGCTGGGCTGGAAGACCGACCAGTACCGCCGCACGGGCCGCACCGACAGGTTCGCCACCCGCTGGATCGTGGAGCTGGTCGAGCGCCTGCTCGCCACCCAGACGGAGACTTTCGCCGGCGTGCTCGACATGGTCTACGTCGACGGCGTGCCGATGGCGGGACACTTCGGCCTGCGCACCAGGAACACGCTCGTGGGCTGGTTCCCCGCCTACGACACCGCCTTCGCCAAGTCCTCGCCCGGCCTGATCCACCATCTCGCGATGGCCGAGGCCGCCGCCGCCGCCGGGATCAAGCTGATCGACATGGGCAGGGGCGCCAAGGAGTACAAGGAGAAGCTCAAGACCGGAGAGCTCCAGGTCGCCGAGGGCAGGGTCGCGCGCGCCAGCGCGGGCGCGGGCGTCCACTGGATGATCAGGGTTCCCGTGCGCAAGGCGCGCGGCGCGGTCATGGCCAACCCGGTCCTGCTCAAGACGGCCGACCGCGCGCTGAAGACCTACGGTCGCCTGCGCACGGCGCTGCAGGCGTGAGCCCCACCCGCGCGCTCGAGGAACGCACCGGCCGGCGCTGCCTCGCGCTGCCCTCCAACAGGCTCGGCCTCTACCTCGCGCTGCGCCACTTCTGCGTCCCTGGACAGCGGCTGCTCATGTCGCCGATCTCCGCCGACGAGATCCTCTTTCTGGTGCTCGCCGCCGGCCTGCGGCCGGTGATCGCGCCGCTGTCGCGCCGCACCGGCAACATCGACCCCTCCCGCGTGGACCTGTCCGAGGTCGACGCCGTGCTGACCACCAACCTGTACGGCCTGCCCGACGACCTGCCCGCCTTCCGCGGCAAGACCCTCATCGAGGACGTCGCCCACGCGATGGAGTCCACCGTCGAGGGACGCCCACTCGGGACGTTCGGAGCGGCGGGGGTGTTCAGTCTCTCCAAGCACGCGGGCGCGGGTTCGGGCGGTGTGCTGGCGGTCGAGGAGGCCGCCGACTTCACGGCGCTGGAGCAGGCCCGCGACGAACTCCTCCAGCCGGGGTCCTTGCGCGCCGAGGCGCTGAGCGTGGCCAGCTCGATGGCCCGGCAGGCGGCCCTCACCCTCGACCTGGTCAGGCCCGCGCTGGCGCTGATGCGCGCGCTCGGCATGGAGGAGGAGCGCGAGGGCTACCGGATCGCGCTGCGCGCCTCCGAGCTGGAGTCGGCCATGAAGACGGTGCCCTCGTTGCCGCCCTTCGACCGGTGGGTCCGCGCCGACCTCCACTCCTATAGAGCCAGGCGAGGGCCACTGTCCCACTGGTATCAGGGCCGCAAGGTGGCCAAGGTCGCGCGGCGGCGGCCGCGGCGGCTGGTCGGGGTGCGGCGGCTGGCCGAGCTGCCGAGCGTGGCGCAGGGAGTCCTGGACCACCTGGACCAGCCCCTGTTCAGGGTGCCGCTGCTGGTGGAGGAGCGCGACGAGGCCATCGCCGCGCTCGAACGCCGCGGAGTGGTCACCGGCTACCTCTACGCCCCTCCCTACGACGACTACGCCCCCTCGTTCACGACCCCCTCCCCTTCCCCCCGCGACGCCCGATGGTGGGCCGAGCACGTGCTGCCCGTCGACCCCCTCTACGCCGACCGCGCGCTGCCCGTGCTGCGGAGGCTCACTCCAGCCCGCGGATGAGGCCGGCGAGGATCTGACAGCCGCGCCGCACGTCGGCCAGCGAGGCGGAGCCGTACCCGATGACGAGGCCGTGCACCTGCGACTCGCCGTGGTGGTGACGGGCGGTCGTGTCGAGCAGGACGCCGGCGGAGGCCGCCGAGCCGACGATGCCCCGCACCGCGGAGGGCGGCAGCTCGGCCAGGACGTGCAGCCCCGCGGTGTCGCCGCGCAGGCGGCAGACGGGGCCGAGGATCTCCACCACGGCCGCGCGGCGGCGGGCGTACTCCAGCCGCATCCTGCGCAGGTGCCTGTCGAGGTCGCCGCGCTCCAGCAGGGTGGCGACGGCCTGCTGGACGGGGCCGCTGGTGCGGTCGGACAGGTCGTCCCTGATGGCGGCGATCCTCCGCAGCAGCTCGGGCGGGCCCACCAGCCAGCCCACCCCCACGTCGGGGGCCAGCGACTTCGACAGCGTCCCGAGCAGCACCACGCGTGCGGGGTCGAGGCCGTAGAGGGCGGGCAGCGGGGCCACGTCGTAGCGGAACTCGGCGTCGTAGTCGTCCTCCACGACCACCGCCCCCGTACGGCGCGCCCACGCTAGCAGCCGCTCCCTGCGCGGGATGGGCAGCCGGCCGCCCATCGGGTACTGGTGCGCGGGGGTGGTGTAGAGGACGCGCAGGTCGCAGGGGAGGGAGGAGACGATCACGCCGTCCTCGTCCACGGGACACGGCACGATCGTCGCGCCCCTGGCGGCGAAGACGTTGCGGGCCACCCGGTAGCCGGGATCCTCGACGCCCGCCCTCGCTCCGTGGCCGAGCAGGGCCATGGCGACCAGGAAGAGGCCGTTGCCCGTGCCCCTGGTGACCAGGATGTTCTCCGGGCCCACGGCGATCGCCCTGGTCCTGCGCAGGTGCTCGGCCAGCAGCTCGCGCAGGTGCGGCAGGCCGTACGGGTCGGGGGCGTCGCCCGGCGGCAGGTCGGCGGCCTTGCGCCAGGCCCGCTTCCACGCCGCCACGTCGTAGTCCTTCACCCACGGGTCGCCGGGGGTGAGGTCGATGAGCTGGAGCTCCCGCCGTACGGGCTGGACCACGGCGGCGGCGGGGACGGCCGCGGCGCGCGGCGCCTCCTCCGACAGGTCGGCCACGTAGGTGCCGGAGCCGTGACGGCCGTCGAGCCAGCCCTCCGCGTAGAGCTGCTGGTAGGCCTCGGTGACCACGGTACGGCTGACGCCGAGCTGCGCCGCGAGCCCTCGTGAGGACGGCAGGCGCGCCCCCGCGGTGAGGGCGCCCGCGCGCATGGCATCGCGCAGCCAGTCGCCGAGCTGCACGGACAGCGGCACCGCCGAGTCCCTGGTCAGGGAGACGGGCAGGTCAACGAGCGTGCGCAAGGAAGTGGTCTCCACGAAGCGGTTATTAGTGGACATTAACGACAGGTCCACTATCTCAATACCGTGAGCGCATGCTCTCCACCACACCCCGCACGACGCTCGGCCGAGAGAAGCACCGCGGCAGCACCGACAGGAACGATCTCTACGAGGTGCTCGACTCCGGGCTCATCTGTCATCTGGGCGTGGTGCTGAACGGTCACCCGATGGTCGTGCCCACCGGCTACGGCCGCATCGGCGACACCCTCTACCTGCACGGCTCCACCGGCGCTCGCTCCTTGCGTGCGGGCCAGGGCGAGCAGATATGCGTCACCGTCACCCACGTCGACGGCATCGTGCTGGCCCGCTCGGTCTTCAACCACTCCGTCAACTACCGGTCGGCGATCATCTACGGCGAGGCCAGGCTCGTCACCGACGAGGAGGAGCGCATGGCGGGCCTGCGGGCGCTGACCGAGCAGCTCGCGCCGGGACAGTGGGACTACGCCAGGCGGCCCACCCGCAAGGAGCTGGCGGCCACGGCGGTGCTGGCGCTGTCGCTGGAGGAGGCCTCGGTCAAGCTGCGCCAGGGCCCCCCGAACGACGAGGAGGAGGACTACGCCCTGCCGATCTGGGCCGGCGTGCTCCCGCTGGTCAGCTCGTGGGCAGCGCCTGTGCCCGACCCCGTGCTCCCGGACGGGACTGCGACACCCGCCCACATTAAGGACCGTTGACGGCAAACCAGGACGGTCTTTCATACGTCTCATCAGGTGGGCCAGACTCCTGATGGGAGAGCGCCATGGACTGGAGTGCCCCCGGTTACACCGAGATACGGCAGCTCGGCGCGGGTGGAAGCGGCAGGGTCGTCCTCGCCGTGCACGACGAGACCGGCGTCAGCGTCGCGATCAAGTACCTGTCCGACCAGGTGCGGCACGAGCCAGGAGTGCTGGCCGCCTTCAGGGCCGAGGCCGAGGTCCTGACCACGCTGGTCGATCCGCACATCGCCAGGATGTGGGAGTACATCCAGGAGCCCCAGGGCGCCGCGATCGTCATGGAACTGATCAACGGCGTCTCGCTGCGGGCCCTGCTGCGCGAGAACGGCACGACGGGTCCCGAGGCGGCGCTGGTCGTGCTCAAGGGCTCGCTCCTCGGCCTGGAGCGGGCGCACGCGGCGAACGTGGTCCACCGCGACTACAAGCCGGAGAACGTGATCGTCAGGGACGACGGGGTCAGCAAGCTCGTCGACTTCGGCATCGCCGTACGGCACGGCACCGCCACGCGGGCGACGGGCACCCCGCCGTACATGGCGCCGGAGCTGTGGTCGGGCCGGCCCGCCTCCCCCGCGACGGACGTCTACGCGGCCACGGTCGTCTTCTTCGAGTGCCTGACAGGGCACAGGCCCTACCGCTCGACCGAGTCGCACGTCCTCGGCTACCAGCACCTGCACGCGCCCGTCCCCGTCCATGACGCGCCCGAGGCCATGCACGAGCTGATCTCGCGCGGCCTGGCCAAGGACCCGGCCGAGCGCCCGCCGAGCGCGGCGGCGTTCGTGGCCGAGGTCGAGCGGGCCGCGCTGGCGGCCTACGGCGAGGAATGGGAGGAACGCGGAAGGCGGCTGCTGGCCGGGCTGGTGGCGCTGCTGGCGCTGCTGCTGCCGCAACCCGAGACTCCGCCACCTGCCACGAGCTCCTCGTTCTTCCAGACGGTCTTCAGGGGCACAGGCCGCACGGCCAGGCGCCACGGCAAGCGGCTGCTGGCCGGCTCCGCGGCGGTCGTGGTGGCCGCGGGCGTGACCGGCTACGTGCTGGCCGGCAGGCAGTCGCCGCGTCCCACGGCGATCGAGGTGGTGGCCTCGGAGCCCTCGACCCCGGCCTCCACCGCACCTTCGAGCCCCGCGACGCCGCCGTCGGTCACTCCCGAGCCGAGTGGCGGCGGCGACCCGACGGACGAGCCCGGCGGCGCGGGATCGAGCACCGACCAGGGCACGACCCGTCCGCCCTCGCCGTCCACCTCCGCCCCTGCCACGGCCGCTCCCCCCGGCGACACGACCAGCCCGCCCCCCACACCCACGCCCACCCGGACCCCTACGCCGACTCCCACACCGACGCCCACACCCACTCCCAGCACTCCCACGCCGCCGCCGTCGACGGCCGTGTCGGCGCTGAACGTCGGTGGCCTGTCGGTCAACTCGGACGCCCTGGCCGCCGCCACCGTCTCCCTGCGCACCACCGGCACGGGACCCGTCACGATCATCGCCCGGTTCGCCGTCGACAGCCAGGTCGTGCACACCGAGAGGACCCGGGTCAGCGGCGCGAACACCTACACCCGCGCCTTCAGCCACAGCCTGGGCGAGCGGCGGTGCGGCAAGACCGTCGCGCTCACGGTCTCCACCTCGCCCGCCGCCGCGGGAGGCGCGAAGACCGTCAGGGCCGCGCTTCCCGCGTGCCCGACGACCGTCACGGGGCTGCGGGTCTCACTCGACATGGCCGAGGCGCCGGGGCGGGCCGCACGCGCGCGGATCTCCGTCCAGACCAGCGGCACGGGCAAGGTACCCGTGACCGCCACGATGGCGCTCAACGGCGACCAAGTGGCCGCCAAGACCCTCTCCCTGTCGGGGTTCACCACCTACACGGGCGCGTTCGACCACACCTTCGGGGAGCGGCCGTGCGGCGGGACGGTCGTGGTGACCGTACGGGCGGGCGACAGGCAGGACACCGCCAAAGCGGCGGTCCCGTGCCCGGCGGGGGTGCGGCAGGTCTCGATCGCCCGCGCCTCGATGAACGCGCGGGGCCGCGCGACCGCGATCGTGACCGTCGGCACCGAGGGCGTCCAGCCGGCACGGCTGAGCGTCGCCTTCAGCCTCGGCGGACAGGTCCGGCACAGCGAGTCGGTCGAGCTGTCAGGCCAGACCTCCTACAGCAGGACCGTCAGCTTCACTTTCCCCGAGCTCTCCTGCGGATCGGCGTGGGCCGTGACGGCGGCCACCAGCCCCGCCGCGGCCAACGGCACCGACTCCGCCGGCGGCAAGACGCCCGCCTGCGAACCGCAGACCGAGACCGCTACGCCTCGTCCCGGCCATTCCGGACAAGAAGATACTGACAATTCTGTTCCGGGCGAGAGTGACGGTCATTAGGCTACGATCCGTCTGAGGTGGGTGGGGGCCCAGAGGGATCAGAGGTGATCTGATGGACCGGTGGGGGGTCCCCGGCTACACCGAGGTGCGCGAGCTTGGCTCTGGCGCCTCGGGCCGGGTGGTGCTGGCCACACGCGACCACGACGGCGTCGAGGTCGCGATCAAGTACCTGTCCGACAGGCTCCGCGACGACGTCGGCTTCGTGGCCAGGTTCAGGCACGAGGCGCGGATGCTCGGCAGCATGCGCAGCCCGTACAACGCCCGTCTGCTCGGCTACGTCGAGGACGGCGAGGGCGCGGCGATCATCATGGAGCTGGTCGACGGCGTATCGCTGCGGGCGCTGCTCGACTCCGAGGGCCCGACGGGTCCCGAGTCGGCTCTGGCCGTGCTCAAGGGCGCGCTGAAGGGCCTGGCCGCGGCGCACGCGATCGGCGTCGTGCATCGCGACTTCAAGCCCGAGAACGTGGTGGTGCAGGGCGACGGCAGCAGCAAGCTCGTCGACTTCGGCATCGCCGTACGGCAGGGCGAGGGCGCGAACTCGGCGGGCACGCCCGCCTACATGGCCCCCGAGCAGTGGTCGGGCGGACCCGCCACGGCCGCGAGCGACGTCTACGCGGCCACGATCGTGTTCTTCGAGTGCCTGACCGGCATGCGGCCCTTCCGCGCCGCCACGGTCGCCGCGCTCGCCAGGCAGCACCACGCGACACCGCCGCCGATCGACGAGGTGCCCGACGCCCTGCAGCCGCTCATCGAGCGCGGCCTGTCCAAGCACCCTGTGGAGCGCCCGCCCTCCGCCGAGGCCTTCCTCGACGAGCTGGAGGTCGTGGCGGCCAGGGCCTACGGTCCCGACTGGGAGGAGCGGGGCAGGCGCCGCCTGGCCAGGCTCGCGGGACTGCTGCTCGTGCCCTTCCTCGGCACGCGGGAGGAGGCGCTGGACGCCACCACGACCCTGGCTGAGACGGAGTTCGCCGAGCCGCAGGGCATCGTGGCGAAGCTGGGCGTGAAGATGCTGGTGGGGATCGGCCTCGTCGTGGTGATCGGCACGGTCGCCACCGTGATGCTCACCTCGGGCGAGGACGATCCCGCGCTGAGGGCGCAGACCTCCCCTGCCACACCCGCGATGTCGCTGATCGAGGCCCCCTCGCCGTCGGAGTCGCCGACGGCGGAGCCCTCGGCCGAGGAGCCGTCCGCCGAGGAGACCGTCGCGCCTGTCTCGACCTCGACGCCGACGCCTTCTCCGACGGTCGCCGCCGCGAAGAAGACCGCGACGCCGACGCCGACCAAGAAGCCGGTGCGCAGGTCGACCCCGCCTCCTCCGCCTCCCACCAAGACCAGGGCGGCCACGCCCACGCCGACGCCGGACGAGACGTTGCGCGGCAAGTCGGACAACGACCCCGCACCGCCTCCACGATCGCCCTCGCAGACGGCGACCACGTCCACTCCGCCCCCGCCGAGTCCGCCGAGCGAGACGCCGAGGGAGACCCCGACGGATCCGACCAGGGAGCCCACCCCGTCCTCCGACGACGGCGGCGGTGGCGGTGGCGGTAACACGGGCGGCGGCGAGACACCCAGGGTCACCGAGACGCCCACCCAGACGCCCGCGGAGACGGCGCCTGCCGCGCTGCTCGCGCTCGGCTTGGTGACGTCCGGCGCGGTTCCGGTCACACTTGCGGTGAAGCGCCGTGTCGCCGGGCGGCACAGGAGGCAGAGTTAGCGGGGGCGAGTCACCGGGGGAACTGATGAGCATGATCGCCGGCTTCTCGCTCACGGACAGGACCAGGGTCTCTGAGCTCGGCACGTGGGTGGAGGCGACGGGGCCCGACGGCCGCCGCGGCGGCGCCCTGCGGTTCGACTCCAGGATCATGGCCGTGCCCGGCGCCAGCGAACGCCTGGTCCAGGCCGTACTCGCCGACCGCAGGCTCGCAGAAGGCGGGATGAGCGGGCTCGTTCCCATCGCCGACCTGGTGACGGCGGGGCCCGAGGTGTGGCTGCTGGTCGGCCACTCGATCTCGCCCGTCCTGTCTGACTTGCTGACCGCGCCCGCGATGGACCCGGCCAGCGCCGCGGCCGTCCTCGTCGAGACCGCGCAGACTCTCGCCGCGCTCCACGCCTCCGGGCTCGCCCATGGCTCGCTCCACCCTGGCACGGTGCTGATCGCCGAAGACGGAGCGGCGCTGCTGGCCGAGCGCGGGCTCGCCGACGCCGCCCGAGGTCTGCCGCCCGCACCCGACAGGGACGTGACCGCATGGGCGGCGCTGGCCAGAGGCCTCGCCGCGACCTGGGCCGCGACCTCGCCCGCCGCGGCCGACCTGCTGGAAAGGGTCGCGACGACCGCCACCACCCACGGGCTCGCCCCCGCCAGGGACGCCCTGCTCGCCGGAAGGGACGCCCTGCCCGGCGGGCTGATCAGCCGCGACGTCCTGGCCGAGACCGCCCGCCGCTGGGCGACCCCTTCGACGCCCGGCACGTCCCCCTTCAGGGACGAGGGGGAGATCGTCACCATGCTGCGGGTGCCGGGACCGACCCACGAGTCGGCCCGCTTCGGCCCTGGCGTCGCCACCCCCGGCACACACGGTTCCTACGGCACGCATGGCGAGACCACGGCGGAGAAGATCTGGCGCGAAGGCAACAAGCCCGCCGTCCCCTCATCGCACGGCGCGCGAGCCAAGAAGGCCGCCAGGGCGCGACGCCGCAGGACCGTGGTGTCCACCGCGGTGTTCGCGCTGATCGTCGCGGGCGCCGTGCTGGCGTGGTTCTCCGTACGGTCCTCCGCCGACCTGGTCGTGCGGGCGGTGACGGTGAGCGCGCCCAAGACGCTGGGCTGCCGCAAGACCGCCACCATCACAGGGAACCTGGTCACCAACGGCTCCGGCGGCAGCGTCACCTACCAGTGGCTGCGGAGCGACAAGAAGGAGCCGATCGAGCAGACCGAGACCGTCCCCTCGGGCAAGACGACCCACAGCGTGCAACTGCGGTGGACGGTGAAGGGAGAGGCGACGGCCAAGCTGACGGCGCGGCTGCGGGTCCTGTCCCCCGTGCCCGAGGGGCAGGAGGTCGAGGACAAGGCGACATTCACCTACAAGTGCTGACCTACCCATGGTCAAGCGGTTGTCATTAGTCTGACGGCCATGACCACGCAGACCCCCGCAGGCTGGTACCCCGACCCCTACGGCTCGCCGCAACTACGGTGGTGGGACGGGAACCAGTGGACCGACGCGACACACCCGTCCGAGCCGGAGAACCGGTCCCAGGGGTACGGCAGCGGCCCCTCCCAGCCTTCCGCGCAGGGTCCCACCGGTCCTGCCGCTCCTGCCGCTCCCCTCGGCCCTACGGGTCCTGGCGGTCCAGGCGGTCCTGTGGGTCCTGTCGGTCCTGTCGTGGGGAGCACGCCGTATCACGGGGAGCAGTCGAACCAGGGGGCCGGCTCGTGGGAGTCGCCGAACTCGGGTCCGGCGGGAGCTCCTCAGGGTTCGGGTCCTTGGGGATCGCCCGACGGTGTTGGCTCGGGTCCGTGGGGATCGCCTCAGGGGGCGGGCTCGGGTCCCGCGGCTCAGCCGTACCAGCCCCCGGGTTCGGGCGCTCAGCCGTACCCGCCGGGGTCAGGTCCTGGAGCTCAGCCGTACCCGCCTGGGCCAGGTCCGGGCGCTCAGCCGTACCACGCGCCGGGGTCGGGTCCTGGTCCTCAGTTCCAGGCGCCGGTCTCCGGCGGGCCGTTCCAGACGCCGGGGACGGGTTCCGCGCCGCAATACCAGCAAGGGACGGGTCCGGGGCCTCAGTACCAGGCGCCGACGCAGCAGTACGGGCAGCAGCCGTGGGGCGGCGGGACGATGCAGCTGCCCGCACCCGACTTCGGGCCGCCGCCGAAGTCGGGCGGCGCGATGCCGTGGATCCTCGGCGGAATCGGCGCGGTGCTCGTGCTCGCGCTGATCGCGGGCGCGGCCTTCGTCATCCTCAAACGGAACGGCGAGACGACGACCACCATGCCGACCCCCTCCACCACGGAGACCGACCCGCTGCCCACCCCGAGCGAGTCGCCGACCCAGTCGCCCACCGAGTCGCCCACGCAGGACCCCGGCGCCGACCTGCCCGCACCGGCCGAGGGCCGCATCACCGACCCCAAGACGGGACTGTCCTACCCGGCGCCCGGCGAACCGTGGAGCGTGCCCAAGTCCGCCGAGATCAACAACCCCGACCCGAACGCCCAGCAGTGGTCGGCCGGGGTGAGGGCGCTCTCGCAGGAGAAGTACGACGGCCAGGGCGACTGGATGGGCAGCATCTATTCGGGCGAGCTCCACGAGAGCTACCCCTACCAGGGTGTCGACAACCTGCGCGCCGCCACGGGCACGGTCTTCATCGACTTCGCCCGCTTCTATCCGATCAAGCACGAGCGGAACATCCTCCAGGACAAGGCGATCACCGTCGACGGCCACAAGGGGTGGCTCCTGGAGTTCGAGATGGACTTCACCGCCGAGTCGGAGAAGAAGAACTACAAGTGGAAGAAGGAGCGGGCGGCCATCGCCGTCATCGACAGGGGCGAGGGGAAGCGTCCCGCGCTGCTCTACCTCTCGGTTCCCGACAATCTGGATACCGGTCTCGTCACTCAGACCCTGAACTCTCTCAAGCTCTCCTGACCTGGGCACTACGCTGGAGTCAATAGCAAGCGGGCGGGTAGCTCCGAGCCGCTGAGGCGAGGAGATTGATCGGATGAGTGACTTGCTGGTTTGGATCGACTGTGAGATGACCGGGCTCGACCTCGGGCGTGACGCGCTGATCGAGGTCGCATGCGTCGTCACCGACAGCGAGCTCCGACAGTTGGACGAAGGCGTGGATGTGGTCATCAAGCCGCCTTCCGAGGCATTGGAGCAGATGTCGGAAGTGGTCCGCGAAATGCACACCGCCTCCGGCCTGCTGCCCGAGCTGGCCGAGGGCGTCACACTGGCGGAGGCCGAGTCACTCGTGCTCGACTACATCCGCGGCCACATCCCCGAGCCGAAGAAGGCGCCGTTGTGCGGCAACTCCATCGGCACGGACCGCACGTTCATCTCTCGCGACATGCCGGCCGTGGACGCCTTCCTGCACTACCGGATGATCGACGTGTCGTCGATCAAGGAGCTGGTACGCCGCTGGTTCCCCCGCGTCTACTTCGCCGCACCGGAGAAGCAGGGCGGGCACCGGGCGCTGGCCGACATCACCGAGAGCATCCGCGAGCTGCGCTACTACCGCGCGGCCGTGTTCGTCGGCCAGCCTGGACCGGACTCCGCGACCGCCAGGACCCTGGCGGAAAGTGTGTCGCGAGGCTGAGTGGCGCAAAGGGTCCCGAAGACCGCTACACTTTTCCATGTGCTGCCACGGCAGCGCGCACATGGTGGGTGTAGCTCAGTTGGCAGAGCGCCAGGTTGTGGTCCTGGATGTCGGGGGTTCAAGTCCCCTCACTCACCCCACGCGAGAAGGCCGGTTCCCCTGGGACCGGCCTTCTGCTTTTCTCCCATGACTTGGCCCCATATCGGGACAATGCGAGTTATGCTCGCTGTCAACCGCTTACGCCGGAAGCACGGGGGCCAATCGGCGATCTGACCGACTTCGCTGTTCCGGAGGCCGGATGAGAGTCGACGACGTCGCGCGCTTAAGCAAGCGTGAGGCTGAGGTGATGGATCTGATCGCGACCGGTCAGTCCAACGGCGAGATCGCGCAACGACTGTTTCTCAGTGAGAAGACGGTCAAGAACCACGTCAACCGGATCTACGCCAAACTCGGCGCGGACTGCCGGGTCACCGCCATCGGACTGTGGCTCAACCGCGACACCTAGTGGCAGCCGGGGCGTCACGAGGACGCGTTCAGGCCGTCGGGGACCTCCCGTCTCCCGGGCGCTTGTCGAGGCTGCCGACCGCACCGGCGCCGGCGGTTCGGACGCCGGGCCGTGGGTGAGGACCGGAGCGCCGCGCACAGGGTCAGTCGGACGTCCGGCGCAGGACCAAAGTGACGAATCCCCACGTGTCCCGATAGGTGCGCAGCCACTCCTTCCGGTGGTTGGTCGCCACCTCGAGCGCCTCGGGGCTGTCCGGATCCCCTGGGTTGTCCAGGGCCCAGGAGGCCAGGGAGCCCGTCCACGCCCATTCGTAGGCGTCCAACTCCTCGCGCGCGCTGATGTGCCCGTAGACGGGCGTCCACCCCTCAGCCACGACCCGGTCAACGGTGGCCGGCAGGTCCATGGAGTCGCCGAGCATCTCGAC
This sequence comes from Nonomuraea sp. NPDC049152, assembly GCF_040648355.1. Classification (NCBI taxonomy): domain Bacteria; kingdom Bacillati; phylum Actinomycetota; class Actinomycetes; order Streptosporangiales; family Streptosporangiaceae; genus Nonomuraea; species Nonomuraea sp. NPDC049152. The sequence continues at coordinate 231,839 of NZ_JBEZDO010000003.1, read as the reverse complement.
GGCCTCCTGCGAAGGCTCGCGCTCCCAGTACCCGTCGCCGATCAGCACCCGTCCGCCGGGCGCCAGGTGCTCGCGCGCGGCCGCCAGCGTGGGCGTCAACCCACCGAAGGCGTGTACGGCCCCGACGCTGAGCACCAGGTCGAACGCGTGCGCCGCGGGGAAGTCCTCGGCCGCCTGGTGGTGGAGGATGAGGCGATCCTGGACCCCGAGGTCGCTCGCGGCCTTGCGAGCATGTGTGAGGGCGGCCTCGGAGGTGTCCACGCCTTCGGCCCGTACGTCCGGATGCGCCGCGAGGGCGCGGAGCAGCCACTCCCCGCCACCGCACCCAAGGTCGAGCGCCCGCTCATCACCTCGCGGAAGAGCCCGTTGCAGCAGCCGGTGTACCGACTCGTCGTTGAGCGGGGCGGCGATCGGATGGTGGGCATGGGCCAGTCTGGAGATCAGTTCACGGTTCATGCCACGCAGTCTCACAGACCGCGCCGTCGCGTTTCACCCCGGCCCCGCCGAGGCGGCGACCTCGACGGTCGCCACGGTGGCGTTCGGCAGCGTCGCCGGGTTCAGAGGGGGCGGGAGAGGGCTCGGGAGAGGGCGTTGAGGCCGTGGTCGAGGTCCTCGTCGGGGATGTTGAGCGCGGGCCTCAGCCGTACCGAACGCTCTCCGCAGGGCAGGACCACGACGCCCTCTTCCTCCCGCAGGTGCGTGATCAGGGCGCTGCGGCGGGGTCCGTCGGGGAGGTCGAAGGCGCACATGAAGCCGCGGCCGCGCACGTTCGACACCAGCGCGGGGTGCTCGGCCTGGAGTTTGCCGAGTCCCTCGAGGAGGCGGGCGCCGGCTTCGGCGGTGCGGGGGATGAGACCGTCGCGCTCGATGATCTCCAGCATGGCGCGGGAGCGGACCATGTCGACGAGCCCGCCGCCCCAGGTGGAGTTGATGCGCCCGCTGACCTGGAACACGTTGTTGGAGACCAGGTCGACGCGCCGGCCCGCCATGATGCCGCCTACCTGCACCTTCTTGGCGAAGGCGACGATGTCGGGGGCGAGGCCGAGCTGCTGGTACGCCCAGGGGGTGCCGGTGGTCCCGCCGCCGGTCTGCACCTCGTCGAGGATGAACAGGGCGTCGTGCTCGTGGCAGAGGTCCTGCATCGCCCGCAGGAACTCGGGGCGCATGTGGTTGTCGCCGCCTTCTCCCTGGATGGGTTCGGCGATGAAGCAGGCGATGTCGTGGGGGTGGCGGTCGAAGGCCGCGGCGGCCTGGGCGAGCGCTTTGGCTTCGAGGGCTTCGACGTCCTCCATGTGGGTCGCTGGGACCTCGATGCGCGGCCAGTCGAAGATGGGGAAGCGGTCGGTCTTGAGGGGTTCGGTGTTGGTGAGGGAGAGGGTGTAGCCGGAGCGGCCGTGGAAGGCCTTGGTGAGGTGCATGACGCGGCCGCCGAGCTCGCGGGGGCGGCCCTCGGCCTCGTTGCGACGGCTCTTCCAGTCGAAGGCGGTCTTGAGCGCGTTCTCGACGGCGAGGGCGCCGCCTTCGACGAAGAACAGGTGGGGCAGGTCGGGGTCGCCGAGGACGCGGGTGAAGGTGTCGACGAAGTCGGCCAGGTGCTCGCTGTACATGTCGGGGTTGGCGGGCTTGTTGAGCGCGATCCTGCCGAGCAGTTCCTGGTCCAGTGGCGGGTTCACGCCGAGGGGCGCGGAGGCGAAGAACGTGTAGAAGTCCAGGTACCGGCGGCCGGTGCGGGCGTCGACGAGCCAGGAGCCCTGGCTTCTGTCGAGATCCAGTACCAGCCGGTAGCCGTCGACGAGTAGGTGGCGGGCGAGCCGGTCATGGACGTCCATGGTCCCCTCCTCTGTGAGCTGGATCACGACATACGTTCCCCATATTTGGGCGTCCATGTAAAGACTTTTCGCCGAAAAGCCTTGATCGCACAAGGTTCTACACCGGTGTCACGCGAGGCTCTTCACCTTCACGGACAGGAGGATCATCGCGATCCCGTAGATGATCGCGAAGATGCCGATCAGCCACGTCAACGCCAGCGCTCCAGAAGCGGGCCAGATCAGCAGCAGCACGCCGAACACCACGGACAGCAGCCCGCCGATGATCAGCATCCACTCGTTGTCGATGACCTTCCGCAGCTTGATCCCCGCGATGATCTCCGAGACCCCGGTGAAGATCGCCCAGAAGGCGATGACGAACAGCAGCGCGAGCGTCGTGATCCCCGGCCAGGCGAAGGCCACGAGCCCTGCCAGGATGCTGATGATGCCGGAGATGATGAGCCACGCCTTGGACTCGGTGCCGTGCCGGAAGGCGGAGATCACCGAGAAGATACCGCCGACGAGCGCGTAGGCCCCGAAGAAGATCACCAATACCCATAGGGTGATCCCGGGCCAGATGATCGCCAGGATACCGAAGATCACCGCAGCGATGCCCCGGATGAGGACGAGCCACCAGGTGCTTGCCAATTGCTCCATACCTGGTCTGATGTCCCGAAGTCTGGCGAATACAGACCAGGCAGGGGTCAAATATCGGTGATCCGGACACCTATCGTGCCGGTGCGGCCCCTGCGCAGCAGGCTGCCGAGCAGCACCAGCCTGCCCTGCAGGCCATACTTGGCCCGCAGCAGCCGCCTGACCCGCTCGGTCTCCTCGGCGGAGAGGATCTCGGCCTGGCCCTTCACCTCTTCGCCGCGCCGCCTGCCGCGCACGTCGCAGGGGGCGACGGTGACGGACGGGTTGGCGCGCATGCGTTTGACCTTGCCGGAGTCGGCCACGGTCCAGATCACGACGGCGTCGCCGTCCTGCGCCGCCCAGACGGGGGTGGGCACCGGGGTGCCGTTCGCGCGATAGGTCGTCACGGAGACGTACTGCTCATGGCCGAGATTCACGCCTGAGAGTAGACCACGATCGACACCGCGATGTACTGCACGAGGTAGGCGGCGATGGTGAAGGCGTGGAAGACCTCGTGGAAGCCGAACCAGCGCGGTGAAGGGTCGGGCTTGCGCAGGCCGTACACGATGGCTCCGGCGCTGTAGAGGACGCCGCCGACGGCCACGAGGACGACCGCGACGGTGCCCGCGCCCTGCAGCAGCTGCGGCATCACGAAGATCGCGGTCCAGCCGAGCACCAGGTAGAGGACCGTGTAGAGCCAGCGCGGCGCCGACATCCAGAGCACGCGGAACAGCACGCCCGCCAGCGCGCCGCCCCAGGTGACGCCGAGCACGAGGAATCTCGGCAGCCCGTCGAGGGCGAGGAGCGCGAACGGGGTGTAGGTGCCCGCGATGATCAGATAGATGTTCGCGTGGTCGAACCTGCGCAGGACCTCGGCCAGGCGAGGACCGAGCGTGCTGCGGTGGTAGGTGGCGGAGATGCCGAACAGGAGGCCGGAGGTGACCGCGTAGACCGCGGAGGCGAGCCTGGCCTGAACGGTGGGCCCGAGAGCGACCAGGACGAATCCGGCGACCAGAGCCACGGGAAGGGCCCCGGTGTGCAGCCAGCCGCGGAGCCGAGGCTTGGTGAACGTGGCGACACTCGTCATGAAACCTACGGTAGCGTAGGTTAGAGCGCTCCGAGGAAGCGGGCGGCTATGGGAATCGCCACTCTCGCACCTGATCCGCCGTTCTTGACGAACACGCAGAAGGCCAGGTCGCCCTGGTATCCGACGAACCAGGCGTGCGGGCTGCCCCCGGGCACCTCGGCCGTTCCCGTCTTGCCCGCGACGTCGGCGCCGAGGCCCGCGTCCTTGGCGGTGCCTTCGCTGACGACCTGGCGCATCATCGTCCGCAGGTCCTGGACGACCCGCTGGTCCAGCGGGACCGCGGCGGGCGGCGCGCCGTCGAGCTTCTTGGCCGCCTTGGCGGTGACGAACCTCGGCGAGCGCCAGACGCCGCTGTCGACGGCGGCGGCGAGCGCCGCCATGCACAGCGGCGAGGCCTCGACCGTGCCCTGGCCGATGGAGTTCAGCGCCAGGACGCTCTGGTCGGCCTCCGCCTTGAGGCGCCCGCACTGCCCGCCCACGCCTGTGGGCAGTTTCCTGCCGTCGAATCCCCATTCCTTGGCGGCCTGCTCCAGCCGTGCGGCGCCCAGCTTGGCGAGCGCCTGCTGGACGAAGGTGGTGTTGCAGGAGACCGCGAACGCCCCCGCGAGCGTGGTGGCCGTCTGGTCGCCGGAGTTGTCGATGCCCGCGTAGCTGGAAGGGCAGGTGATCGCGCTCGAGGCCGTCATCCCGGCCTCGAGCAGCCCGGCGGCCGTCACCACCTTGAACGTCGAGCCGGGCGGGAACAGCCGCTCGAAGGCGCCCACCTCCCCCAGCCGGTCGGCCACGGCCAGGATCTCGCCGGTGCTGGCCTTGACCGCGACGATCGCGGCGTGCTCGCCGACCCCGTCGAGCGCCCTGGCCGCGGCCGCCTGCACCGGGCGCGACAGCGTGACGTGCACCTTCCTGGCAGGCGGCGGCTGGAAGACGACCAGCGTCCTGGCCTCGGCGCCCCGCGCGGTCGCCTTGATCGCCCAGCCGGTGTTCGTCTCGCCGATCCGTTCCTTGAGCCGGTCGAGGTACGGCTCGGCGGCGCTGTCGTGCGGGAAGGTCGCCCCGGATCTGGTGACCAGCTCGACGCCCGACACGTCGGTCTCCTCCAGCGAGAGCGCACCGCCGTTCCGCAGCGCGGGGTGCAGGGTCTCGGGACCCCAGAGCACCTTCCACTCGCCGCCCTTCACGGCGAGCCGTAATGTCCCTGCGAACGTCCACGGCCCCATGCCCGTCAGCTCCCTGGTGCCGCTGAACGGCAGCTCCGCCGTCTCCTCCCCGGTGACCTTGAGGCTTCCGGGCCTGAGCGTGAGCGCGGTGACCTTGAACTGGTCGGCGAAGGCGAGGTGCCTGTCGGTGAAGTCGGCGGGCGGGTCGGCCACCAGGCGTTCCATGGAGGTCACGTCGCTGCGCTGCCAGGCTGCCAGGTAGGCGCTCGCCGTCGCCATGGCGCTGCCGTGCACACCCGCGGAGGCCACGAACGCGAAGGCCCCCGCGCCGGCCACCACGCCTAACGCGACAAGCAGCCCGATCAGCCTTCGCCTACGCATACGGTTCTCCCAGGAACAAGTTCCACCTCGATATACCAGATAGGGAGCCGAACGTGACACGTGGACCGCGGGAGCCGATGCCCGGCCGCTATCCGGTGACCTTCGGCGAAGTCGAGCTGTTGCAGGATCTGGACCGGCCGAACGGATGGATGCTGTCCAAGGATGGCGTACCGCAGTCGTATGTGGATCTAGAAGATCCGACATATCTGGATTTTGAGTATGTACGCCTCATGGCGGATGTGATCGACGTCCTGCCCGACGGGCCACTGAACTGCGTCCACGTCGGCGGCGGGGCCTGCACGGTGCCCCGCTACGTCAGCGCCACGCGTCCGGGCTCCAGGCACATCGTCGTCGAGCCCGACGCGGCGCTGGTCGAGCTCGTGCGCTCCCAGCTCGACCTCCGCTCGGTGCCCAAGCTGAAGGTGCGCATTCTGGGCGGCCGCGAGGCGACGTCGGGCATCTGGGACGGCTCCACCGACCTGTTCGTGCTCGACGCCTTCTCCGGCGCGACGATGCCCGTCGAGCTGGCGACGGCCGAGTACCTGGCCGACGTCGCCCGCGTCCTGCGCGCGTCGGGCACCCTGCTGATCAACATGGCCGACGGCAAGGGCCTGCCCTTCGCCAGGCGGCTGGTGGCGACGGCGTTCGGCGCGTTCAAGCATGTGGCGCTGCTGGCCGAGCCCGGCATCATGCGCGGCCGCAGGTTCGGCAACCTGATCATCGCCGCCTCACCCACCGAGCTGCCGGTCGACCTGCTCACCCGGCGCGCGGCGGGCGGCCTCACCCAGGCCCGCTGCGTGTACGGCGAGGCGCTGACGAACTTCGTCGCGGGCGCCTCCCCCATCCACGACGGCGACGCCGTTCTGGCTCCTGCCCCTCCCCCTGCGGTCTTCGGCATGGAATAGTTGAATTCTAAACTTGGTTGGAGCAGGCAGTCCCGCAGGAAGGAGCCCGACATGCCCGCCGTAACCGTAGAGAATCAGCTCACTCTGCCGCGCCTGCCAGAGGCCGACGTCACCGTGCCCGAGCGCAAGGTCCTGACGGTCGCCACCGCGCCCAGCGGCTTCGAGGGCGAGGGCTTCCCCGTCCGCAAGGCGCTGGCCACGGTCAAGCCTCAGTACCTCGACCCGTTCGTGATGATGGACCAGATGGGTGAGGTCGACTACGCCCCCGGCGAGCCCAAGGGCACGCCGTGGCACCCGCACCGCGGCTTCGAGACCGTCACCTACATGATCGACGGCGTCATGGACCATACCGACTCCCACGGCGGCGGCGGCACCATCACCGACGGCGACACCCAGTGGATGACGGCGGGCAGCGGCATCCTGCACAAGGAGGCCCCGCCGGAGTGGCTGGTCCAGAAGGGCGGCCTGTTCCACGGCATCCAGCTGTGGGTGAACCTGCCCGGCAAGGACAAGATGATGGCCCCGAAGTACCAGGACATCGGGCGTACCAACGTCGTCCTGCTCAGCAGCCACGACGGCGGCGCGCTGGTCCGCCTCATCGCGGGTGACGTGGCGGGAAACGTCGGCCCCGGCAGCACGCACACCCCGATCACGCTCCTGCACGCGACCGTCAGCCCCGGCGCGCAGCTCACGCTGCCGTGGCGCAAGGACTTCAACGCCCTCGCCTACGTCCTGTCGGGACGCGGCACGGTCGGCGGCGACAGGCAGCCGATCACGAGCGGGCAGCTGGCGGTGTTCGACGGTTTTGGCACCAGGCCGGGGGTGACGACCGAAGGCGAGTGGCTGCGCATCGCGGCGCGGCCGAGGGACCCGCTGGAGGTCATCGTGCTGGGCGGGCAACCGATCGGCGAGCCCGTGGCGCACTACGGCCCGTTCGTGATGAACAGCCGCGCCGAGCTGGTCCAGGCCTTCGAGGACTACCAGTCGGGCAAGTTCGGCAGCATCCCGGCGGGTCACTGAGCGCCAGGTCGCCGGCCCTCGCGTCACCGGCCGTCACGCGCGGCCCCGCTCCCAGGGGCCCCGTACGGCAAGCACGGCCCCGCGCCACCCCAGGCGCGGGGTCGCCGTCTGTCCAGGGCGGCCTCGACGCCGCCCTGCCGCGCGGAAGGGTCACTTGAGGGTCAGGCAGGCGACGCGCGCGCCCGCGGTGCCGTCAGGCGCGGTGGCGGAGGCGTGGATGACCAGGGAGTGCGGCACCCGGTCGGGCGTCAGCGCCCACGGGTTGCGTGAGGCCGAGGTGGCCGCCCCCGAGCTGTCGGTCTTGATGTCGAGCCACACCTCGTTGGTCGCGCTCGGGCTGGCGTGGGCGTGCTGGAAGTGCGGCCCCGAGTCGTCGGGCTTGACTCCGCACGGCTTGGCGTGCAGGTGCACGCCGTATTTCCGGTCGGGCAGCAGCCCCTCGGCGACGAAGGACGTGCGGGTCTGCCCGTCGGTGGACTCCACGGTGACACTGGCCTGAGCCCCGGGGGGCACCAGCTTGGTGTCGTAGACGATGGCCGAGGTGTCCTTGCTGTTGAACTCACCGCCGCCGGTGAGCCGCACCCCTTGCTGGGGCGTCGGCGCGACGGCGGTGGTCGGGGCGGCACAGGCCCCGAAGGTCAACAGGGCGAGCATGAGTGCAGCTGGCAGGCGCATGACGAACTCTCCAGACGGGCGGGCGAAGGCGCCCACTCTACTGAGTAGTCAGGCGTTCACGCCCCGTGTTCGCGGGCGATGTCGTCGATGATGGCGGCCAATGAATGGTCAAGCTCCGTGAGGCGGCCCGCGTCGTGCGTGGTCAGCGCCAGATGCAGGGTCCTCCAGCGGATGTCGATGTCGGGATGGTGGTTGAGTTCCTCGGCCTTCACCGCGATCGCGTCGACGATGCGGATGGCCGTGGGGAAGTCCGGCGCGGTGATGCTGCGCCTGAGCACCTCTCCCTCTTGCTTCCAATCGGTCATAACGGCCACGTTACTTCAGTGCGCCCGCTCCGAGCCCTGACTGGATCTGGCGCTGGAAGACGATGTAGATGACGAGCACCGGGATGATCGCCAGGTTCAGCGCGGCGAACAGGGCCGGCCAGTCGGCCTCGTAACCGGCGATGGTGGAGATGTCGGCGATGCCCTGGGTGATGACCCACTTCTCCTTGTCGCCCGGCACCAGCGCCAGCGGCAGCAGGTACTGGTTCCACTGTCCCAGCACGTTGAAGATCGTGATGCTGATGATGCCGGGCCTGGCCATCGGCAGCATGACTTGGAAGAACGTGCGGGTGTGCGAGGCGCCGTCGATCTTCGCGGCCTCGGCGACGGCCTCGGGGAGCGTGCGGAAGAACGCCGCGAGGAAGAAGACCGTGAAGGGCAGCGAGTAGGCGATGTAGACGATGACCAGGCCGACGTGCGAGTCGAGCAGGCCGAACTGCTTGACGATGAAGAACAGCGGGCCGATGGCGAGGAAGACGGGGAAGGCCATGCCCGCCACGAACAGCAGGTAGATCAGGCGCTGGCCAGGGAAGGTGTAGCGGGCGAGCACGTAGGCGGCCATGGAGCCGAACAGCATGGTGCCTGCCGTACCGAAGAACACCACGACGACCGTGTTGAGCATGTAGGTGCCGACGTGGGCCTTGTCCCACGCGCGCGCCCAGTTGTCCCAGCGCAGCGCGCCGGGCAGTTGGAGTGCGTCGCCGAAGATCTCGGTGTTGTTCTTGAAGGCCGCCAGGAACGTCCACAGCAGCGGCAGGATGATCAGCAGGGCCCAGATGACGAGCGCGAGGTGCGAAAGGCCGCTGAAGACGTTGGGCTTGCGCTGGTTCCGCATGTCAGAGCTCGATCTTCTCGCGCCTGGAGACGCGCAGGGTCAGCACCGCGAAGGTGATGGTCAGGAAGAACAGCGCGACGCCCATCGCCGAGGCGTAACCGACCTTGTTGTAGGAGAAGGCGGTCTTGTAGATCTCCACAGGCAGCACGGTGGTGGCGCCGTCGGGGCCGCCCGCGTCCACAGAAAGCACCTGGACGAGCGCGAAGCAGTCGAAGGCCGCGATGCCCAGGTAGACCCAGCCGACCTGGATGGTGTCGCGCAGCAGCGGCAGCGTGATGGAGAAGAACAGCCGGAAGCGTCCGGCACCGTCGAGCGCGGCGGCCTCGAAGTAGTCCTTCGGGATGGCGGCCATGCCGGCGGAGAAGAGCACCACGTAGAAGCCGACCGCCTGCCAGATCATCACCGCCAGCAGCGACCAGAGGGCCAGGTTCGGTTCGGTGAGCCAGCCGACGGGGTCGAGGCCCATCTTGATGAGCGCGCCGTTGATGACGCCGCTCTCGTCGGGCCGGTAGATCGCCTTCCACAGCACGCCGACGACGGCGACCGCGAGCACCTGGGGGGCGAAGAAGACCACCTTGTAGAAGGTCGACCCCCAGACGCCCTTCATGCCCGCCCCGCGCGATCCGCCGCCCAGGTTGAGCAGGAAGGCGAACAACAGCGCGAGGGCGATGGTCAGGAGCGGCAGCACGAGCAGGATCACCGCGTGGTTGCGGATCGCCTGCCAGAAGACCTCGGCCTGGAAGAGCCTGCCGAAGTTCTCCAGGCCGATGTAGGCCGGGTTCCTCTGGTAGCCGTTCCAACTCGTCAGCGACAGCTGGAACGCCTGGATGTAGGGACTGATCACGAAGACCAGGTAGAGGGTCAGAGGGACGATGAGGAACCCGGCGATGAACCCGTACTTGCGCAGCCGCTCTGTAGCACCCATTGGTCACTCACCCTCCTCATTCGCTACGGACCCGCTCGTCCCTCACGGGCCCACTCCGCTCACTGCGTCGGGTTCGCTCCATCGTGACTAGGCGTTCCTCGTCTGCTTCGCGATCGAGGAGTCGGCCTTGATGTCGTCGGCCTTCTTCTGGACCCTGTCCAGGTACTCGTCGACGGTCAGCCGTCCGGCCATCAGCGTGTTCTGCTGCTGCCAGGCGTAGTCGAACAGCTCCTTGTACCAGCCCTCGAAGCGCGCGTCGGTGATGATGTCCTGACCGGCGGCGTCCTGCGCCTTGGCGGCGCTGACCAGGCCGGGCGTCAGGTCGAGGCCCTCGGCTGCGCCGTTGACGACGGTGAGGTTCTTGGTCTTCTCCGTGAAGCCCTTCGCGCCCTCCTTCGAGAGCATGATGCGGAGGTAGTCGAGGCCGCCCTGCGGGTTCTTGCCCTTGGCGGCGACGACGAAGTTCTCGCCCACGCCGACCTGGATCGCTCCGTAGGGCATCTTGTCGGCGGCGGTCACGCTGGGGACGGGCGCGATGGCGTACTCGAAGGTCTTGGGCTTGTCCTTGACCATCTCGTTCTCGAGCCAGGAGCCGCAGGGGTAGAACAGCACCTTGTGCTGCAGGTGCTTGACCTGCGTCTGGGTGTGGTCGAGACCGAGGTAGGCCTTGTCGCCGTACGCGGTCTGGATCTCCAGCCACGCGGTGACCGACGCCTTGACCGCCTCGGACTTCCACGCGTTGTCGACGAGGTTGTCGATGTCGATGATCACCTGGTTGCCGCCGATCTTCGCGGCGGTGTAGAGCATGTTCCAGAGCTGGTAGTACGGACCCTTCTGCCCCGGGTAGGCGAACAGGGCGATGCCTTCCTTCTTCGCCGTCTCGCCGAGCGCCTTGAACTCCTCCCACGTCTCGGGGAGCGTCCAGCCCTTGGCGGCGAAGAGCTTGGCGTCGTACCAGAGCGCGCGGTGCGACACCGTGTAGTTCAGCACCAGGTCCTGACCGTTGAGCTTGGCGTTCTCGATGGCCGCGGGGGTGATGGTGTCGCGCACCTTCTTGCTGGGGTCGTCGATCGAGGGTGCGTCCCACAGCGGCGTCAGGTCGGCCAGGTGACTCTCGGCGGCGAGCGCGGCCAGGTCGAGCGCCTCGGGGCCCGAGTTGTTGACCACGTCGGGCACCTCGCCGCTGAGGAAGCGGGGCCGCAGCTGGGTGCCGATGTTCTGGGTGCCCACGTGCTTGATCTGGACGCCCGCGTGCGCCTTGGCGTACAGCGTCTCGTGGATGTCCTTGGCGTAGGCGTCGCCGTAACCGCCGCTGAAGATGACCACTTCGAGAGGCTTCTTGGCGTCCACGCCGAGCGGGTTGGCCGCCGAGACCAGGTTGGTGGCGGCCGCGCTCGCGCCGGCCGACGCGGCGGGCTCGGCGCCGCCGCCGGTCGCGCAGGCGGTGAGGAGGCCCGCGCCGGGGCCTGCGGCGATGGCGGTGAGGCCGATCCGGCGCAGGAGGTCGCGCCTGGTGATCTCTCCCGGGTGGGTCATGGGGTCTCCCGCTTGGATCAATTAGGAAAGTTTCCTAAACGTTTGCCTGAAGGTACGGACGGCCGACGACCTGGGTCAAGACTTCGAGACGCAGCTGTGACCTTGAGAGGCCACACCGTGATTTCCCGAGTGGGGGCAGGACCCTTGGTCGAGGCTTACGCGGACCGCGCGTGGTGGGCGACGAAGCTGACAGCATCGTCGACAACGGCATCGACGGCAAGGGCGTCCAGACGATGGAGTCGGCTACGGCCTCCCGCCCGGCGCGCGACCGGCCCGAGCGGTCGCAGGGCGCACAGAAGTCCGCGCCCCGGGGATTACCCCCAGGGCGCGGAACGAGCCGGCCCGTGTCACCTCGGGCGTCGACCCGGCGGGATCCTAGGCCCCGAAGTGAGCGCGGGTCTCGGCGAAGGCCTGGTCGGTGCCCTCCAGGGCGCGGGCGACGTCGGACTCGGAGTGGGCCGCCGACATGAACCAGTTGTGCCACGGGTGGACGTAGACGCCGTTGCGCAGGCAGGCGTCGCTCCAGTACATCGCCACGGACAGGTCGGCGTCGCCGTCGAAGCTCAGCCAGGGGATGGTCACAGGACCGGTCTGGTTGACGGTGAAACCGTGGGCCTTGGCCTGGGCGTACAAGCCCTCGCGGAGCCCGGTCCCCGCCCTGGACATGGTCGCGATGGCGTCGGTGTCGCGCAGCGTCTCGATGGTCGCCTTGGCGGCGGCCATCGCGACCGCGGAGAACCAGAACGAGCCGGTGGAGTAGAGGGTCTGGGCGGGGCCGCGCAGCGCGTCCGTGCCGGTGACGGCGGCGATGGGGTAGCCGTTGGCCATGGCCTTCGACCAGGCGGTCAGGTCGGGGCGCACGCCGTACTGCTCCCACGAGCCGCGCAGGTCGATGCGGAAGCCCGCGCGGACGTCGTCGATGACCAGGGCCGCGCCGAGGCGGTCGGCGAGAGCGCGGGCGCCGCGGGCGAAGGCGGGCTCGACGAGCTCCTGGTCCTCGAAGGAGTCGTGCTTGAAGGGAGTGACGATGATCGCGGCCACGTCGCCCTCGACGGTGGCGGCCGCGGCCTCGAGCGACTCCAGCGAGTTGTAGGCGAACTCGACGAGGTCGGCGCGCTCGTTCGGCGTCGTGCCCGCCGGTGAGGGCGTGCACCACGGGTCGGCGCCGTGGTAGGCGCCGTGCGCCATCAGCACCTTGGTACGCCCGGTCGCCGCACGGGCCACCATGAGCGCCTGGGTGGTGGCGTCGGTGCCGTTCTTGGAGAACATCGCCCAGTCGGCGCTCGGGATGGTGTCGACGAGCAACTCGGCCAGCTCGACCATGATCGGGCCTGGACCGTTGAGGCAGTCGCCTAGGGCGAGCTGGCGGGCGGCGGCCTCCTCGACGGCGGGGTGCCGGTGGCCGAGCACGACGGGTCCCCACGAGCACATGAAGTCGATGTACTCGCGGCCGTCCACGTCCCACTGCCTGCAGCCCTCGCCGCGGGCGAAGAACTGCGGGTAGCCGGGGGCGAAGATGGCCGCGTTGAGGTGACCGTACATGCCGCCGGGGATGACCTGCTGCGCGCGCTTCCTCAGCTCGGCGTCCTTCATGACAGTCCCTTCAGTGTGGAGTCCAGGTCGGTGAGTCCCGCGTCGGAGCCGAGGCCGGTGGCGACGCGGGCGGCGGCGGCCGTGCCCCATCGGGCGGAGGTGACGGCGTCGTGCCCGTGCAGCAGTCCGGTGAGGAAGCCCGCGCAGTAGGCGTCGCCACAGCCCGTGGTGTCGCTGACCTCCACCTCCAGGGCGGGCACCCGCGTCGCGCCGTCGGCGGTGACGACCAGGCTGCCTTCGGCGCCGAGCGTCACCAGGACCCCGGTGGCTCCGTCCGCCAGCAGCGCCGTGGCGGCCTGCTCGACGGTGGCCGCGCCGGTCATGGCGAGGGCCTGGGAGGCGTTGGGCAGCACGTAGTCCACGTGCGGGACGAAGGCCCGTGCCATGCCCAGCAGGTCGGGCATCTCCGACAGCAGGTCCATGGTGACGACCGTGCCCCGCTCCCTCAGCTCGTCCAGGAGCGCGAAGAAGGCGGGGTCGCCGAGTCCGAAGGTGACGTCCATGCCGCCCAGGTGGACGGCCCGCGCGCCGCGCAGCACGTCGAGGTCGAGGTCGGCGAGGGTGACGCTCAGGTTCGCCCCCGGCACGTGGAAGCTGGGCCTGCCGCCGTCCGGCCTGATCGGCAGGATGGAGGCGGCGGTCTGCTCCCCCGTACGGCGGGCGAGCCCCGACACGTCCACGCCGTGCCTCGACATGATCATGAGGAGGAAGTCGCCCAGCTCGTCGTCGCCGATCGCGCCCATGGACGTGACCTGGTTGCCCAGCTTGACCAGGTCGACGGCGGTGCCCGCGGCGGCTCCCGCGGCCGTGAGACGGATCTGGTCGACCAGTACGGTGTCCTGCCCCGCCGGGATGGTCTCGACCGGCCTGGTGAGGACGTCCACGATGTGCACGCCTACGGTCACAACGCTCATGGCCGGTAGTAGACAGACGTCCGACTAAAAAGTCAATATGCTGGAGGCATGCCGAAGATCGTTGACCACGAGGAACGCCGCCGCGAGGTGCTCTCCGCCGCGAGCACCGTCATCGTGCGCGACGGCATCGACGCCGCGACCAGCCGCGCCATCGCCAGGGAGGCCGGCCTGTCCAACGGCGTGCTCGGCCACTACTTCACCGACAAGGACGAGATCCTGCTGTCGGCGCTGCGCCACTCGCACCAGCGCATCCGCGCCCGCATCACCCGGAGGGTCGAGGGCCTGACGGGTCTGGCGGCGCTGCGCGAGGTGCTGCTGGACAACCTGCCGCTCGACGCCGAACGCGACCAGGAGACCCGGCTCGAGATCAGCTTCTGGAGCCGCAGCCTGGCGGTGGAACGGCTGGCGGAGGTGCAGCGGGCCGACGCCGCCGAGCTGCGCGCCGCCGTACGGCAGCTGCTGGAGCAGGCACGCGCGGCGGGCGAGATCCGCACGGACGACGACCTCGACGTGGTCGTCGAACGGCTGCTGGCCCTGGTCGACGGGCTGAGCCTGAGATCGTTGCTCTACCCCGACCAACTGGGCCGGGCCGAGCTGGAACGCATCGTGATCACCACCCTGGAGGCACTGTGACCGCCGTCGACCTGCTCAGGCAGCAGATCTGCGACTACGGCAGGCGCGCCGTCAAGCTGGGCCTGGTGCTCGGCACCTCGGGCAACCTGAGCGCCCGCCACGGCGATCTGGTGGCGGTCACCCCCGCCGGCGTCGCGCTCGACCGGCTGACCCCCGAGCTGTGCCCGATCGTGGACGTCGAGGGCTACCTGGTGGAGGGCGACACGCAGCCGTCGTCCGAGACCCCCATGCATCTGGCGATCTACGCGTCGACCGCCGCGCGGGCCGTCGTGCACACGCACTCGGTGTTCGGCACCGTGGTCGCCACCACGATGACCGAGCTGCCGCCCGTCCACTACAACGCGCTGCTGCTGGGCGGCGCGGTGAAAGTCGCCGAGTACGCCACCTACGGCACGCCCGAGCTGGCCGCCAACATCAGGTCCGCGATGGAGGGCAAGCAGGCCGCGCTGATGGCCAACCACGGAGGGGTGACCATCGGCGCGACGATGGCCCAGGCCTTCGACGCGGCCAGGCTGCTGGAGTGGCTGTGCGAGGTCTACGTGCGGGCGCTGTCCGTGGGCAAGCCCGTGGTGCTCACCGACGAGCAGCTCGCCGCGGTGGTCGAGCGGTCGCTCAACCCGCCGGTGTTCCCGCGCCGCGACGCGTGAGCGCGGCGGCGGCGGTCACGGGCCTGCCGCGACCGCCGCCGCGTCACCGTCAGCCGAGCGCGGCCTTCTCGGCCAGGCCGAGCGGCAGGCTGCCCGAGCCCGCGATCCTGTCGTGGAACTCCTTCAGCGACCCGGTGAACGAGCCCCTGATCCTGTCGATCTCCAGCGCGCCCGTCAGGTAGGAGGGCGCCTGGGTGGGCCACGCGCAGTAGCGGTTGACCTCGCCCTTGGCCGTCTCGGGCGAGAGCGAGGAGTTGGCCAGCATGTACGCCTCGGCGTCAGCGATCGACATGTCCTCGCAGTGCAGGGCGGTGTCGACGACCATGCGGGCGGCGCGGAAGATGCGCGCGTCGAGGAAGCCGAGCTCGGTGGCGGGGGTGTCGAAGTACCCCTGCTCGTTGATCATCTTCTCGACGTAGAGGCCCCAGCCCTCGTTGAAGTACGGCGTGCTGAACACCTTGCGGATGGTCCTGGGGTTGCCCGCCTTGTGCGCCAGGTGCCAGTGGTGTCCAGGGTATGCCTCGTGCACGGCGATCGCGGGCATCTGGAAGCGGCTGTTGGTGCGCAGGCGCTGCCGTACCTGCTCGTCGGTGAACCCGTCAGGCGTGTAGGGCACGAAGAAGTAGCCGCGCCGCGAGCTGGTCAGCGGCGGCGGCGCGATGTAGTGCGCGACGGACAGGATCGGCCTGTTGTACTCCGCCGACGGCAGGACCAGGCACTCCTCACCCTCGGGGAAGGTCACGAGGTCGTGCTCGCGGACGAACTCCCTGGCGCGCTGGGTCTGCGCCTCGTACTCCTCGCGCATGGCCTCCAGCGTCGGCGGGTGGTCCTCGGCCAGGGTCGCCAGCGCCGCGCGCCAGTCGTCGGAGCCGTCGAACCTGCGCGCCAGCTCCTTCATCTGGCCGTCGAGCAGCGCGACCTGCTGCCTGCCCCGCTCGTGCAGACCTGCGGCGCCGTACCCGAGCAGCTCCTTCTCGGTCAGCAGCGTGGAGTAGAGCTTCTCCCCCATGCGCCAGCTGCCGCCCGCCGTGAAGTTCTCCAGGAAGGTGACGAAGTCATCGAAGACGTCCGCGACGGGCTCGGCCGCCGCGGCGAACCTGGCGCGCGCCGGCTCGTCGGCGATCATCGCGGGGATGGTGCGGGTGATCAGCCCCCTGGCCGTGCGGGCCTGGCCGAGTGCGCGCTGCACCTGCAGGTCGGCCGCCAGGTCGGGGTCGAGGTTGGTACGGCAGGCCGCCAGCACGCCCGGCACCTCGCCGAGCTGCGCGACCGCCGCCTCGACCAGCTCGTGCTCGGGCTTGAGCGCCCGCTGGAACGGCACGAACAGCGAGGAGAAGATGGAGGCGAGGTAGGCGGTGGGGTCCCTGCGCCACCACGGCCACGTGGCCAGCGCCAGCTCGCCGCGCAGGTGGGAGACGGCCAGGTCGCGGTCGATCTCGTCGTCGAGCGTGGGGGTCTCCCACGTCGCGAAGCGGTCCAGCCATGCGGCCTGCTCGCGCTCGTAGGCGAGCAGACCCTCCGCTGAGTGGTCGCCGAGCGTCCTGTCGTAGCCGTCGGCGCCGAGGAGCGTGGCGGTGATGGGGTTGCGTGTGAAGTACCAGGTCAGAAACTCGTCCACGTCGGCACCATATCCTGGTCAAATGCCGCTACAGATCACCGGCGCCCTCGGCGACCCCGACCTCATCAGGCTCCCATGGGAGCTCCCTCTCGAAGAGTGGCCGGCCCGTCACCTGGTGGACCTGCCGCGCGGTATCTCCCGCCACGTCGTGCGCTTCGCGCGGCTCGGCGGGAAGGTGTACGCGATCAAGGAAATCAGCGAGCGCTACGCCAAGCGGGAGTACAAGCTGCTGTGGGATCTGGCCAGGCTCGACGCGCCTGCCGTGGAGCCCGTGGCCTACGTGACGGGCAGGGAGGAGGGGCTCGACTCCGCGCTCATCACCAGGCACCTGCAGTTCTCGCTCCCCTACCGGGCCGTCATGTCGGGAACGCTGCGCCCCGACACCCTCACCCGGCTGCTGGACGCGCTGGCCGTCCTGCTGGTGCGGCTGCACCTGACCGGCTTCTACTGGGGCGACTGCTCGCTGTCGAACACGCTGTTCCGCAGGGACGCGGGTGCCTTCGCCGCCTACCTGGTCGACGCGGAGACGGGCGAGATGCACCCGATGATCAGCGAGGGTCAGCGGCTGCAGGACATCGAGGTCGCCTACACCAACCTGTTCGGCGAGATGCTCGACCTCGAGGCAGGAGGGCTGTTGCATCCCTCGGTCGACCCGTACGACACCGCCGAGCAGATCACCGCGCGCTACCACCGGCTCTGGGAGGAGATCACCCAGGACGAGATCATCGAGGAGGTCGACTGGCACAAGGTGGAGAACCGCATCCGCCGCCTCAACCTGCTCGGCTTCGACGTGGCCGAGATGATGGTGCGCCGCAAGGTCGGCACCGGGCGGCTCATCGTGCGGCCCAAGGTCGTCGACGCGGGGCACCACCAGCGCAGGCTGCTTCGCCTGACCGGCCTCGACACCGAGGAGAACCAGGCTCGGCGGCTGCTGAACGACCTCGACGGCTTCCGCGTGGCCAAGGGCCTGCGCCACGAGGACGAGGCGATCGTGGCGCACAGGTGGCTGGCCGAGGTCTTCCAGCCGACGATAGAGGCCATCCCCGACGCGCTGCGGCGCAAGCTGGAGCCCGCGCAGCTCTTCCACGAGGTGCTCGACCACCGCTGGTTCCTGTCGGAGAAGGCCGGGAGCGATGTGGGGCTCCCGGCCGCCGTCCGGTCGTACGTCGACACCGTCCTGGTGCACAAGCCCGACGAGAAGGCCCTGCTTCCCGACGAGCCTCAGTAGGCGACGGTGAACCTGCGCCGTACGTGCTCGGCCTTCTCCACCTCGTCGGCGATGGCCACGGCGTAGTCCTCGGCGCTGATGAAGCTGTTGCCCTGCTCGTCGGTGAGCACCTGGTCGCCGCCGACGCGGTAGGAGCCGGTCCGCTCGCCCGGCTCGATGACCACGGCGGGAGCGACGTAGGTCCAGTCGAGGTCGGCGGTCTCCCGGTAGAGCGCGAGAGCGGACCGCTGGGACAGGGACTCCTTTTTGTAGATCGCCGGGAAGTCGGGCGTGTCGACGAGGTCGAGGCCGGGCGCCACCTCGAGGCCGCCCGCGCCGCCCACGGTGATCAGCCGCCTGACGCGCGCCTCGCGCACGCCGTCGATCAGCGCCCTGGTGGCGGCGAGGAAGGGCGCCTCGGGCTCGGAGCCGTCGCGCGGCGGTGCGATCGCGGAGATCACCACGTCGTGGCCCTTGGCGAGCTCGCCCGCCTGCGTGACGTCGCCCTTGACCGGGCCCGACCTGCTGACGCCGGTGACCTCGTGACCGCGATTGCCCAGCTCTGCCGCGATGCGCTGACCGATCATGCCGGTCGCGCCGAAAAGAAGGATCTTCATGCCGCCAATGGTATCCATTTGATACTGGTTACTTCATCGTGCTATAGGTACCTCATGGATACTGGCGATGCCTTCGACCCGAACTGCCCGACCCGGCTGGTTCTCGACCGCATCGGCGACAAATGGTCGGTGCTTGTCCTGCTGAGCCTCGCCAAGGGCTCGATGCGCTTCACGGAGCTGCGCGACCGCGTCGGCGGCGTCACCCCGAAGGTGCTGACCCAGACGCTGCGCGCCATGGAGTACGACGGGCTGCTGACCAGGAAGGTCTACGCCGAGGTGCCGCCCAGGGTCGAGTACACGCTCACCGATCTCGGCCACTCGTTGCACCAGCCGGTCGCCGCCGTCGCCCAATGGGCGGAGAGCAACATCGACAGGATCCTCAGCAGCAGAGAGGCCGCCGATCACACAGGGTGATCTGTCCTACGCGGGACAGCTTTTCTCCGCCCGGGATGAAGATATCCATCACCGGTCTCTTCCGGTCCGGCTCAAGCCTTCATAGCCTGGCTCGGTGCGTCCGCTGGAAAGCCTCCTCACCGGGCTGGCGGGCGTGTGCTCGTCCGGGGCCCTGCGCGTGGGCAGATCCGGCGTGGTCTACCTGCTCGAAGGCAAGGTGACCTACATGGAGAGCGCCGAGACGCCGGGCATCGAGGAACTGCTCACCGGCGGCGGGCGGGTGAACCTCGCCGACATGGATCGGGCCGTGGCCCGGCGCGAGGGCGGCGAGCCGCTGTTCGGCGAGGGCCTGCTGACGCGGGAGGAACTGGCCGACAACCTGCGCAGGGCCGTGCTCGACGCCGCGCTCGTGCTGTTCGGGATCGACAACACCAGGCCCAAGTTCCAGCCGAGCGAGCGCCACTGGCTGGGCCCGCACTGGCACTTCGAGGTCGACGAGCTCATCGCCGAGTGCGGGCGGAGGAGCACGGAGCTGGACGACGTCTGGCCCTCGGACGAGCTCGACGCCGCGCCGGTGGTCCCGGTCCCCCGCCTGCCCGGTGAGCGTGTCACGCTCACCGACCGCCAGTGGGAGGTGCTGGTCCACGCCGACGGCGACGCGACGCCGCTCCAACTGGCCAGGCGGCTGGACAGGACGGCGTACACGGTGCTGCTGGCCGTACGGGAGCTGGCGGCGGCCGATCTCCTGGTCAAGCCCAGGCGAGCGCCGGGGCTGCCCAAGCGCGTCGCCAGGCCCCCCGGCACCGAGGTGCGGCACGAGCCGGCCGACCTCAGTCTGCTGCGGCGACTGAAGAGCGCTCTTGAAGATCTGTGATCGCGTCCATGATCTGCTCCCATAGCGGGCGGGGCAGGTCGTGCCCATGCCGGGGAAGGTGAGCAGGCGCGCGCCGGGGATCGCGGCGGCCGTGGCCCTGCCGCCGGAGACCTGCACCAGCGCGTCGGCCTCGCCGTGGACGACCAGCGTGGGCACCCGCAGCCGCGTCAACTCCTCGGTACGGTCGCCCGAGGCCAGGACGGCGGCCAGCTGCCTGGTGGTTCCCGCGGGATCGTAACCGCGGTCGTATGCCAGCCCCGTGAGCTTCGCGACGCGCTCGCGGTCGAGCTCGTAGCCGGGCGAGCCGATCACCGACCAGACCTCGAGGGCCCGCTCGATCGCGGTCTGCCTGTCGGGCGCGGGAGGGGAGAACAGCGCGGCCATCGCCTCGGGGGTGGGCGGGCCCGCCTCGGGGCTCGGCGTCGACATGATGGAGGTGAGCGTGAGCACCCTGTCGGGATGCGCGATGGCGAGCGCCTGGGCGATCATGCCGCCCATCGAGACGCCCAGCACGTGGGCCGCGGGCCAGCCGAGCGCGTCCATCAGGCCGGCCGCGTCGTCGGCCATGTCGCTCAGCAGGTACGGCGCCGCCGAGCCTGGGGCGAGGGAGGGGACCCCCGCCTCCGGGAAGTGGGTGGAGAGCCCCACGTCGCGGTTGTCGAATCTGACAACGTGGTGGCCCCTCTCTGCGAGCAGTTCGCAGAACTCGTCGTCCCAGTGGACCAGCTGGGAGCCGAGCCCCATGATCAGCAGGAGGGGCCTGTCACGGGGGATGCCGAAGGTGTCGTAGGAGATCTCGATACCGTTGGCGTGCGCCATGAGCGTCATGCGAAACAGAATTCCATTCTGTTTCGGGTGACGGCAAGAGGCTAGCGGGAGATGACCTTGCGCAGGTGGCCGCGGCCCAGGTAGCCGACGCCGCCGACGATCGCCAGACCGCCGATGAGGGCGAGAGCCGTTCCGGTGTGGCCGTCCTCGTCCTTGGTCACGGTACGGGCGGCCGTGGTGGTGGCGCCCGAGTCGTACGAGGCGGGCTCGACGGACGCGCCGCCCTGCGCCTCTTCCGACTTCTCCGCTTCCGCGACCTTCAGCGCGGCGACCTTCTTGGCCTCGGCCTTCTTGGCCTCCTCGGCCTCCTCGGCCTTCTTCTTCTTCGCCAGGGCGAGAAGGTCGACCGGCGGCTTGGCCGGGTTCGTGTCCTTGCGGCTCCACGCGCCGGTGGAGAAGGCGACGGGCTGGTTCTTCTTGCCCGGGCCGTTGCCCCATTTGGTGACGACGTACTGGACCTTGATGTGGCCCTCGCCGCCGATGCCGTCCACGCCCAGCGTGTCGGAGTTGAACCTGCCGCCGGTGAGCTCGGCGAAGGTCTTGGCATCGAGGTCGAGCATGATGCCGTTGTTCGAGGGGTTGCCGGGACCGCGGTCGCCGACGAAGAACGGGGCCTTCTTGCCCTTGTAGAGGACGTAGCCCTCGGTCATGAGGGGCCAGCTCGGGCTGGCGACCAGACCCTTGCGCATCGGGATACCGCTCGCGGGCAGGCCGGTGTCTCCGGCGCGGCCGGAGGCGTCATCCCAGTAGTAGGAGGCGGTGGTGGCCCCCTGAAGGAGGGCGCGCTGCTGGGTGACCTGGGAGATGTCGGGCCCCGTCGGCTCGGCGAAAGCGGCGGCGGCGCCGGAACCGACGGTGAGAGCGGTGGTAGCGAGCAGGGCGGAAACGCGCATGCCGAAGCGGCGGGTCATGAAAGTCCTTTGTGCGGGGGAAATGGGCAGTCCGCGCTCAAATGAAGATCAGGCAAAGGCGTAGCCGGGCATGGGCCTGACAGTCGCTACGCAGAGGGAGCGCGAAGAAGCGGGGGAAGAAAGCGCCGCTCAGTTCAGGGGGTGATAGTGCACGAGTGTGGTCCTCTCCATCTCGCCTACCGGGTTAGCTGACGGGTTCGGGCGTGGAGATGCCCTACCGGCACAGAGCCGGATTCACCCCAATGAGATGGGTCCCCGGTTCCCGCGTTCGCGGGATTCGGCGCCAACCAGCCTGCTCTCCCTTGTGAAGAGCACGGTCACCGGTCGGTCACGTAATGGACTCTATGGGCAAAACACCCCAAAGGCAAAAGCAAGCCCATGAATCGGAAAGAAGATCTACCCTTTATCGTCATGAATCGACAGGCGCAGAAGACACGAAAACCCCTGCGAATCAACGGGTTTCGTGGGGTTCAGCGCAGTAATTCGATCAGTAGACAAGAATCTTGAATGAGTCATGGTAGAACGCCGGAATCGTCACGGCGCGAGGGGGCGCGCCCAGGTCCCACGGCACGCCCCGTGTCCGCCGCGCCGCGGACACGGGGCGCGGTCCGTCAGACTTCGAGCTTCTCCTCGATCGAGCGCATCTGGTGCCGCGCCATCGCGAGGTTGGCCCTGCCGCGGTCCAGGGCGAGGTAAAGGAACAGTCCCTTGCCGCCCCTGCCGGTCATCGGCCTGATGATGTGGTACTGCCCCGTCAGCGTGATGAGGATGTCCTCGATGACGTCCTTGAGGCCGAGGGAGTCCATCGTGCGCATCTTGGCCTTGACGACCTCGGTGTTGCCCGCGGCCGCCACCTGCAGGTCCAGGTCCTTGGAGCCGCCCAGGGCGCCCAGCGCCATGCCGCTGCCGTAGTCGACCACGACGGCGCCGAGAGCACCGTCGATCGCCATCATCTCCTTGAGGGAGACGTCCATGCTGGCCATGCGTTTCCTCCGTGTGGATGTGAGTCACTTTCGCGATGCGATGGCGGCGACGCTCGCCGCCGTCTTGCGACCCTCCAGCCGCAGCAGCCCGAGATTGGTACCCGGGTCAGCCAGGACCGTGAGGACGATCGTGGGGCCGGCCGCGTAGAAGGCGGCGAAGCCCGCGGTGCCCGAGATGAGGGTTTCCTCCAGGGCGCCCTTGCCCGCTATGACGGCCATGCGTTTGCTGAGCGCGAGCAGCGCGGCAGAGAGCGCCGCCGTCTGCTCGACGTTGCCGCCCGTCAGGTCGCTGGCGATGGTCAGCCCGTCCACGCTGCAGGCGATGCTCCCGCTCACGTCGGGTGTGCGTTCACGCAGGAGGACCATCTCTCTCAGCACCTCGTCCCGCAGCTCCATCGGTGGCCTCCTTCTGAGTGAGGGGAACCTCACGACAGCTCCTCCAGCGCCTTCTTCAGCCGGATCAGCAGGTTGATGTCGGTCGGGTCCGCGGTCACCACGGGCCCGAGCGGCAGGGTCGGAGCGTCGAGGTTGGGGCGCGGCCCCGGCTCCTCGGTCCGGCCGAGCCGCCTGGGCAGTGGCGGCGGCGCCGTACCCTCCGGGCGCGCGAGCAGGCCCGCCGCCGCCAGCCGCCGTACGGCCACCAGCGTCGAGTAGCCGGGCCTGCCGAGCTTCATGGCCAGCTCCAGCGGGGTGGTCGCGCGGTCGGCGTGGACGAGGATCTCCCACTGCAGGTCGTTCAGCACGACGCGGTGGCCCGGCAGCCGCCTGACCGGCGCCACAGGCGCGGTGTCCACCTCGGCCGACGGCCAGATCCCCGCCAACTGAGCCCTCCTCCGCCCGCACTCGCGGACGATCTCCTCGACCTCGAAGTACCAGTGGGAGCCCAGCCAGTGCCGCTCGCCCGGCCGGAACTTGGGCCTGCTTCCCGTGACGGGCAGCAGGAAGTAGGCCGCGTCGAGCACCGCGCCGAGCACGCAGTGCTGTAGCTCGCCCTTGGTGACCATGCCGTCCTCGACCAGGCGCGCGCCGCCGCCCTCGCGCTGGGCCCTGCGCAGGGCCGGGGCCGAGACCCTGCCACTGGCGATCAGCACGTCCTCGGCCCTCGGCGTGTCGACGCACTCCATGTAGGTGACCCGTCCGGCGTCCATGAAGATCGTGCCGGCCCGCCCCACCCGCAGGGCGCCCGTCGAGCGTTCTCTCGCCAGCCCGGCGAGCAGCGTGTCCAGTGCGGGCATGTCACTTGGCCAACTGTCCTGAGATGGCCTGCAGGCGGTAGCGCGCCAGGGCGAGGTTGGCCCGCTCCCTGTCCAGCCGCACGTACAGGACCAGCGGCCCCTCGAACGGCGTCACCAGGTGGCGCACCAGATGGTGACCCTTGTCGGTGGTGATGAGCATCTCGTCGAGGCGGATCGTTCCGTCCGGCGAGGTCTGGGCGAGCCCGTCCGTCGTGTGGCGCAGCGCCTCGCTCAGCGCCGCCGCCGAGCGTTCGACGTCGATGCCCTCGCCCCCGCTCGCGGCCACCGCCATGCCGCTGGTGTGGTCGACCACCATCGCGTCGAGGGCGCCAGGTATGGCCATGACCTCGGCCAGGCAGTCATCGAGTCCCAGCACGAAACCTCCCTCACCGTCGCGCTGACCGGGACAGCGTAGGAGGAGGCCGTGTCATCTTAAGAAGGGACGAGACCACGGTTATGGATATTTATAGCTAGAGGAGCGAAAAAGCCCATCAGAGTGGCAAGGCTATTCCGCCGGGCGGCCATTGAGAATGTTTTTCATATTCTATGGCCGCAGCGCGTCACCGCAGTTCGGCGTAATGGTGAATCGTTTCAGTCAGGCCAAAAAGAGCGGGAGGGCACGGCATTGCCGTACCCTCCCGGGAAGCCGAGGCGTCAGCCGCCGCTCTTACGGCGGAAGGTTCGCTTGCTCGAGGCCGGACCGTGGGCGCCGTGGATTTTCGAGGGATCCTTTCCCTTACCGCCCGCGACCGAGTCTGCGTGCGCGTTGTTCTTGCGCTCCAGCGCCTCGCGGAACTTCCGCTTCAGCTCATCCTCGGCAGCCTCGGTGGGCTCGGGTTCCGCCGGTGTTTCAGCCATCAGGACCTCCTGGTCTTGGGGACAGTGACAGCTTCGCACGAGCTCACGGGCCACGCGAAACCGGTCTAGGCTTTACCCATGACCCCCCTGCCCGACCGCGACCCGCGCGAGATGCGCGCCGCAGACCTCGACCGTGAGCGCACCGCCGAGATCCTCCGTACCGCCGCGGGAGACGGGCGGCTGGGGATGGAGGAGTTCCACGAGCGCCTCGACCAGGTCTACACCGCCAAGACCTACGCTGAGCTCGACCTCCTCACCCACGACCTGCCCACCCCCTCCCACTCCCCCTCGCCCTCGCCCTCGTCCTTGCCCTCGACGACCTCGGGCGAGGAGAGCGGCGTCGCGATCGCCGTCATGGGCGGGTTCAAGCGGACCGGCATCTGGCGGGCGCCGCGCCGGCTGACCACCGTCGCGTTCTGGGGCGGCGGGAAGATCGACCTGCGTGACGCGGTGCTGAACGGCGGAGAGATCACGATCAGGGCGTTCGCCGTGATGGGCGGGGTCGAGATCGTCGTGCCCGAGGACGCCGACGTCAACGTGACGGGCATCGGGATCATGGGCGGCTTCGACCACGCCGCCAGCGGCGCGGGAGCGCCGGGCGCCCCGCGGATCAGGGTCACCGGGTTCTCGTTCTGGGGCGGCATCGACGTGAGGCGCAAGCGCCGCAAGCGCGACTAGCCGCGACCGCTCCTTCATCCCGCCGCTCGTCTTGTCCGGGCCGTCCTTTGGTGGACGGCCGCGCAGATCCGTGCGCCTCCGAACATTTCTTCCGGCATTTCCCCGAAACAGCGAAAGCCCAGGCCGGTGAACCGGCCTGGGCTTTCGATATGTGCGCCGCCAGGGACTCGAACCCCGGACCCGCTGATTAAGAGTCAGCTGCTCTAACCAACTGAGCTAGCGGCGCCCGCGGGAAGAAATATACCCGGCTTCGCGACGCAGGTCGAATCAGCGGCAATCAGGCCCACTCGCCCCTGTTGAGGAGCCTGGCGAAGACCACCGTGTTGTCGACGTAATGCCTGGTGGTGGTGTTGAACGCGCCCGCACAGGTGATCAGTCGAAGGGCCGGGTAGCCGGGGTCGCCGTACACCTTGGCGGCGGGGAAGTCGTCCTTCGGGTAGGTGGCGATCTTGGTGACGACGAAGCGCAGCCGCTCTCCGTCCTTGCGGGTCACATAGATCCGCTGACCGGGGCGCAGCTCGCTGAGCTTGTAGAAGATGGCGGGGCCCGTGGTGTTGTCGTAGTGCCCGAGCAGGATGGCCGCACCCGGCTCTCCGGGCTTGGGACCGCCCTCGAACCAGCCGACCTTCCCCGACGCGCTGAGCGGCGGGGCGGCGATCCTGCCCTCCTCCGTGCCGACCCGCATGACGCCGGCGCCGATGTCCAGGCTGGGAATCTGGATGGTCGCGGGAGGGACGTTGGCAGCCTTGGCCTGGCGCTCCGCGGCGGTCTCCTGGCGAGCGTCCCTGAGATCCGCGACGCGGGCGGGCCTGTCGGGCCTGTACAGGTTGACGCGATCGGCCCAGGAAGTGTCGTCCCGTCCGGACTTGTCCAGGTCCGCGCGACCGGGCCTCGGGGTCTCGACGCGAACAGGCCTCACGGACTTGTCCAGGTCCGCGCGACCCGGCCTGGCGGGCTCGTCCGCGTCCTCCCGACCCGGCCTGGCAGGCCTGTCCTCGTCTTCACGATCCAGCCTGACGAGCCGGTCCGCGTCCACACGATCCAGCCTGACGAGCCTGTCCGCGTCCACACGATCCAGCCTGACGAGCCGGTCCGCGTCCACACGATCCAGCCTTGGGATCGCCGCGCGAACAGGTCTGGATGGCCTGTCCGTCGCGGCGTGACCCGGCCCGGGAATCTCGCGCCTGGCGGGCTTGTCGGTATCGGCGCGACCCGGCCTCGGGGCCTCGGCCCGAACAGACCTGGCGGGCTTGTCCGTCCCCACCCGCCCCGGCCTGGGAATCTCGGCGCGAACGAGCTTGGCCGGCTTGTTCGTGGCGGCGCGACCGGGCTTGGGGGCCTGGACTCGCTCGATGCCGGCGTGCGCGGCGACCGGCGCCAGGGCCAGAGTCGTGAGGGAGGCCGCCACGCACAGGGCGTGGCGGCCGACGATGTGTCCCCTCATCACTTGCGAACGGTTACCTTGGCCATGGCGCCACCGCCGGTGTGCGGGCCGCGGCCGCCCAGGCCGGGGCCCCAGCCGCGGCAGGTGTTCCACCATCCGCCGCCGCCGCCACCGCCGCAGCCGTGGAATTCTCCGCAATGGCCGGAGTGGCAGCCATGCCCCTTGCCGAACCCGTCGCCCTTGTCGTCCCACTCGTCGCCACCGTCCTTCCAGTCGTCGCCCGCGAGGACGACGCGGGCGGGCAGGGTCTGCGCCGAAGCGGTGGTCGCCGTGGAGGCGAGGCCGAAGCCAGCGACCAGAATCAGGCCGGTGGCGGCAACTGCGATACGCATCGCTATTTCCTCTCTGAGTGACTATGAAGTCAGTGCGGAAATCCCCCCTGCGCGCGCCCGCCGAACCGACACAATCCGCTTCTTGCCATGACCATTACTGCATTAAGGCAGAACCCCCGTTTATCGGCATTTCTCTAAACGCCATAGAACAGCTCAATTCGGACTTATTGCTGCGTCTGCTAGAATAAAGTTCGGTCCCCCAGACAGGAGCATCGATGTTCAACTCGCCCGCTGACGTGAGCGAGCGGCTCGCCGCCGTTGACTACCTCTCCGACGACTCCATCGCCACCTCGGTGTTCCTGGCCGCCGCGCTCGGCAAGCCCCTGCTCGCCGAGGGGCCCGCGGGGGTCGGCAAGACTCAGCTGGCCAAGGCCGTGGCGCAGGCGACGGGGGCCGAGCTGATCAGGTTGCAGTGCTACGAGGGGCTCGACGAGGCCAGGGCGCTGTATGAGTGGAACTACAAGAAGCAGCTCCTGCGCATTCAGGCGACGAGCTCGGACGACGACATCTTCTCCGAGGAGTTCCTGCTGGAGCGGCCCCTGCTCAAGGCGATCAGGAGCGCGGGGCCCACCGTGCTGCTGATCGACGAGACCGACAAGGCCGATGTCGAGGTCGAGGGCCTGCTGCTGGAGCTGCTGTCGGACTTCCAGGTGACGATCCCCGAGCTGGGCACGATCGAGGCCACGCTTCGGCCGTTCGTCGTCCTCACCTCCAACGCCACGCGCGAGCTGTCGGAGGCGCTCAAGCGCCGCTGCCTCTACCTTCACATCGAGTACCCGACGCAGGACCGCGAGCGCGACATCGTGCTCTCGCAGGTGCCGACCCTGCCTGCCGACCTGGCCGAGCAGCTCGCAAGGACGGTGGCCACGCTGCGGGCGCTCGAGCTGAAGAAGGCCCCTTCGGTCGCCGAGACCGTCGACTGGGCGCGCACCCTCCTGGCGCTCGGCCGCGAGGAGCTCGACGAGGAGACGGTGTCCGGCACGCTCGGCGTGGTGCTCAAGCACGCGTCCGACCAGGCGCGCGCCCGCAAGGAGCTGGGCCTGTGAGCCTGGTGGACCGGCATGTCGGCTTCGTGCACGCGCTGCGTGAGGCGGGACTACCGGTGTCGCTGGCCGAGGGCCTCGACGCGGCCAGGGCACTACAGGTGATCGACCTGGCCGAGCGTGAGTCGCTGCGCGCCGCATACGCGGCGACGCTGGTCAAGAGGCCCGCCTACCGGCCCGGTTTCGACGTGCTGTTCGACCTGTGGTTCCCGTCCTCCACCACGGGTCTGTCCGCGGAGCCGGGGAACCGGTACGGCGAGCGCGACGACGATCACGCCGATCCCAGGGAGCGCCTGGGCGAGCTGCTGCGCGCCTCGACCGACGCCGAGATGAGGGAGTTCGCCCGCGCGATGGTCGAGCGGTTCGGCCGCCAGCCCGCGGCGGAGGGCAGGCAGAACTGGTTCTCCTACAGCGTCATGCGGGCCCTGTCCCCCGACACCCTCATGGCGCGCCTCCTGCAGGGCGTGGCCAGGGGCGGCCTGGAGGAGAAGATCGCCAGGCAGCGCGTCAACGCCAACATCAAACGCTTCGAGGACGCCGTCGCCACCGACGTCAGGCGCAGGATCGCCGAGGACTCGGGCATCGAGCGCATCGCCCGCTCCGCCGTACGGCCCCCCGTGGACCAGCTGGACTTCCTGCGGATCACCAGGGCGGACCTCGTCAGGCTGCGCCGAGAGGTGTATCCGCTGGCGCGCAGGCTGGCCACGCGCCTGGCGATCAGGCACAAGCACGGCAGGCGGGGGCGGCTCGACTTCCGCAGGACGATGCGGGCGTCGCTGTCCACGGGCGGCGTGCCCATGGAGCCGAAGTTCAGGCCGCCGCGGCCGCACAAGCCCGAACTGGTGGTCCTGTGCGACACCAGCGATTCGGTCTCGTCGTTCGCCCATTTCACGCTGCTGCTCACATATGCGCTTCGGGAGCAGTTCACGAAGGTGCGGGCGTTCGGATTCGTCGACACGGTGGACGAGATCACCCGGTTCTTCGCGCCCGGTGGTGACGTGAGCGAAGCGCTGGCCAAACTAGCAACAGAAGCGAATATGTCGCGTTTTGGCCGGACGAATTATGGGCGGGCTTTCGAGGAATTCGCGAAGAAGGACGCCGTCGGACCCAAGACGAGCCTGCTGATCCTCGGCGACGCGCGTTCCAACTACCAGCCGCCCGCGCTCGACACGCTGAAGCGGCTGGCGAAGGGCGCCAGGCACGCGTACTGGCTCAATCCCGAGCCGAGGCAGCAGTGGGACAGCGGCGACTCCCTCGCCACCGCCTACGGCTCGATCGTGCCGATGCGCGAGTGTCGCAACATCGCCCAGCTGGCGGAGTTCATCGAGCGACTGGCCTAGCCAGCTCCCGCGCCGCCGTACGGGCGAGCAGCTCGATCTGTTCTTCGCTCAGCACCACCCTGTCGGCCCTCTTGATGACCTTGGCGGCCAGGGAGGGCTTGAGCAGCGTGATGCCCTCGGCGCTCACGATGCCGCCGCGCGGCAGCCTGCCGCAGTGGACGGCGAGTATCGGCTGGATGGACAGCGCGATCCCGGTCTCCCTGCCGAGCAGCTCGGCGAAGGCGTCGGCGGTGGCGACCAGCGGCTTGGCGACGTGGGTGCCGAACTTCTCGCCGAAGAACAGCCGCCCGCCATAGGCCGCGATGTCGGTGTCGGGCGACCACGACTCGTTGTCGACGATCCAGACGCCGCCGGGGCCGATGACCAGGTGGTCGATGGAGGCCTGACCACGGATGGCCCTGCCCTGCAGGATGCGGTAGCCGGAGCTGTTGAGACCGCGCTTGAGCTTGCGCTGGGTGATCACCTCGCCGCGGCGGCGACCGCGCCAGACGGAGGTGGCGTTGAAGTTGTACCAGACGATGCCCCAGTCGAGGGCGGCCACGAGAGCGGCGGACAGGAGCCCGAAGACGGGTATCCATGGGAGGTCGAAGCGGATGGCCAGCGCCAGCCCCGCGACGAGCCCCACGCCCGCCTTGATCGCCCTGGACCGCTGACGGTTCTTCGCGTCCTCGCGGAAGAACTTCTCGTACCACCACTGCGGGGACGAGCCTGTGAACTTCTCGTCCTGCTGCACGTAGATCGAGCCACCGGGCACGGCAAACTCCCCCAAGCTCAGAAGGTTGACCACGGATCTGCCACGCCGAAGATCCCTCGCTGGTCATCAAATACCCAAGGTAAGCCTAACTTAGCCGTGAGGAGCCCCTTCCGGACACTCGACCGACCAGTCGGTATGCTGTTGACCATGGCACAGGAAGAACCGGTCAGACAGCGGCTGTTGTCCGAGGCGACGCGGCTGTTCGCCGACCGCGGCTTCGAGAGTACGTCAGTGCAGGAGATCGTGGTCGCGGCCGGGGTCACCAAGGGGGCGATGTACCACTACTTCGACTCCAAGGACGATCTGCTGCACGAGATCTATGGCCGCGTGCTCCGGATGCAGATGGAACGGCTGACGAAGATCGCCGACGGCCCCGGCACCGTGTCCGAGCGCCTGCACGCGGCGGCGGCCGACGTCGTGGAGACCACCACCGACAACCTCGACGACTCCAAGATCTTCTTCAGGTCGATGCATCTGCTCGCCCCCGAGACGCAGAAGACCGTCAGGGCCGAGCGCCGCCGCTACCACGAGCGCTTCCGCGACCTGGTGGCGGAGGGGCAGCGGGAGGGCGTGTTCCGCTCCGCGGTGCCCGCCGAGATCGTCGTCGACTACTTCTTCGGCTCGGTCCACCACCTCGGCTCCTGGTACCACGCCGAGGGCGTGCTCTCGGGCGCCCAGGTCGGGGCGCACTTCGCCGACCTGCTGCTCACGTCGCTGCGACCGTAAGGGTACGCGCGACGCCCTTGGTGACCGTCCGGCCGACCAGGGCCGCAGGCGGCGAAGTACGACGCGACGTCGAAGGAGCAGGCGCGCCGAGGGACCTGCGCGCCGCTCCCGATGGACGACCTACGCCACGCTCAGGCAGGCCCCGGCAGGTCGGCGAGCGAGGCCAGCGCGTCCCGGTGATCGCCCGGAGTGCCGAGGGCGAGTTCGGTGGACTTGGCGCGCTTGAGGTACAGGTGAATGGGATGCTCCCAGGTCATCCCGATCCCGCCGTGCAGCTGCACCGCCTCCTCCGCCGCGTGCACCGCCACGCCAGCGTTCCACGCCTGCGCCACCGCAGCGGACATCGGACCGGCGTCGGTGGCTCCGCGGGCGGCGGCCCGTGCTCTGACGACGTCCAGCCACAGGTCGGCGAGCCTGTGCTTGATCGCCTGGAAGGAGCCGACGGGCCTGGCGAACTGGTAGCGCTCCTTGACGTAGGCGAGCGTCGTCTCCAGGCACCACTCGGCCACGCCGAGCTGCTCGGAGGCCAGCAGTCCCGCCCCGAACCGCAGCGTCTCCCGCTGGTCGAATGCGCCCAGCGGCTCGGCGGCGCCGTCGAGGGTGACGTGCGCGATCGGCCTGGTCAGGTCCAGCGAGGGCACGACCTCGACGCGGGCATCGGCCGCGCGGACCGCGTGGAGGACGCCGTCGGCCGGCACCAGCAGCACGTCGGCCACATCGGCGCCCGCGACCCCCCGGACCTGTCCGGTCAGCGTCCCGTCCGTGAGAGTGACCGTCGCCCCTGCCTCCCTGTACGGCGAGGCCGCGAACGGCACGGCGAGGGCCGCGGTGATCTCGCCGTCCGCCATCCCGCGCAGCAGGTCCACGGCGCCCACCTGGAGCAGGGCATGGGTGGCCAGCACCGAGCTGGTGAAGAACGGGACAGGCGTCACCCCCCTGCCCAGTTCCTCCAGCACGACCGCCGCTTCCCGCGCGGAGGCGCCCGCCCCGCCGTACTCCTCGGGGATCAGCAGCCCCGCCACGCCGATGTCGCGCGCCAGCGTCTTCCACAGGTCCAGGTCGTGGGGCGCGCCCTCGATCCTGGCCAGCACCGCGGACGGCGGGCAGTGGTCGGCGAGCAGGTCGCGGACGGCGGCCCGCAGCTCCTCCTCGACGTCGGTGTAGAGCAGCGTCATCGCGGCAGGTCCTTCCACGGAACGTCCTTGTCGACGCGGGGTTCGGAGGGCAGGCCGAGCACGCGCTCGGCGATGATGTTGCGCAGGATCTCCGAGGTGCCGCCCTCGATGGAGTTGCCCTTGGCGCGCAGGTACCGGTAGCCGGGGCCGCGGCCGAGGAAGTCGACCGAGTCGGAGCGGCGGAAGGCCCAGTCGTCGTAGCCGAGGTCGCGGTGGAACTCCACCTCGAAGCCGGTCAGCGCCTGGTTGAGCTTGGCGAACGACAGCTTCATGCCCGACCCTTCGGGGCCGGGCTGCCCGGCGGCGAGCTGTTCGCGCAGCCGTACCCCTGAAAGGCGGGTGACCTCGGCCTCCACCCACAGCGCGAGCAGGCGCTGGTGCAGGTCGTGGGTGCGCAGCTCGGGGTGCTCACGCCAGGCGTCGGCGACCAGGCCGACCATGCCGCCGCCCTTGCGGACGGGCGCGCCGCCGATGGCCACGCGCTCGTTCATGAGCGTGGTCTGGGCGACCCGCCAGCCGTCGCCGACCTCGCCAAGGCGCAGGTCGTCGGAGAGCCGCACCCCGGTGAGGAAGACCTCGTTGAACTCGGCCTCACCGGTGATCTGCCGCAGCGGGCGCACGTCGACGCCGGGGGCGTGCATGTCGCAGATGAAGTACGTCAGGCCGCGGTGCTTGGGCAGGTCAGGGTCGGTTCTGGCGACGAGGATGCCCCAGCGGGCGTGGTGGGCGCCGGAGGTCCACACCTTCTGGCCGTCGATGACCCATTCGCCGCCGTCCCTGACGGCGCGGGTGGCCAGCGTGGCCAGGTCGGAGCCCGCGCCGGGCTCGCTGAAGAGCTGGCACCAGATCTCCTCGCCCGTCCACAGCGGCCGCAGGAAGCGCTTCTTCTGCTCCTCCGTGCCGAACGAGAGGATGGTCGGGGCGGCCATGCCGAGGCCGATCCCCTGCACGCCGGTGTCGAGCTGCGGGGTGTGGGCGAGCGCGCGCTCGACCTCCCGCTGCAGCTCGCGGGGCGCGCCCAGGCCGCCGAGCCCCACGGGGAAGTGCACCCACGCCAGCCCTGCGTCGAACCGGGCGCGCAGGAACTCCAGGCGGTCGGAGGGGGCGTTCTCCAGGAACCTGTCGACTACATCCACTTCTTCAGCTCCCTGTGGGCGAGCGAACGCTTGTGCACCTCGTCGGGTCCGTCGGCGAAGCGCAGCGATCGCACTCCCGCCCAGAGCCCCGCCAGCGGGAAGTCCTGGCTGACGCCGCCCGCGCCGTGGACCTGGATGGCCTTGTCGAGGATCCACTCCACCTCGCGGGGCGTGGCGATCTTGATGGCCTGGATCTCGGTGTGGGCGCCCTTGTTGCCGACGGTGTCCATCAGCCACGCGGTCTTGAGCACCAGCAGCCTGAGCTGCTCGACGCGGACCCTGGACTCGGCGATCCAGTCTTGGACGACGCCCTGCTCGGCGATCGTCTTGCCGAAGGCCGTCCGCTGGAGCGAGCGCCTGCACATCAGCTCGATCGCCCGCTCCGCCATGCCGATCATGCGCATGCAGTGGTGGATGCGGCCTGGGCCGAGCCTGGCCTGCGCGATCGCGAAGCCGCCGCCCTCCTCGCCGATCAAATTGTCGGCGGGCACCCGCACGTCCTCGAAGACCACCTCCGCGTGGCCGCCGTGGTCGGCGTCGCTGTAGCCGAAGACGTGCATGCCGCGCTTGATGTGCAGGCCAGGGGTGTCGCGAGGGACGAGCACCATGCTCTGCTGCCGGTGCTTGGGCGCGTCGGGGTTCGTCTTGCCCATGACGATGAGGATCTTGCAGTCCGGGTTCATCGCGCCGGAGATGAACCACTTGCGGCCGTTGATGACGTACTCCGCGCCATCCTTGACGATCTGGGTGGAGATGTTGGTCGCGTCGGAGGAGGCGACGTCGGGCTCGGTCATCGCGAACGCCGAGCGGATCTCGCCGTCGAGCAGCGGCCGCAGCCACTCCTTGCGCTGCCACTCGCTGCCGAACATCGACAGCACTTCCATGTTGCCCGTGTCGGGCGCGGCGCAGTTGGTCGCCGTCGGCGCGATCCTCGGGCTCCGTCCGGTGATCTCCGCCAGCGGCGCGTACTGCAGGTTCGTGAGGCCGGCGCCGTGCTCGCCCGGCAGGAAGAGGTTCCACAGCCCTCTCTTGCGGGCCTCCTCCTTCAGATCGGCCATCAGCGGCGGGCTGCTCCAGCCGCTCACGGCCGCCTGCTCCTCGAAGGCCTCCTCGGCCGGGTAGACACATTCGTCCATGAAGCGCAGCAGCCGCTCGCGCAGGTCCTCGGTGACGGTGTCGAAGGCGAAGTCCATGCCCTGACCATACCGACCGGCCGGTATGAGTGTCGACAAGTGGTCGCGAGGAAAACCGATCGGGTGGCCATAAGCGCAGGTGGACGCCTTAGGTACGGTGTCCCACATGACCGCCAAGCTGCCCTCCGCCACCGTGCTCGAGAACGCTGTCGTACGGCTCGAGCCGCTGACCCTTGACCACATCCCCGACCTGTTCGAGGCGGGGGGCGGGGACGAGGAGGTGTGGTGCTGGTTGTCCGTACCCGTGCCGCGCACGCCTGAGGAGCTCGCCGCGATCGCCGGTGAGCTCATCGAGAGCGACAAGTACGCGGCGCACGCGGTCATCCTCAAGCAGAGCGGCAAGGCCGTCGGGTGGACGACCTACCTCGACGTGCCCGGCTTCGACCAGAGCATCGAGATCGGCTGGACCTGGTACGGCAGGGCGGTGTGGCGCACGGCGGTGAACACCAGTTGCAAGGTGCTGCTGCTCGACCACGCCTTCGACGTGATCGGGTACAACAGGGTCCAGCTGAAGACCGACCACCTGAACACCAGGTCGCAGGCGGCGATCGCGCGGATCGGCGGGGTGCACGAGGGGACGCTGCGACGCAACAGGCAGCGGCCCGACGGGACGTGGCGGGACACGGTCGTGTTCGGCATCCTTCCCGAGGAGTGGCCGCCGCACCGCGCCCGCCTGGTGGGACCCGCCGCCTGACCTCGACCGGGTCTCCTCACCATCCGCCAGTCAGTCAGCACGTCGGTCAGTCGGTCAGTCGGTCAGTCGGTCAGGACAGCATGCCGGAGAGGAACTCGCTCAGCCCCGCCCGAAGGTCCTCGATCGAGGGCATCACACCCGCGCCCGCGATCGCGTCGAACATGACGCCCTCGCCGTAAGCCACCAACTGGCGCCCGTGCCGTACCGGATCCCGCGAACCAGCCGCGGCGAGCAGCGCGACGGCGGGGTCCCGGAAGCGGGCGCCCGCCATGTCGTAGATCTCCCGGAGCTCGGGACGGCGGGTCGCCTCCAACGCCAGCTCGTAACGGGCGAGTGTCCTGCGCCGGTCCGCCAGCTGCACCCAGAGCAGCTCGGCCATCAGACCCGCCAGGTCTCCCCACTCCAGCAGCTCGGCCACCCCGGATCCGCGGGCGCCCCCCTCGCCGCCCGCCACCCCGGCCCCCTCATCGTCGGTCGGGCCCGGCCCAGCGGCAGGGCCTTTCCCCAGCGTCGCGGTCAGGCTGGAGGTGAGTGCCCGTTCGGCCGGGGAACCGGCACCGGGCGCGGCGGTCCGCTCGCCCGGCAAGCCCATTGCGGGAGCCAGGGCCGCGGCCTCGAGCTCGGTCAGGCGCTGCAACGTCAGCTCCAGCAACGCGGCCCTGGTGCGTGCCAGGTTCGACGTCGAGCCGGGAGGGAGACCCGCGAACTCGTCCACCGCGCGGTGCGTCAACCCGCGCATGCCGCGCTCGGCGAGCAGGGTGATGGCCGCCTCCGCGACGGCATCCAAACGTTTCACCTAGCCAGACTACACTTGTAGTTGAACTACGGCTGTAGTACGGTCCCAACTACAGTCGTAGTGAGGAGACAGGCGATGTCGAAGGCAGTCGTGATCGGTGCAGGGGTCGGCGGGCTGACCGCGGCCATCGCGCTGGAGCAGCGTGGGTGGGAGGTCACCGTTCTGGAGCGCGCGAAGAAGCTCGAACCCGTGGGCTCAGGCCTGGCGATCGCGGCGAACGCCCTCAAAGCACTCGACATGATCAAGCTGGGTGACGAGGTCCGCCGCCTGTCCAGGATCCAGGGCAAGGGTGGAATCCGTACGCCGACGGGCCGCTGGCTCGTCCACGCCACCGAGGAGCGGGCCACCGCCAGGTACGGCGACTCGGTGGTCATCATGTTGCGCGCCACGCTCATGGACCTGCTCGCCGACCGGGTCAAGGATCTACGCCTCGGCACGACCGTCACCGGTGTGGACGCGGAGAACGGTGTGGTGCGGACCGACGCCGCCGAGTTCGAGGCAGACCTGGTGATCGGGGCAGACGGCATCCACTCGGCCACCCGCAGGACGCTCTTTCCCGGCCATCCCGACCCCGTCTATTCAGGGGTGACCGCGTGGAGGGCGCTGGTCCCCCATCCTGGCGGCACGATCCAGAGCACGGAGAGCTGGGGCAAGGGTCTGGTCATCGGCGTCCACGCGCTGGCCGACGACCTCGTCTACGTCTACGCCACCGACCTGTCGCCCGCGGGAGCCGTACACGCGGATGAGCGGCAGGAGCTCCTGCGGAGGTTCGGGGGATGGCACGAGCCGCTGCCCACGCTGCTGGGGTCGGCCAGCGGGGAGAAGGTGATCCGCAACGACATCTACCACCTCGACACCCCGCTGCCGGCGATGCACCGCGGCAGGGTTGCGCTGATCGGCGATGCCGCGCACCCCATGACGCCGAACCTCGGTCAGGGCGCGTGCCAGGCCGTCGAGGATGCGATCGTCCTGGCGATGACCCCCTGCGACCTGCCCGCCTACACCGCGGCCAGGCTCGAACGCACGTCGAAGGTGGTGGCCCAGTCGATGAGGATCTGCGGGCTGACCAAGATCCACAACCCGCTCGCCGTACGGCTGCGAGACACGGGAATGTCGCTGGCGGCCAGGTTCAGCGCTGATTTGATGTTGCGCTCGATGGATGAGGTACTGGGATGGACACCTCGGGCAGCGGTCGCGACTGGTCGGGGGCCAGCCGCCCGAGTGTGATCGTCCCGCCGATGGTCAGCGCCGCGGCCAGCAGGGCGGGCACCGCCGTCGACGGCGAGGTGGGCAACGGCTCCCCGAGCAGGATCGCCCCCGCGAGCACCGAGGTGATCGGGTCGATGACCTGCACGCCCGCGTACGCGATGCCGAAGTAGCCGACCGCGTAGGAGCGCTGCAGCAGGATCACCGCGAAGACCAGCATCGTCGGAATGACCAGCGTGAACCAGTGGATGAGCCTGGAGAAATCACCATGCAGGCCGCCGCCGACCACCCGCACGAACGTGGACACGCTCGCGGTCACCACACCCGCCCCGACCGACAGCAGCAGCGCCTTGGTCGCGCCCGTCGACCTGGCCGCCGCCATGTTCGCGACCAGCACGATCAGCCCGATCACCGCCAGGAAACCCAGCGCGGCGGGGGTGGACAGCTTGGGCGTCACGTCGGTGTGCGGGACCAGCAGCGTCAGCCACAGCAGTCCCACCGCGACGGCGATGGAGCCGAGAACCTCCGCCTTGTACGGCTTGCGGCCGTACAAGTAGGCGGCCAGCGGCACGGCGAACACCAACGTCGCCACCGACACCGGCTGCACGACCACGAGTGGCGCGAAACTCAGCGCCACCGCGTGCAGGCTGGCGCCGGTGAAACCGATGATGCCGCCGATCCACCAGCGCGGGCGCTTCACCAACTTGAACGAGGCGCCTTCGGCGACTGCCTCGAACTGCTGCAGCGCCGCTCCGACGGCGTATCCCAGTGCCCCAGCGAGG
Organism: Nonomuraea sp. NPDC049152; assembly: GCF_040648355.1. Lineage (NCBI taxonomy): Bacteria > Bacillati > Actinomycetota > Actinomycetes > Streptosporangiales > Streptosporangiaceae > Nonomuraea > Nonomuraea sp. NPDC049152. The sequence continues at coordinate 193,947 of NZ_JBEZDO010000003.1, read as the reverse complement.
GCGATGATCAGGCCGACCCAGGTCATGGGCGCCCACGCAGGGGCATGTTCACGAGCATTGCTCCAGCTTATGATGCCGGCCGCATCGCTCGAATCAGACTTTAGGACGACCTCTCGGGACATACGCAGAACAGGTGCCCTTCGGGGTCCTGCATGACCACCCAGCCGTCGCTCGACTGGAAATCGGGCTTGGTGGCGCCCAGGCTCTGGTACTCCTCGACCGCCTTCGCCACGTCCGGCACCCGGAAGTCGAGGTGGAACTGCTTGTCGTCGCTGGGCCACGCGGGGGCCTTGTAGCCGGGGATACGGGCGAAGTAGATGGTGTTCGTGCCGTCGCTCACGGCGGAGTATTCGGCCTCGGCGACCTGGATGTCGAACCCGGTGACCTGGTGCCAGAACTCGGCCATCCGGACGGGGTCTTCGCAGTCGATGGTGACGGCGAGCAGGTTTGCCTTCGTTGTCATGCGGCCAGTCTTCATCCCATACCTGTCAGGTTGTGTCAGGTACAAGAAACCGAATCCACCCAGCTCGAACGCACCGATGACGGACCGAAGGTCGGCGGTGGCGGGCGTCTCAGACGAGCGGGACGGCGCAGGTGGCAGGCGTCGCAGAGGGCGGAGCCTCGCGGATGGCGCGGGGGCTCGGATGGCGCGGGGCGCGGATCGCGGGGAGGCACGGATCGCGGGGAGGCACGGATCGCGCGGAGGCGCGGATCGCGGGGTGTGAGGACGGGGAGGTGCTCAGGCGTGTGGAGAGCAGGGCGTAGGGTGGGCCCGTGCCGTTCTACGTGATTTCTCCGCCCCCCGCGCACTAGCGGGCGGCACCTCTCCTGATTTCTCCGGATCCGAGCGATCCGGTGGTGGTCGCTGCCCGCGTACGGGCCGGACGTCGACAACCACTCCTTCCGGAGAAATCAATGACGCAAGTTTCCGTACGGCGCGGCGTGCTGTACGTCTCTGTGGCCGCGGCCGCCTGGGGCACAGGTGGCGCGGCCGGTTCCCTGCTCTTCCAGTCCGCCGGGCTGGGGCCGATCGGGGTGTCGCTCTGGCGATACCTGCTCGGCGCGGTCTTCCTCATCGCCCTCGTTCGTCGCAGGCCCGGCCTTCACAGCAGGACCCTGCTCGTGGGGGTGGGGATGGCGGTGTACCAGACCGCCTACTTCGGGGCGATCTCCTTCTCGGGGGTGGCCGTCGCGACGGTGGTCACGATGGGTGCGACCCCGGTGTTCACCGCGCTCGGGGGACGGTTGTTCCTCGGGGAGCGGCTCGACAGGGTGGGCGCGATCTGCGTGGCCGCCGCCCTGGTGGGGTTGATCCTGCTCACCGGCGAGACGGGGCTCGGTCGGGGAAACGCCGACGCCGGGACCCTGGCGGGGCTGGGGTTCGGGTTGGTCTCGGCAGCCGGGTACGCCGCGGTCACCCTCCACTCCCGGAGGCACCACGACGACCCCTACGGCACCGCGGTGGGCGGGTTCGCCGTGGGTGCGCTGTGCCTCGCCCCTTTCGCGCTGTTCGATGGCTTCCTGCCGCAGGTCACCCTGCCCACCGTGGGTCTGCTGCTCTACCTCGGCGCCATACCGACGGCCCTGGCGTACGGGCTGTACTTCAGGAGTCTGTCCGTGCTCAAGGCGACCACCGTCTCGGTGATCTCCCTCGGCGAGGCGGTCGGCGCGGCGGCCCTGGGGGTGCTGGTGTTCGGCGAGCGGCTGACCGTGCTCACCACGGCAGGCTGCCTCGTCCTGCTCGCCGCGGTGATCACGCTCACCGTTCACGAACGCGGATGAGCTAGTGTCCGGTACGGCGGACGCCGCCGTACCGGACAGATCCGGGAACAGGTGCCGACTGACCGCTCGTTGGAGGATTCGTGGCGTCGTTTTCCGGGTTTTTCAGGAATATTCTGGACCGGCCAGGTGGCCTGAACCTGACCTCGTACAAGAAGATCGTCGAGGCGGCCGGCAAGCTGTCCTATCCCGGCGAGCTGCCCGAGCCGAAGATGGACAACCTGGCCGAGTTCTGTGCCGTGGCCAGGGAGGCCGCCGACAGGACGCTGGGGCTCAGGCCGTACGACGTGCAGCTGCTCGGCACGCTGGCCCTGCTCCACGGGCACGTGGCGGAGATGGCCACGGGCGAGGGCAAGACGCTGTCGGGCGCGATGGCGGCGGCGGGCTACGCGCTGCAGGGCAAGCGGGTCCACGTGATCTCGGTCAACGACTACCTGGCGCAGCGTGACGCGGAGTGGATGGCGCCGTTCTACGACGCGCTCGGCGTCACGGTCGGCTGGCTCGGCCAGAACTCCACGCCTGAGGAGCGGCGCGAGGCCTACGACAGGGACGTCTGCTACGGCCCGGTCAGCGAGATCGGGTTCGACGTGCTGCGCGACAGGATGCGCACGAGCGCCGGCGACATCATCATGCCCGCGCCCGAGGTGGCGCTGGTGGACGAGGCGGACTCGGTGCTGGTGGACGAGGCGCGGGTGCCGCTGGTGCTGGCGGGCGCGGCCGACGCGGGCGATGCCGTACCGGAGATGGCGGAGCTGGTGCGCACCCTGGTCAGGGGCTACCACTACGAGATCGACGAGCAGGCGAGGAACGTCTTCCTGACGTCCAAGGGCGCCGACAGCGTGGAGTCGATCCTCGGCGTCGAGCTGTACGACGAGAACGAGCCTGGCACGCTCATCGAGCTCAACCTGGCGCTCCACGCCCACGCGCTGCTGACGCGGGACGTCGACTACATCGTCCGCGACGGCAGGGTGCAGCTCATCAACCCCTCGCGGGGCCGGGTGGCGCTGCTGCAGCGCTGGCCCGACGGATTGCAGGCGGCGGTGGAGGCCAAGGAGGCGCTCTCCCCCACCGAGAAGGGCGAGATCCTCGACCAGATCACCGTGCAGGGGCTGATCAAACGCTATCCGCAGGTCTGCGGCATGACCGGCACGGCGGTTGCGGTCAGCGAGCAGCTCGGCGAGTTCTACGGCCTCAAGGTCGCGGTCATCCCGCCGAACACGCCCTGCGTCAGGGAGGACGAGCCCGACCGCCTCTACCCGACGGAGCCCGACAGGGACGCGGCGCTGGTGGAGGAGATCCAGGCGGTGCACGCCACGGGCAGGCCGATCCTGATCGGCACGCTCGACGTGGCCGCCTCGGAGAACCTCGCCAAGCTGCTGCAGCGCCGCGGCATGGAGCCCGTCGTGCTCAACGCCAAGAACGACGCGGAGGAGGCCGCGATCATCGCCCGCGCCGGAGAGCGGGACGCCATCACCGTCTCCACCCAGATGGCCGGGCGCGGCACCGACATCCGGCTCGGCGAGGGCGTGGCCGAGCTGGGCGGTCTGTACGTGATCGGCTCGGGCAGGCACGTCAGCAGCCGTCTCGACGACCAGCTGCGCGGCCGCGCGGGCCGCCAGGGCGACCCCGGCGGTTCCGTCTTCTTCGCGAGCATGCGCGACGACCTGGTCACGCAGTACGTCCCCGACGAGCGCCCGCCGTCCGCCGACCCCGACGGCGTGGTACGGCACCGCCGCGGCGCTTACCTCGTCGGCCACGCCCAGCGCGTCGCCGAGGGCGTCAATCTGGAGATCCACCGCAACACCTGGCGCTACACCCGCCTGCTGGAGCACCAGCGCGAGCTCATCCTTGAGTGGCGCGACAAGGTCCTGCACACCGAGTCGGCCGCCAACGCGCTGGCCGCCGCCGATCCCGAGCGCTGGGACGCCCTCGACGAGGACACCCGCGGCGAGACGGCCAGGCAGATCGTCCTGCACGCGATCGACACCTGCTGGACCGAGCACCTGGCCTTCCTGAGCGACCTGCGCGAGGGCATCCATCTGCGGGCGCTCGGCCGGATGAGCCCGGTGGACGAGTTCCAGCGCGAGGCCGTGGCGGAGTACAAGACGCTGCTCGCCGAGGTCGAGCGCCGTTCGCTGGAGTCCTTCGAGGCTCCGGCCCGCGAGCTGAAGCGCCCTTCGGCGACGTGGACGTACATGGTGCAGGAGAACCCGTTCGGCACCGAGCTCGATCGCCTGCTGAAGCGGGTGACGTCGGCGCTGCGCCACGGCTGAGTCAGGGCTTGCGCGCGACCCCGCCCAGCAGCAGCTCCTGCCACGGTTCGAGCGGGCCCTCCACCTGGGCCCGCCACCGCGGGACGTGGACGACGCCGGGCTCCACCGGCTCCAGGCCGTCGAAGAAGCGGGTGATCTCCTCCTCGGAGCGGAAGTGGCCGGTGCCCATCGTGGCGTGCAGCGTCCGCTCCAGCGCCAGGGCCTCGGGATTGGCGGCGGCGTGCATGTGGGAGGCGGCCAGGTGGCTGCCTCTCGGCAGGGCGTCCATGTACTGCCTGACCAGTCCCCACGGGTCCCGGTCGTCGGGGAAGAGGTGCAGCAGCCCGATCATCATGAGGCCGACGGGCCGGGAGAAGTCGATGAGGTTCACCAGGGCGGGATGGCCGAGGACGGCGTCGACGTCGCGGGCGTCGACGGCGATGGCGACGGCTCTGCCGTTCTCGCGCAGGATCTGTGCGGCGTGCGGCTCGACCATCGGGTCGAGGTCGACGTAGACGACGCGGGCGGCGGGATCGGCGGCCTGGGCGACCTCGTGGGTGTTCTCGATGGTGGGCAGACCGGAGCCGAGGTCGATCAGCTGGGTCACGCCCGCCTCGCGAACCAGATAGGTGACGACGCGGCCGATGAAGGCACGGTTGCACCACGTGAGTTCGGAGATGTCGGGTACGGCCAGGCGGAGCCGCTCGGCCACGGCCCTGTCCACCGCGAAGTTCTCGGTCCCGCCGAGAAGGACGTCATGGACGCGGGCCACGCTGGGTCGGGTGGGATCGACGCCAGGGGGCGCCCACTCGGGGAAAATCTCAGTGGCCATGGCGGATCGTATCCGGACTTATCTCTCTTTGTCTGCGACGATTTTGGAACGATCTTCATAAGATTCACGGGGTGGGCAGATGTTCTCTCAGGTGATCGACGTGATTGACGTGGTCGGCTTGGCGCTGTCCACCGTGCTCGTCGGAGCGGGCCTGTACATGGTGGTCACCAATCGCGCGATCCGGCTGCTGCCGTACTGGAGGAGCGTCGACAACCCTCGCGTGCAGGGGTGGGCCTGCATGCTGATCGCCGCCTCCTTCCCGCTCATGATCGCGACTCAGGAGCTGGAGCTGCCGTATGAGGTCCGCACGATCATGTTGGGCGTCTATCTGGTGTGCCTTGTGAGTGGCACCGGAATGATCGCGTGGAATAGTCGCGCAAAAATCCGCCATGACGGGATTGATCGTTGATTGCCCGGGTAGAGGGGGCCGGCCCGAGAAAGACGCACAGAAGAGAGGGAGAGAGCACCAATGGAGCTCTGGAACTATCGTCCTGACGTCTACGACCGGAACCAGAGTCTGGACCTCGTGGGGTACCACGTTCAGGCGACGGACGGAAAGATCGGGTCAATCGACGAGGCCACCTACGAGGTCGGCGAGAGCTACGTGATCGTCGACACCGGGCCGTGGATCTTCGGTAAGAAGGTTCTGCTTCCTGGTTCGGTGATCACGCGCATCGACCCGCAGGAGCGCAACGTCTACGTCTCCAGGACGAAGGAAGAGATCAAGAACGCGCCCGAGTTTGACGAGGGCGCCTTCAAGGAGCCGGCTTACCGGCAGCGGCTGGGCGAGTACTACGGCCGCTTCCCCAACACCTTCTGACTAGAGGCATAAGGGCCGCGCCCCACCAGGGGCGCGGCCCTTATCCATGCCCGAGGTCAGGGCCCGGAGGAGGTCAGAGCCGGGAGAAGGTCGAAGTCGGGGGGCGGGGGTCACCTCTCTGGAGGGGTCGGCGGAGGAGCCACCGGTTGGGAGGGGCGGAGGCTGGGGAAGGGGTACCGGCCGGAGGTACGGGGGTCAGGACCAGGTGGGGTCACCGCTGGAGGGCGCGGGTTAGGGCCAGGAGGGGTCCATGCCGCATTCCACCGGCTTCTCGATCACCTCGAGCCGCTCCAGAAGCGTCAGGAACGTCGACGCGTAAGGGGAATCCTCCGTCACCGCCGCCACCCTGTTCCAGTCGACCTGCTCGCGCAGCGCCCTGACCTGCGGCAGCAGCCCGCCGTAGTCGCACGCGTGCTCCGACATCGGCAGCAACCACGAGACCACCAGGTCCGTCGCCTCCAGGACCGGCACGATGACCGCCGCCGCCATCAGGGGCTCGGCCCTCTCCAGCAGCGCCTCGGTGACCGGCCGGTCGGAGACCCTGAAGATCAGATCCACCAGCCTGCCCTCGTCGTACGCCTTGACCAGCCAGTCCTCGGGCGGCCGCACCGTGTCGAACCCCACGCGCGTCAACGCCTCCAGCGCGGCGGGTGCGTCCTTCTCCATCACGACGAAGTCGACGTCGTGCAGGGACGGCGCCGCTCCTCGCGCGTAGGCTGCGCAGCCTCCCGCGAGCGCGTATCTCACGCCCGCCTCCTTGAGGCCGGAGCTGGCGCGCTTGAGGGTTTCCAGGATCGCGTCGGTGACCTCGTGACTGTGGCTGCCCATGGCGGGGAGCTACCCGATCGATCGGCGACTAGACCTCACGGCCAGGGGTAGCGGGCCTCCATGAGCGAGGTTTCCAAGGAATACGGCCGCCCGCTGGGCGGCTACGTGCTGATCATGGCGGCGTACGGCGGAGCCGTCGCGGCGGCGGCCGCGGTGGCCGTACTGAGGGGAAAGCAGCCTCCTGACCGCCTTGGCCCGCTCGATCTTCTCCTGATGGGTGTGAGCACCCATCGGCTGTCGCGCACCCTGTCCAAGGACCCGGTGACCAGCCCCTTGCGTGCGCCCTTCACCAGGTTCAGGGGGGTGAGCGGGCCTGCGGAGCTGAAGGAGGAGCCGCGCGACGCGATGGGCGAGCTGATGGCGTGCCCGTTCTGCCTGGCGCAGTGGGTGGCGACGGGTTACGCGGCGGGGCTCGTGCTCGCGCCGCGGCTGACCAGGCTGATCGGGGCGACCATGACGGCGGTGGCCGTGTCCGACTGGTTGCAACTGGGGTACGCGAAGCTCATGAAGGGGGCGGAGTGAACGAGGAGGCGCCCGAGCGCGGTGAGAGTCACAAGGAACGGGTGGACCGTGAGCTCGGGGAGCTGTTACAGGGACTGCGGGTGGCGGTCACGGGCGTGCAGGTGCTCTTCGCGTTCCTGCTGACGCTGCCCTTTCAGGCCGGGTTCTCCAAGGTCGACGCTCTGGGTCACTGGCTGTTCTTCATCGCCCTGATGTCGGCGGCCTTCGCCTCCGTCTGCTTCATCACTCCCGCCTCCCAGCACCGGTTGATCTTCAGGACCGGGCTGAAGGAGCGGATGTTGCACCGCGCAAACGGGCTCGGCGTGGCGGGGGCGGTGTTCCTGCTGATCGCCATGACCAGCGCCGTCGCGCTTGTCACCGAAACCGTGATCAACAGCTGGCCGGCCGCGCTGTTCGGCGCCGCGGTGGCGTTGACGGCGGGGTGGTTCTGGCTGGCTCAGCCGATCGTGGACCTCTACCGCACCCGCGGCGACACCTCAGCGGAGCTGTGACTCCTCACCCTTGATGCCCTGCGTGGGCCAGAACCGATGGACGGTCGCGCGGGGGAAGCTCGCGGATGACTCCGACGGTCTCTTCGAGCATGTCCAGCCGTTCTTCGGCGGGCGGCCACGCCGTTCCTGTGCTCGTTGAGGGCCTCACCGATGCCGACGCCCAGGCGGCCGTACGAGCTCGGCGGACCGTGTTCCTCCGATGCCAAAAAGTAATCGAATGTCGTCATAAAACGGCCGCTTCTCAGCGCTTAGGACGTTAGGCGGCTTTTCTCAGGGGCAGCTCACATGCCATGGCTACATTGCTCTGGATCATCGCAGTTATCCTCGTCATCGCCGGGATCTACGTGATCCTGGCCCGTCGCGACATCCTCTGGGGGATCGTCCTCATCGTCCTCGGATTCCTGGTCGGCCCCGGAGGCGTCAGTATCTTCAATGTATGACCCTTGGGCGGGCCGGACACCGGAGTCCCCACCCGCCCCAGGCTGCGCCCAAAATAAGCCCTGACCAGGCCATCCCTCCTTCGGATGGGCAGGGGGCAGGGAAAACTACGACCACGTCAGGGACGTCGACGGCCGCGGAGCCGATCAGCTCCGCGGCCGTCGTCCTGCCGCGATCAGCCCGGGTGTCGTGCGGCCGGACCACCCGCGGAATTCATCGTGTCGCGGGTGCGGAAGCCGTCTCCCACGTGCGGAGATAGGCCTCGGCTCCGGCGGCGAGGTCGTCGACGATCGGCTGGCCGCCGAGCTGTCTCAGGTCCTCGATCCAGTCGGGCACCAGGCCGTAGTGGGCGACGCCGTCCACGTTGTAGTCCCACACCCGCTGCCCCGTGCTCGGCCTGTCCAGCGTGGCGGCACCGTCAGCGGTGGTGAACGGGTAGGTCACGGCGCTGCCCGCCCGTGGTCCCGGCAACGGGCCGAGGCCGTTGGCGTCGAGGCCGTAGCCGTACCCCGGCCGGCCGATCTCCTGGCGCAGCGGCTGGGTGCGCCGCCACTCCTCGGTGAACTCCGCGGCGCCGTGGCCGTACTGGGTGACCATGCCGCCGAGCCGGTAGATGCGCGGCAGGTACGCGGGGTCGGCCCAGCTGTGGGAGGAGAGGACGCCCGGGTAGTGGGCGGCTTCGAGCAGGTCGAGCGTCTGGTCGGCGGCCTTGACGCTCATGTGGTCGATCTCGATCATCATGCCGCGCCGCATCATGCCCTCGACCATGTAGCGGCCGAGCGAGGTCAGCCCCTTGGAGTTGCAGTGCGGGGCGGGCGGGTAGACCGGCAGGCCGACGCCAGGCGGCAGCCATCGGGCCAGCTCGGGCGGGAGGACGGCGGGCGAGATCGGGTTGTCGTGCTCGGGCCCCTTGCACTGCTCGACCCGCCAGAAGCTCCCTGACGACAGCAGGTTGCCCAGGTTGACGATCGCCCCCTGGGTGCCCGAGTCGAAGCGCACGCCGCACAGTGCGTTGTCGTACTTGTGGCAGACGAACATGCTGCGCACGCCAAGCGCGTACATCTCGTCGAGTCCGCGGTCGATCTGCGCCTTGGTGCAGTGCGGGACGCCGAGCGTGGTGCGGCAGCCGAACGGCTCGGAGGTCTCGATGCCGAGCACGACCGCGAGCTTGCCTGCCGCGATGACCTCGCGCGCCTCGGCCGGGCTCTTCACCACGCGGAACCAGCCGAGCCCCGGTCCGCCCGACAGCGTGTCGATGTGGTTCTGCAGCTCGATCGTGCGCTGGGCCTCGCGCCTGATCGCCCACATCTCGTCGCACGGGTTGCTCTTCAGCGGGTAGATCTCGCAGAGCTGCCGGTTGGCCACCAGGTCGTTGACCATGACGCGCAGGCCGCCGCGCCATGCGCGCTCGATCCACTCGTAGTAGGCCTGCTGGTGGGTGAGGGAGTCGTGGGCGGGCCAGTCCTTGAACGTGGGCCAGCCGACGGGGTCATGGGTGCCGGTCGGCGAGCCCGTCCTGGTGAAGTTCTCGAACCAGGCGGCCTCGCCGTGGGGGTAGTGGTCGAGGCAGTCGAGCAGCGCGCGGGCGACGCCCGCGGGATCGAACGGCTTGCCGCACAGCAGCTTGCCGCCGAACGCCTCGTAGGACATCAGGTGACTGTGCCCGTCGACGAACCCGCGGACGGGAGCGGAGGGCTGGGTCGGCGCGGCCATCGCGACCGCGCACAACAGGGCGAGTAAAGCCAGGACACGGCGTACGACCATGCACTGACATCACCACCAAGCTACTGCTTGGTCAATACCTAACATGAGTCGGACTCACTAAGGCAGTAGACGCCGTAGGCCCTTCCCAGCACCGGCATCGCGACGTTGCGCACCCTGATCCCGCCCGGCGTCATGCCCTTCTCCTGGCCCTTGTGCGCGTGACCGTGGAGGATGAGGTCGGCGCCCGCCGTGTCGACGGCCTCGGCCAGCATGTAGCTACCGAGGAAGGGATAGATCTCCAGCGGCTCGCCCTCCAGCGTCTCCTTGATCGGCGAGTAGTGCGACAGCACCACCTTGCGATCGGTGTCGAGCTCCTTCAGCGCGGCCTGCCAGCTTTCGGCGATGTGCCTGGTGTGCCGGACGAAGTTCTTGGTCTCCCGCTCGCCGAAATCGCTGGCGCACTTGCCGGCGAAGCCGCCCCCGAAGCCCTTGCCGCCGACGACGCCGAGCCGTACGCCATGGAGGGTGAGAACGGCGGAGTCGTCGTCGAGCACGACGATCCCGTGGTCGCGCATCTCCGCCGCCATCTCGTACTCCAGGTCGGAGTGGTAGTCGTGGTTGCCGAGGACGGCGACGACGGGGACCGGCAGCCCACGGAACTCCTGGGCCACCAGCCTGCCCTCCTCCAACGTCCCGTGTCTGGTCAGGTCACCCGCCAGCAGCAGGACGTCGGCCCGCCGCTCGATGCCGTCCAGTTGTTCGCGGTACTTGCCGCGCATGTCCTCGCCCAGGTGTATGTCGCCGACTGCGGCAATACGCAGCTCAGTCAAGATGCTCATCCTCTCCTGGCTCGCGGACCCGCATGACCTGCAACTCGTTGTGCACGTGGAGCCCTGGGGCCGCTTCCTTCGCCACCTGCTCCATCTGGCGCCTGTGCTCCTCGCCGGAGACCTGGCCGCGCAGGAACAGCTGGTCGCCTCGCACGTCGACGCGGATGCCGAGCTCGTGGGACCTGTCGTCCTCGGCCAGCGCCCGCTGGACACGCGCCGCGACGTACTGGGGAGCCTCCATTGCTTCCTCCTTCGTCAGGTGACCACGATGCCCCCGGCCACGGCGGTCAAACAGCTCTGATCAGGTCGATGACCGCGCTCTCCACGTCGCCGCCGGTGTCGATGGTCCTGCCCCGCTCGAACGCCTCGATCACGCGCGGGTCGACGTAGGAGGCGCGGGCGACCGTGGGGGTGTTGCCGAGGTAGTCGGCGACCTGGCGCATGACCTCGGGCACGTTCGGCGTGGACGCCAGGCCCACGGCGGCCAGGACGGTGCCGTGCCAGGTGCGGAAGTCCTTCGCCGTGGCCTCGCAGCCGAGCGTCTCGCGCACGTAGGCGTTGATCTCGGCGCTGCGCACGTCCGTCCAGCCGTTCTCGTCCTTGTAGCGCAGCAGCTCGCCCTCGCGGCAGCGCGCCTTCAACGACCTGATGACCCTGCACGCGTCGCGGTCGGAGACCTCCACCTCACGCGGGATGTCGCCCTTGGCGGGATAGCAGAAGACGACCGAGCCGTTCACGCAGCTGACGTGCTCCATTCTGAGCGTGGCCAGCCCGTACGACTCGTACTCCTCGCCGCCCACCCTGAAGAACCCGACATCGAGCAGGCGCGCGGCCGCGGCCAGCACCCGCTGCCTGGTCAGCCCCTTCGTCTCCAGGTGCTCCTGCACCCTCTTCCTGAAGGCGGGCAGCCGCTCGGCCATCTCGAGCACCTTGTCGAACTTGAGCCTGTCCTGCTGGGCCCGCCATTCGTCGTGGTAGCGGTACTGCCGCCGTCCCGCCGCGTCGGTGCCCGCGGCCTGCAGGTGCCCGTCGGCCGAGCGGCAGATCCACACGTCCTTCCACGCGGGCGGCACGGCGAGCGCCTTGATCCTGTTCAGCGTGGCGGGGTCGCGCACGGGGCGGCCGTCGGGATAGGAGTAGCTGAATCCCCTCCCCCTGCGCCTGCGCCTGATGCCCGGCTCGTTCTGGTCACTGGGGTGCACCCGACCCGGCTACCCGGCGTGTTATGCGGCAAACGGCAAGGGCAGGGGGTCGGGCATGCGTGAAGATGACTACCGTCCCGAACAGCAGTCCGCATCGGGCCAGCCCATGGTTCCCTCGACCCCTCGTGACGTCGTCCACATCAGGATCGGGTCGTTCATCCTCGTCTTCCTCGTGGCGGTCGGCGCTATCAGCGTCATCGCGGGGATCGGCTGGCTCGCCGTCGTCGCGGGGGTGGCCGCCGTGGCCACGATCGTCGACATCGTCCTGGCCGTACGACGGCAGAAGGAGCGCGGCTCGGGAGAGGCCGGCTGATGCGGCCCTCCCGAGTGGTGGTGGTGACAGGAGCGAGCGGTGGCGTCGGCAGGGCGGTGGCTCGTGAGCTCGGCGCGCACGGCGACTCCGTGGCGCTGATCGCGCGCGGCACGACGGGTCTCGGCGCCGCGGCGGTCGACGTCGGCTCCGCGGGCGGCTCCGGCCTGGTCTATCCCGCCGACGTGGCGAACTACGAGGAGGTACGGCAGGCCGCTCAGCGCATCGAGGACGACCTCGGCCCCATCGACGTGTGGATGAACGTGGCCTTCTCCTCGGTGTTCGCCCCGTTTCCCGAGATCACGCCCGAGGAGTTCGAGCGGACCACGGCGGTGACCTACCTCGGCTACGTGTGGGGCACCAAGGTCGCGCTGGAGCTCATGCGTCCGCGCGGCAGGGGCGTGATCGTGCAGGCAGGTTCGGCGCTGGCCTACAGGGGGATTCCGCTGCAGTCGGCGTACTGCGGCGCCAAGCACGCGATCAAGGGCTTCACCGAGTCGGTGCGCACCGAGCTGATGGCCGAGGGCAGTGGAGTGCGGGTGACGATGGTCCAGCTGCCCGCGCTGAACACCCCGCAGTTCGACTGGGTGCTGTCGCACCTGCGCAGACACCCGCAGCCGGTGCCGCCCATCTACCAGCCCGAGGTGGCGGCACGGGCGCTGGTCCACGCCGCCGACCATCCCGAACGCAGGGAGTACTGGGTGGGCACGTCCACCGCGCTCACGATGCTCGGGCAGCGGATCGCGCCTGGGCTGATCGACCGCTACCTGGCGAAGACCGGCAAGAAGGCGCAGGTCACCACCGACCAGCCGCCGACCGGGGTGGCGAACCTGTGGGAACCGGCCGACGAGGATCACGCCTACGGCGCGCACGGCTCCTTCGACGCCCGCGCCCACGGCAGGAGCGCGCAGGTCTGGCTCTCCGAACACCGCAGGCCCGTGCTGGTCACGCTCGGCGCAGCGGCGGCGGGCGCCTTGGCCACTCGCGCCCTGCGCCGCACATAGCGAAGGCGGGGCTGGGTAGGCGGCGGGAGAGCCTAGGAGGACCGATGCCCGAGCGGGATGTTCCGTACCTGTGTGAGCTGGCGCAACAGTTGCGAGTGGACTCCGTACGGAGTTCCGCGGCGGCGGGCTCCGGCCATCCGACCTCGTCCATGTCGGCGGCCGACCTCATGGCCGTGCTGTTCGCCCACCACCTCAGGTACGACTTCGACGATCCCACCAACCCGGCGAACGACCACCTGATCTTCTCGAAGGGACACGCCTCTCCCCTGCTCTACGCGCTCTACAAGGCGGCGGGGGCCATCACCGACGAGGAGATGCTCACCTTCAGGAAACGCGGCAGCCGGCTGGAGGGGCATCCGACCCCGCGTCTGCCGTGGGTCGACGTGGCCACCGGCTCGCTCGGCCAGGGCCTGCCGGTCGGTGTCGGCGTGGCGCTGGCGGGGCGGCGTCTCGACCGCCTGCCGTACCACGTGTGGGTGCTGTGCGGGGACAGCGAACTGTCCGAGGGGTCGATCTGGGAGGCGGCCGAGCACGCCGCCTACGAGGGACTCGCCAACATCACCGCGATCGTCGACGTGAACAGGCTCGGCCAGCGCGGCCCCACCAGGCACGGCTGGGACACCGGAGCCTACGCGCGCAGATTCGGCGCCTTCGGCTGGCACACCATCGAGGTGGACGGCCACGATCCTGGCGAGATCGACTACGCGCTGGCCGACGCGCGGAACACGCGCAGGCGGCCGACCGTGATCCTGGCCCGCACCCGCAAGGGCGAGGGGGTCAACGCCGTGGAGAACCGCGAAGGCGCGCACGGCAAACCGTTGAAGGACCCCGAGCACGCGATCTACGAGCTGGGCGGCGACAGGGGCGTGACGGTCAAGGTCAGCCCGCCCGACAACAGCCGTCTCCCGCATGCCTTCGACAGCGGCCCCACGGAGTGGCCGGTCTTCGAGGTGGGGACGAAGGCCGCCACCAGGACCGCGTACGGCGCCGCGCTGAAAGCTCTGGGCACTGCCCGCGGCGACGTCGTGGTGGTGGACGGCGAGGTGGCCGACTCCACCAAGACCGAGGAGTTCGCGCACGCCTTCCCCGAGCGGTTCTTCGAGTGCTTCATCGCCGAGCAGGAGATGGTCGCCACGGCCGTCGGCCTCCAGGTGCGCGGCTGGGTGCCGTACGTCTCGACGTTCGCCGCCTTCCTCACCAGGGCGCACGACTTCATCAGGATGGCCGGGGTCAGCGGCGCGAACGTGCGCATCGTCGGCTCGCACGCGGGCGTGTCGATCGGCGAGGACGGCCCCTCCCAGATGGGCCTCGAGGACCTGGCGATGCTGCGCGCGGTCCACGGCAGCACGGTGCTCTACCCGTGTGACGCGAACCAGACCGCTGCGCTGGTCAACGAGATGGCGAACATCCCCGGCGTCTCCTACCTGCGCACCACGCGTGGCGACACCCCTGTCATCTACGATCCCGGCGAGCCGTTCACCGTCGGCGGTTCCAGGGTGCTGCGGCACTCCCCCGACGACAGGGCGACGGTCATCGCGGCGGGCGTCACCGTGCACGAGGCGCTGACGGCCGCCGACACGCTCAGGGCCGAGGGCGTCCCGATCGGCGTGGTCGACCTGTACTCGGTCAAGCCCGTCGACAAGGCGGTCCTGATCGAGGCCGCGACCACGACGGGCAACCTCATCACCGTCGAGGACCACCGGCCCGAGGGCGGCCTCGGCGACGCGGTGCTCGACGCGGTCTCGGAGTTGGGGCCGCGGGTGATCAAACTGGCCGTGCGCGGGCTGCCCGGCTCGGCTACGCCCGCCGAACAGCTCGCGGACGCGGGGATCGACAAGGACGCCATCGTGGCCGCGGTCCGGCGCCTGCTGTGAGAAGAACACCTGCTGTGAGAAGGACCCATACGAAAGGGGATCCCCTGCGCCAGGGGATCCCCTTTCGCACGCGGTCAGCGCGCCTTGGCCGTCTCCCGCCTGTTGGCCTTCATGATCGCGTCGACCAGCTCGGACTTGGTCATTTTGGAGCGGCCCCTGACACCGAGCCTGGCGGCCACGCCGTACAGGTGCTCCTTGCTGGCCTCGGCGTCCACGCCCTCGGCGGTCCGCCCCGAACGGTCGGTGGCGCCCTTGTCGGAGGGTCCCTTGCGAGACTTCGGCTCCCAGTGGTCCCCGACCTTCTCGAAGGAGTGCTTCAGCGCCGAGAACGCGGTGCGGTGGGCGCGCTCCCCCTCGCCGTAGGTCTTCACGGCCGAGTCGTGCGCCTTGATCCACGTCTCCTGCGCCTTCTTGGGCGAACGCGCGATGGTCGAAGGCAGTTCCTCGCGTCCTGGCATGGCGGTCCCCCTCTGTCCCTCTCTGTCAGATCTGCGGCGGGTCGGTGTAGCGCCGCTCCTCGTACACGGTCGTCCGCTCCTTGTCGGGCTCGACGGGCGACACGATCTGGCGCGTCACCCTGACCCTGTAGAGCCCGAACAGCAGTAAGGCGATGCCGCCCAGCATGAGGATGACGCCCACGATGTTGATGTCCAGGCCGGCGATGTCCCATTCGACGGCCCACGTGAGCACGGCGCCGAGCATGATGAGGAAAATGCTTCCGGCGATGGTCATGGAATACCTCCCTAGAGCCAAGGAAACTTCTATCCCCATGTCGAGAAACAAACCCGTCGTTGTGATCGGGCTGATGGGATCGGGCAAGACCACCGTGGCCCGGCTGCTGGCCCAGGCGCTCGGTGTGCCGATGAGCGACAGCGACCCCTATCTCAGGCAGCGGTACGGCAAGAGCGCCGCGGAGATCGCCAGGACGGAGGGCGCCGACGTCCTGCACGAGCGGGAGGCCGAGCACGTGCTCGCCGCGCTCGGCGAGAACCAGGTCGTCACCGCGGCGGCCAGCACCGTCGAACGCCCCGAGGTGCGCGAGGCGATGCGGAAGGCGTTCGTGATCTGGCTGGACACCACCCCCGAGGTGCTGGCCGAGCGGATGAAGTCGAGCGACCACCGGCCCGACTTCGACCCCGCCGTGATGAAGGCCAGGCGTGATCCGTACTTCAGGGAGGTCGCCGATCTGCGCGTCGACGTGACGTCCGCGCTTCCGGAGGACGTGGCCGAAGAAGCACTCGACGCGATCCGATAGGAAGAACGCATGTTCGCCACCAAACCCATTCTCGTCGGAGAGCGGGTCACGCTGCGCCCCGTCGGTCCCGAGCACGTCGAAGGTCTGCTGGAGCTCGTCACCGACGCCGAGGTCAGGCGGCTGACCGGCTCGCGCGCGGGGGTCGGCCGCGAGCCGGCCACGATGTGGTACGTCACGCGCGCGGACCACGCCGAACGGCTCGACCTGGCGATCTGTCACGAGGACGAGTACGTGGGCGAGATCGTGATCAACGAGCTCGACGCCGACAACCTCTCGTGCAACCTGCGGATCGCGCTGATCGGCTCGCGGGTGTTCGGCAAGGGCTTCGGCACCGAGGCGCTCAGGCTGGTGCTCGGCCACGTCTTCTCCACGACCCCGCTCAACCGCGTCAGCCTGGGCGTCTACGACTTCAACGAGCGCGCGCGGCATGTCTACGAGAAGGTGGGCTTCGTGGTGGAAGGGGTACTGCGCGACGCCCTGCTGTGGGAGGGCGAGTGGCACGACGAGATCGTGATGTCGGTGCTGCGGAGGGAATGGGTCACAACCAAATCCGAGATTGGCGCATCTAAGCTGCAGTGACGACGCGTTTGCTTCCCGGGGACCCTGACCGGCTGGGCGGCTACTGGCTGGCGGGGCGGCTCGGCTCGTGTTTCGACGCCTACGACCGTGGAGGCAGACGCTACGCGATCAAAATGGCGCCCGGCAGGGCGCCCGTGGTGGCGCCGCACTGCGTGGCCAGGGTGGTGGAGTCGGGGCCTGGTTTCGTGGTCAGCGAGTTCGTCCAGGGGCCCAGCCTGAGGGAGGCGGTCGCGCACGCCGGTCCCTACGCGGGCGACCGGCTGCACAGGATCGCCGTGGCGCTGGCCACCGCGCTGGTGGCGATCCACGACGCGGGCGCCGTGCACCGCCACCTCGGGCCCGACTGCCTGCTGCTCGGCCCCGAGGGCCCCAGGGTCGCCGGGATCGGCACCGCCGACGCCCAGCGCCCGGCCCCCGAGGTGTTCACCGGGGGCGTCGCGGGGCCGCCGGCCGACGTGTTCTCGTGGGGGGCGACCGTCCTGTTCGCCGCGACCGGCCGCGAGCCGTTCGAGGCCGAGAGCCTGGGCGGGCTCATGCACTCGGTGCTGACCGTCGACCCCGACGTGAGCGACCTGCCCGAACCGCTGCGCTCCATGGCCGCCAGGGCGCTGGCCAAGGAGCCGGGCGACCGGCCCACCGCGCGCGAACTGCTGATCGGCCTGACCGGCAGCGCCGAGCCCGCCGTCGGCGCGCACCTGGCCGCCGACGTCAGGCCGCCGGAGGGACTGACCGGGCCGCCCCCGCTCGGCGACGTGGCGGAGGGCGTCTACCAGAGCCTGCCGCCCGAGCAGCAGTCGACGCTGCCCGAGGTGCTGCTGCGGATGCGCGAGCCCGGCAGGCTCCCGCTGGCCGAGGTCGAGGTCGATCCCGCCGTCGCCGCGCTGACCGAGGCGGGCATCCTGGTACGGCGGAGCATCGCGGTCCCGCCCGTCGACCGGCCCGAGGGCCGCCTGGTCGCCGTCGCCGACGACTCGGTGGGCCCGGCCAGCCCGGCCCTGTTCCACGCGTGGCCGAGGCTGCGCACGTGGACGGAGGACGTCACCCCGTTCAGGCGGCGCAGGATCAGGCGCAGAGTCCTCGTGGCGGGGGTCGCGGCGGGGGTGGCCGTGGCGATGGCCGCGACGGTGGTGAGCGTGACGAGCGGTCTGTCCCGCCAGGGGCGGGCGGGACAGACCGAGCTCGCGGGCCCCGCGCTCCGGGCGGCCCGCGAGGTGGCTGCGCGGGCGGAGAGCCTGCGCAGCGCGGACCCGATGACCGCGATGAAGCTGAGCGTGGCCGCGTGGAGCCTGGCGCCGGTGCCGGAGGCCCGCAACGCGCTGCAGCGCTCGCTCGGCCAGAGCGATCTCGGCGGCTTCACCGACCCCGGGCCGGTGGAGGGCACGACCTACCGCCTGTCCGACGACGGCACCAGCCTGCTCGGCCAGCGCAAGGACCAGGTGCTGCGCTGGGATCTCGGCACCAGGAAGCTGGTCGGCGAGCACCGCCTGCCCTCGCCGGCCGACGCGTGGACGTCGCTGTCCAGCGACGGCAGGATCTACGCCGCCGGCGACTCCGCGTCGGTGCGGGTGTGGGACCTGGCCACGGGGGCGGCGGTCCGGGGGGCCTGGCCAGGCGGCAAGCCGGCGCTGCACGCGCGGGGCAGGCTCCTCAGCGTCACCACCGGCTATCGCACCAGGCTCTACTCGACCGGCGGCGGCCCCCCGCTGCTCGACGTCCGCCGCAGGACGATCGTCACCTCCGCGGACGGCAGGTGGGCCACGGTCGCCGCGACCTCCGGCGAGGTCCAGGTATGGGATCTGACCAGGCGCGAACGGATCTACACCCGCGCGAGCAAGCCCTTCATCGGTGAGGCCCAGGTCGAGCTCCCTCCCGTCACGGCGTTCAGCCCCGACGGCCGTCGGTTGGTGATCGGCGACTCCGTGCTCGACACCAGAACGGGCGCATCGAAGACCCGGCTGGACGAGGAGAGCGAAGAAGGCCACACCGGGGGATGGGGGCCGCTGTCGTTCTCCGCCGACGGCCGCTTCCTGCTCGAACCACTCGAACCCGACGAGCTGGAGGTCGAGCCTCCCGAATGGACGGGCCCGGTATCCGACCAGCCCTCCCAGGATCCCGCCGGGGAGTCCTCCGGATGGCCCGAGCCGGAGCTCGGCCAGACCGTCCGGCTGTGGCGGCTGTCCGACGGGCACCTGCTCGGCAGCTATCCCGCCAGGAAGGCCACGGGCCAGTTCGCCTTCTCCGCCGACGGCAGGTCGATTCGCTACACGGTGGAAGGCGGCACCGTCCTCTCGATCGACGTCTCCGACGTCCTGACCGACGCGCCCAGGCAGCAGACGATCGCGCTCAGCGCCACCAGGCAGCAGTCCTTCTACGGCAGCCCGCCGCAGCGCCTGCTCTCCCCCGACGGCACGGTGGCCGCCGTCCAGCAGGGCCGGCGCACCGACCTCTACGACACGACGGCCGGCAGGCCGATGGGCGACATCCCGGCGGCGGGCCGGCTGTCCTTCGGCGGCGACGGCGAGCTGCTGGCCGTGGGAGGGGCGCGCACCACGATCTGGGACGTTGCCACCCGCACGGAGGTCCTGGCGATCCCCACGGGCGAGGTCCACGACGTGGCGCTGTCGGCCGACGGCCGGCTGCTGGCGGCCGTGGGAGAAAAGGGGCTGAGACTCTGGAGCGTGCCGGAGGGCACGCCGGTCAAGGGGCCGCTCGACACGATCAGGACCCCGCTGGTCTTCTCCCCCGACGGCAGGAGGCTGTTCGCGGGCAATGATCTGGTGGACCTGTCCTCCGGCAAGGTCACCGAGACCGGAGGCGGCGACACCTTCGCCACCGCCTTCAGCCCCAGCGGCGCCACCGCTGCCTTCGTCGTCGACGCCGACTTCTTCACGGTGTGGAAGCTGGCCACGTGGCCCCCGCAGACGGTCAAGGGGTCGGGGTTCGGCACCAGCGTCAGGTTCTCCCCCGACGGGAAGCTGCTGGCCGTGGGCGGGGAGTACACCACGCTGTGGGACGCCACGACGCTGCGCGTCATCAGCAGGGTGCCGCTCGGGCGGAACGTCTCCGACGTCGCCTTCAGCGCCGACGGCTCGAAGCTGATCGGGCTGCGGGAGGACGGCAGCGTGCGGGAGAGCCCCCTCGACCCCGCCATGGCCGCCAAGGCCGTCTGTGCCAAGGCGGGAGGCGCGCTGGACGAGGCGGGATGGAAGCGGCTGTTTCCCGTCACACCGTACCCGGGCGGCATGTGCTCCTGAGCGGGAGCTTTCGCCCTTAGTGTGTCGCTCATGGATCCCGTGCTCAGCCGCCGCGCGCTCAACCGCGCCACCCTCGACCGGCAGCTCCTCATCCGCAGGACCACGATGCCGGTCATCGACGTGATCGAGCACCTGGCGGGGCTCCAGGCGCAGACCCCGCACTCCTGGTACACCGGGCTGTGGAACCGTATCGAGGGCTTCAAGGCGGAGCAGGCCGCCGACCTGCTCGAACGCAGGGAGATCGTCCGCATCGCGTTGCAGCGCTCGACCATCCACCTGGTCAGCGCGCGTGACTGCCTGGCGATGCGGCCGCTGGTCCAGATCGTCACCGAACGGATGACCCGCACCACGTTCGGCAGGAAGCTGGCCGGCGTCGACCTCGACGAGCTGGAGACGCTCGCCAGGTCGCTGCTGGAGGACAGGGCGATGACCTTCGCCGAACTCGGCAGGGCGCTGGGCGAGCGCTGGCCGGACAACGACCAGCACGCGCTCGGGCAGGGCGTGCGGTGGCTGGTGCCGCTGGTGCAGGTGCCGCCGCGCGGCCTGTGGGGCAAGAGCGGGCCGATCGCGCACACCGCCGCGGACGGGTGGCTGGGGTTCGAGACGCCGCCGATGACGGCCGGCGAGCTGGTGCTGCGTTACCTGAAGTCGTTCGGTCCTGCGAGCGTGAAGGACGTGCAGACGTGGTCGGGGCTGACCCGCCTCGGAGAGGTGGTCGCCTCCCTCGACCTGGTGACCTACCGCGACGCCGGGGGGCGGGTGCTCTACGACCTTCCCGACATCGAGCTGCCGGCCGAGGACCTGCCGGTGCCGGTGCGGTTCATGTACGACTTCGACAACCTGTTCCTCTCCCATGAGGACAGGTCGCGCGTGGTGGAGCACGTGGACGTCCTCAGGCGCTTCGTCCCGTACAACGTGCAGCCGCGGACGATCCTGGTGGACGGGTTCCCCGCCGGCGACTGGACGACGGCGCGATCCAAGGGCACCACCACGCTGACGATCCACCGGTGGGAGCCCTTCGACCCCACGGAGGCGGGTGAGGAGGCGGCGCGGCTGCTGGCTTTCCTCGCTCCCGGCGACCGGCACGAGATCGTCGTCTCCGACGGCCCTTCGAAGGTCTGACGTCCCCCGCGTCCGGTCAGCGGGCGGTGAACGGGGTCACGTTGAGCCGGCCGCCGCCGCAGACGGTGGACACGAAGCGGACCTCCAGGTGCGACCGCTCGTCCGGCGGGTAGACCAGCAGCTTGGCCGAGGCCGGGCACGAGGTCTCCTCGCCGGTCTCGACGACGGTCCAGCTGACCGTCGACGTCGCCGCCTTGCCCGGCTTCAGTATCACCTTGTGCGGCGTCGCCTTCTTCCTGACCACCCGGGTCCGCAGCGCGTCGCCCTCGGCGTCGACCATGGTCAGCCCCGGAAAGCCGTACACCCAGCAGGACTTGGCCGACTTGTTGGTCAGGAGGAGCGCCTGGTGGCGCTGGCCCGCGCCCGCGTCCTCGCGGCCGAGGGCCCCCTTGAGGACGCCGGTGGTACACCGCGCCGGCGCCGCCGAGGAGGCGGCAGTGTGCGCGGCAGTGGACGCGGAGGCGGCCGCAGGGGTGAGGAACGCCGCTCCCAGCAGGGCGGCGACGGTGGATGTGGCTTTCATACCTGGTGAGACTCGCCGGCGCGTGCTGCGGTTCGGTGATCAGGCTCATACGCTTGGTCACGTGTTGAGTAGTAACCGACTGCGTGTCCTGCTTGAGGTGTTCAGGACGGGCAGCATCGCGGGCGCGGCCAGGGTGCTGAAGCTGTCGCCTTCCGCGGTGTCCCACCAGCTGTCGCGCCTGGAGCAGGAGGCGGGCGTCGGCCTCGTCGAGCGCAACGCCCAGAGCCTGCGCCTGACCGAGGCGGGCCGCCGTCTCGCGATCCGCGCGCAGGAGGTCGTCGACATCATCGAGGCCGCGGAGAAGGACCTGCTCGCCCAGGCCAGGGTGGACGCGGGCGAGCTGCGCATCGGCTTCTTCGCCTCCGCCGGCTACCGGCTGCTGCCGCTGGCGCTGTCGCGGTTCGCCTCCAGGTACCCGAAGGTGGCGCTCGACCTGGTGGAGGGCCAGCCGTACGAGCTGCTGCCCGACCTGGAGCGGGGTGCGCTCGACGTGCTGGTGGTCTTCGAGCACGCCCTCGACCCGTGGCAGTGTCCCGAGGGGGTGGAGGTGGTGCACCTGTTCGACGAGCCGCAGCTGCTGGTGGTCCCGACAGGGCACGCCGCCGCCCAGCGGCCGAGGGTACGGCTGGCGGACCTGGCCGACGAGCCGTGGATCACCACGTTCGGCGCCGAGCACCCGGTCTCCATCCTCGAGCGGGCCAGCACGCTGGAGGGCTTCTCGCCGCGGATCCGCTGCCGCAGCGACCACTACGAGGTGACGATCGGCCTGGTGCGGGCCGGGCTCGGCGTCGCGCTGGTGCCGAGCCTCGGCCTGATGGGCGCCACCGGGCTGCAGACGTGCCGCCTGGCCACGCCGAACCTGTTCCGCAGGATCGGCGTGGCCAGGCGGCCGACCAACCCGAATCCGGCCGCCCGGTCCTTCCTGGCCTACCTCCGCACGGCCTCCGCGCAGCTCAGGAACTCGCTGGAGCCCTCACTGCGCTGAGATCCGCTCGGCGATGGCCAGCCCCGCCTGCCGTACGGCGGCCGCCAGCTCGTGCTCGGCGCCCGAGGGACCGTGGGCGAGCACGGCGTAGGCGACCCGCCTGTCCATGATCCCGACGTCGGACCTGATGCCGTCGTCCGTGCCGGTCTTGTTGGCCAGCCAGCCGCCCTCGGGATCGTGCCTGACCAGGGCGGGGACGAGGCTGTGGTCGGTGTTCTGCTGCATCCAGCCCCGCATGAGCACCTGCCAGCCGTCCGAGCCCGCCACGAGCGCGGCCAGCGAGGCCAGCTCGGCGGCGGTGCCGATCGCGAACGTCGGCGGGTCGCCGGGACCGCGCGGCTCCCTGATGCGGTCGAGGAGCCTGGTCCTCGACAGGCCGAGAGCGGCTGACGCGGCGTTGACCCTGTCGACGCCGACCCTACGCAGCAGCGCGTTCGTGGCGGTGTTGTCGCTGATCGCGGCGGTGAGCAGAGCCAGATCGCCGATCGTCCAGCTGCGGCCCGACAGCGACAGCAGCAGGCCCGAGCCTCCGCAGTAGTCGTCCTCGTGCAGCGTGAGCGGCATGTCGGGGTGGAGGATGCCGCCCTCGATGCTCATCGCCACCTCGGCCAGCAGGAGCAGCTTGCCGACGCTGGCCAGCGGCAGCTCGACGTCCTCGTTGACGCCGTGGAACTCCCCCGTCACCAGGTCGCGTGTCGCCACGGCGAGCGTGATGTCGTTCACAGCCCGATGATCCTTCCTGGCCGCTCCTCGGTGAGCGTGCCGCGCTCCACCGCCAGCCGTCCCGCGACGACGACGGCCTCGACGCCGACGGGCGGCAGCAGCGGGTCAGCGTAGGTGGCGCCGTCGGCAACGGTGGCGGGGTCGAGCACCACCAGGTCGGCGTGCGCGCCGTCGCGCACCACTCCCCTGTCCTCGAGCCCGAACCTGTCCGCGGCCATCCCCGTCATCTTGTGGACGGCGATCTCCAGCGGGAACAGGCCCTGGTCACGGGAGTAGCGGCCGAGCACCCTCGGGAAGGTGCCCGCCAGGCGCGGGTGCGGGTGCCCCGGCTTGGGCACGCCATCCGAGCCGATCATGGCGAACTCGCTGGCCAGCACCCGCTGGACGTCGTCCTCCCGCATCGAATGGCTGATGATCGTCACCTCGCCCTCCTCGGCGAGCAGCAGCTCGGCGGCGGTGTTCACGGGGTCGCCGCCCAGCTCGGCGATCGTGCGGCCCTCGACCTCGGGGTGGTTGGCGGCGCAGGCGACGGAGATGCGGTCCCATCCGCCGTTGCCGACCGTGTTCTCCCAGCCCGGCACGCCGTCCTCGATCGCCCTGCGCATCCGGTCGCGTTCGCCGGGGTCGCGCAGCCGGTCGAGGAGCGCCTCCGTGCCGCCGTCGTTGGCCCACGGAGGGAACATCGCCGACAGCGAGGTGCTGCCCTCGGTGTAGGGATAGACGTCGCAGGTGACGTCCATGCCCTGGGCGCGCAGCTCGGCGATGCGCGGGAGCGTCCGCTCGGTCCTGCCCCACGCGTGCCTGCCGGCGGTTTTGTGGTGGCTGACGTGCAGCGCGGCCCCACTGCCGCGCGCGATCTCGACCGCCTCCTCCAGCGCCTGCTCGACGCGGGACATCTCGTCCCTGAGGTGCGTGACGTACGGCTTGCCGTACCGCGCCGCGACGCGGGCCAGCGCGACCACCTCGGCGGTGTCGCCGTACGTGCCGGGGGTGTAGATGAGTCCCGTGGACAGGCCCGCCGCACCGGCGGCCAGGGCGTCGTCCAGCAGCGCGCACATGGTGTCGAGCTCCGCGCGCGTGGCGGGGCGGTCCTCGTAGCCGAGCACGCCCGCCCTGAGCGTGCCGTGGCCGACGAGGGAGGTCAGGTGGTTCGACCTCGGGGCGTGCTCATGCGCCTCCACGAACGCCCCGTAGTCCTGAAATATCGGGATATCGCCGCCGAAGCCTGCCCTGCTCGACCTGCGCAGGGCGGAGACGCGCTCCGGCAGCGCGGGAAAGAGGCTCGAACCGCAGTTGCCGCAGATCTCGACGGTGACGCCCATGCGCACGGGAGCCGCGGCCAGCTCCTTACCCGCCGCGCCCAGCAGGGTGACCGCGTCGGAGTGGGTGTGCACGTCGATGAAGCCGGGGGCGACGACGAGCCCGGTGGCGTCGATCATCCGCGCTCCCCCGCCGTCGGAGGGGCCGCCCTGGGGCAGCAGGACGAGACGGCCGCCGGAGACGCCGACGTCGGCGCGGCGCAGCGGCGCGCCCGTCCCGTCGGCGACGAGGCCGCCACTGATCAGCACGTCGAGGCTCACGGGGTGGCCACCGTACCCTTCGGAAGGAGCGGCCCGTTCACAGAACCTGCCCGAGGAAGGCGCGGGTGCGTTCGTGACGCGGGTTGGACAGCACCTCGCGCGGCGCCCCCTCCTCCACGATCAGCCCGTCGTCGATGAACACCAGATGGTCGCCCGCCTCCCTGGCGAACCCCATCTCGTGCGTCACCACGATCATCGTCATCCCGCTGGCCGCCAGGTCGCGCATGACCTGCAGCACCTCCTGCACCAGCTCGGGGTCGAGCGCGCTGGTCGGCTCGTCGAAGAGCATGACCTTGGGATTCATGGCCAGGCTGCGGGCGATCGCGACCCGCTGCTGCTGCCCGCCCGACAGCTGTCTCGGATAATGTCGCGCCCTGTCGGCCAGGCCCACCCGGTCGAGCAGCGCGAGCGCGTGCGAGGTGGCCGCCGCCTTCGAGACTCGCTTCACCGTGCACGGGCCCTCCATGACGTTCTCCAGCGCCGTCATGTGCGGGAACAGGTGGAAGCGCTGGAAGACCATGCCGATCTCCTGCCGCTGCCTGCACAGCTCGTCGGGCCGCAGCAGGTGCAGCCTGCCGGACTTCTCCGTGAAGCCCATGAGCTCGCCGTCCACCCACACCCGGCCCGCGTCGATCGTCTCCAGCCTGTTGACGCAGCGCAGCAGCGTCGACTTGCCCGAGCCCGAAGGTCCGACCACGCAGACCACCCCGCCGGGCGGCACGTCGAGGCTCACGCCCTTCAGCACCTCGATGGGCCCGAACCGCTTCCTGACCGACTCGATCTTCACCATGCTAGTGCCCACGGCTGAACCTCCTCTCCAGGAAGCGCTGGCCGACGGTGGCCACGCTGGTGAGCAGCAGGTACCACGCCGAGGCGACGACCAGCAGCGCGATGACCTCGAAGTTGTCCAGGTAGATGCGCTGCGAGACGGTCAGCAGCTCGGCGCCGGAGATGACGGAGACCATCGAGGTGGTCTTCAGCATCGAGATGAACTGGTTGCCGGTCGGCGGGATGATCACCCGCATCGCCTGAGGAAGCACCACCCTGCGCAGGATCTTCCGGTGTGTCATGCCCAGCGACTCGGCCGCCTCCCGCTGACCCGGGTCCACCGAGCGGATGCCCGCGCGGACGATCTCGGCCATGTAGGCGCCCTCGTTGATGGTCAGCCCGAGCAGCGCCGCCGTGAACGGCGTGATCAGCTCGTTGGCCGGCCACTGGAGGAACATCGGCCCGCCGAACGGGATGCCGATCCCGATCTCGGGGAAGACCAGGCCGATGTTGAACCAGAAGATGAGCTGCACCAGCAGCGGCGTGCCGCGGAAGAACCAGGTGTAGAGGCCCGAGGCGCCGCGCAGCACGGGGCTGTCCGACAGCTGCATGACGGCGGCGACCACGCCCATGGCGACGCCGATCGCCATCGACAGCGCGGTCAGCGCGATCGTGATCCACAGGCCGCCGAGGACGCGGCCGTCGAGCAGGAACTCGACGATCACGTCCCAGTGCAGGTTGGGGTTGACGATGACCGTGTAGGCCAGCCACACCATGACCAGCGCCGCCACCGCCGCCGCGACGAGCCGCCCCGGCCTGGGCGGCTTCACCGCCTCGATCCGGAGGTCCAGGTCCATCATGCGCCGGTGTTGATCGTGACCTTGGAGACGGCGTTCGGCGTCGTGCCGTACTTCTCCAGGATCTTCCCGTACTCGCCGCTGTCGATGAGCTCCTGCAGCGCCTTCGCGACGGCGTCGCGCAGGCCCGTCTGCTTCTTGTCGACGGCGATGCCCCACGGTCCCGCGTCGTACTGCTCGGGCAGGACCTCGTACTTGCCGGTCTCCTTGGCGTACATGGCGGCCACGGGCGAGTCGACGATCGTGGCGACCGTACGGCCCGAGTCGATGGTGAGCAGGCCGGTCGGGGCGTCCTCGCTCTGCATGATCTCCATCTTCTGGGCGCACTTGTCGTTCTGGCGCTTGCCGATCTCCAGGTTGGAGCTGCCCTTGGCCAGGACGACCTTCTTGCCGCACAGGTCGGCGAGGGTCTTGATGCCCTCGGGATTGCCCTTCGCGACCATGATCGCGCCGCCCGCGTTGAAGTAGTCGACGAAGTCGACGGCCTTGCGGCGCTGCTCCAGGTCGCTGAGCGCGGCCATGGCGATGTCCCATCTGCCGCCCTGCAGCCCGGGGATCAGTCCGTCGAAGGAGGCGTTGATGACGCGCGTCTTCAGCCCGAGCCGTGCGCCGATCGCGACGGCCAGGTCGGCGTCGACGCCGGTCATCTCCTGGGTGCCGGGCTTGTACATCTCCATCGGCGGGTAGCCCTCCGAGGTCGCCATCCGCAGCTCGCCCGACTTCCTGACGGTGTCGGGGACGAGGTCCTTGGCGCTCTTGCCCGTCGAGGAGGGCGGCGTGGGGGCCGCCGCCGTGCCCGAGGTGGACCTCCCGCATCCCGCGCCCAGCGCGCAGACCGCCGCCAGGGCGATGACCAGGTGTTTTCGCATGGCACCTCATGGTGGCCAGCCCGCCACCCGCCACCAAGCCTCGTGAAGGCATGCGACCCTCAGCAACGAATCCGTCGAGGCTCAGACCATCGAGGCATCGGATCTGCCTACGCTTCCGCTCCATGAGCTTGGACATTTGGCCCCAGACCGCCGGCTGGGACGGCGGGGAGCTGCACCTGGGCGGCGTCGGCGCGGTGGAGCTGGCCAGGGTGTACGGCACGCCCGCCTACGTGCTCGACGAGGCCGACTTCACCGCCCGTGCCCGCGCGTGGCTGGACGCGCTGCCCGACGGCGACGTCCACTACGGCGGCAAGGCGTTCCTCTGTCCCGAGGTGGTGCGCTGGCTGGACGGGCTCGGGCTCTCGCTCGACGTGTGCACGGGCGGCGAGCTCGCCGTCGCCAGGGCCGGAGGGATGCCACCCGAGCGGGTCGTCTTCCACGGCAACAACAAGTCGCCCGCCGAGCTGCGCCGCGCCGTCGAGTGGAGCATCGGCTGCGTCGTCGTCGACTCCTTCACCGAGATCTCCAGGCTCGCCGCGATCGCCGCCGACCTCGGCGTCAGGCAGCGGGTGATGGTCAGGGTGACGCCCGGCGTCGACCCGCACACCCACGCCTTCATCGCCACCGGCGGCGAGGACTCCAAGTTCGGCTTCTCACTGAGCGCGGGCGCGGCCGCGCTCGCCGTGGAGCGGGTGACCGCCGAACCCTCACTGGAGCTGTACGGCCTGCACTCCCACATCGGCTCGCAGATCTTCGACCTGGACGCCTTCGGCACCGCCGCGGCCAAGATGGCCGGCTTCGCCTCTCAGGTCGGCGTCACCAGGCTCGACCTGGGCGGCGGCCTCGGCATCGCCTACCTGCCGTCCGACGCCACCCCTCCGACGCCCGCCGAGCTGATCGCCGTCCTGAAGAAGGAGACGGCGGGCCTGCGCCTGGCCGTCGAGCCGGGCAGGTCCATCGCGGGGCCCTCCACGGTCGCGCTCTACGAGGTCGGCACGATCAAGGGCCGCTACGTGAGCGTCAACGGCGGCATGAGCGACAACCCCCGGCCCGGCATGTACGGCGCCGCCTACACCGCCTCGCTGGCCAACCGTGCCTCCGACGCCACGCTCAGCCCGTTCACCGTGGTCGGCAAGCACTGCGAGAGCGGCGACGTGCTCGTCGGGGACCTGCCGCTGCCCGGCGACCTGCGGCCGGGCGACCTGCTGGCCGTACCAGTGTCCGGCGCCTACCAGCGCTCCATGGCCAGCAACTACAACCACGTGCCACGGCCCCCCGTCGTGGCGGTACGCGATGGCGCGGCCCGGGCGATCGTCCGCCGCGAGAACGAGGAAGACCTGCTCAGGCTCTACGCGTAGGTCCTGATCCTGTTGGTCGCCGCCGCGTACTGGCGGCGGCCGACGAGCTTCCACACGATCCTGGCCACCACCGGCAGCTTGGCGAGGAACGCGGCGCGCTCCCGCGGCGTCGCCTCCTCCAGGATCGCGCCGAGGCTGACAAGCAGCTTGTCCTTCGGGATCGAGTCACGGCCGGTCTCGCCGAGCCTCTCCCATTCCTCGACCGTGATGTGGAGCGTGACGAGGGGGAGGATCTCCTCCTCTTCCTGCTGGAGATGGGCGTCGAGCTCGTCGGACAGCTCGGCGACCAGAGCGGCGATCCGCTCGCCGCGCGCGGGCGCGGCCTCCGCCACCCAGCCGGGGACCAACTCCTCGATGGCCGGGATGAGGGCCGCGACGCGCTCGTGCTGCGCCTCCATGGTGTGGATCAGGTCCTTCTCCAGTGACGCCCGCTCCAGCAGCAGCGGCCAGAGCATCCTGTCCTCGGCCTCGTGGTGGTGGTGCAGCCCGGTGAGCATGTCCTGGAGATGCTCGGCCAGCACCGCGGCACGGTCGGTGTCGCCGGCCCTGACGGCCCTGATGTAGGCGGGCAGCGCGCCGAACTCCCTGCGGAAGACGCGGTGGACGACCGCCATCTCCCAGATTCCTGGTTTCTCGTCATTCACGCTCCGAGTGTGGGAGGCCGCACTTGGAAACGAATTGCAGATACATCCTTTGTGGCGGGTTGGTGCGTCACTGCGGATCTGGAGGGCATATGCGGGCCATGGCTGAGTTCCTGACTGACATCAAGACCATTCGCGAGCGTGCCAGGGCCGAGATCGGCAAGGGTCCCATCACCGACGCCTACGGCGCGGACCTGGAACGCGTCATCCAGGTGTGCAACGAGGCACTGGCGACCGAGATCGTCTGTGTGCTCCGCTACAAGCGTCACTACTACACCGCCACCGGCATCATGGCCGAGTCGGTCGCGGCCGAGTTCCTGGAGCACTCGGCCGATGAGCAGGAGCACGCCGACAAGCTGGCCGCCAGGATCATGCAGCTCGGCGGACAGCCCGACTTCAACCCCGACACGCTGACCGCGCGCTCGCACTCGCAGTACGACTCCAGCGAGGGACTCACCGAGATGATCAAGGAGGACCTGGTCGCCGAGCGGATCGCGGTCGCCGCCTACACCGAGATCGTCCAGTGGCTCGGCGACAAGGACGTCACCACCCGCCGGGTCTTCGAGGAACTCCTGGCCAAGGAGGAGGAGCACGCGGACGACATGAAGAATCTGCTGGAGCGCATGCCCGGCTAGTTTCGGGCCGCCCACATGCCCAGGCCGAGTGCCACCGTGTACTCGGGCGTGGCCACTCGTCTCACCGGAATGCCCAGGTCACGCCGGAGCCTCCTGGGCAGCCGGGTCAGCCGCGCGCCGCCCCCTGTCAGCAGCAGACCGCGGCGGGCCACGTCGGCGGCGATCTCGGGAGAGCACGACTCGAGCACCTCCCGCACCGCCTCGACGATCGCCCGGACCGCCGGATCGATCGCCTCGTGGACGCACTCGGCCGACACCGTGGCACACAGCGGCGCACCGTGCCTCGGATGCGCCCCGCTCACCTCCATCCGGCTGTCCGCGGGCGGCTCGCAGGCCACGCCGATCTCCTCCTTCAACGACTCCGCCGTCCTGTGGTCGATGACGACCCCGTAGGCGCGCCGGACCTCCAGCGTGATCGCCCTGTCCATCGCCTCCCCGCCTGTCCGCATCGACCTGACGGCCACCGCCCTGCCCATCGACACCGCCGCCACGTCGGTGGTCCCGCGCCCCACGTCCACGACGATCGCCGCGATCGGATCAGCCAGCGCGAGACCGGCACCCAGCGCCGCCGCCAGCGGCTGCTCCATGAAGATGATCTGGCGGGCCTGCGCCTCATAGGCCGCCTCCAACGCCACCTTCCGTTCGATCGAGGTGATCCCTCCCGGCACCGCGATCGTCATCCTGGGCCTGGCGAACGGATGCCCGTGCACCTTGTGCACGAAATAGCGCAGCATCTGGCGGGCCGCGTCAGGTTCGACGATCACTCCGTTCCTGACCGGCCGCATGGTGACCATCCCGGGCATCGGCTTCCTGGCCTCCGCGCCGTACGCGACGATCTGCCCGGTGTCGGGATCGACCGCGACGAGGGACGGTTCGTTGAGCAGGATGCCCCTGCCGCTCACGTGGATGCGCGTGCTGGCCGTACCGAGATCGACGGCGAGATCCCTGCTGAGGAACGGGAGCATCGATTCGAGCCGCCTGACACTCATGCCGTTCCTCATGATTATTTCGTTGCCTGCCCGGAGTCCACTCAATACCAATCACTCATCCCAAATCGGCAAACGCGCCACGATTTGGGCATTTCCCTTAGATTCCGACACCTGGGGGCACGCCTGCGGGGCGGGAGTCGTCCTGTCGAAGGATGACGCCGCGCCCCGATCGCGTCGAAAGCGCGTGCGGTCAGGTGGCGTGGATCTCCATCTCCCAGAGCGAGTAGCCGAAGCCTGTCGCTCGCCGTACCCCTTGCATCCGGACGAACCTGGCGCTGTTGGGCGTGTCGATCCACACCTCGTCCACCCCGCCGTCACTGGCGGTCACCTCCGCGGCGGGCTGCCACGTGGTGCCGTCGGTGGAGACCTCGATGCGGTAGGCGGCGGCATGGGCGGCCTCCCAGCGGAGCACCACCTTGCCGACGTCCATCGTCCTGGCCAGTTCGACCTGGAGCCACTCACCGTCCGCGGCCTTGGACGACCAGCGGGTGGCGCCGTCGCCGTCCACGGCCTTGGCGGCCTCGAACGTGGTGCCGTTCTCGACGCTGGAGGCGGTGGCGGGCCTGCCGAGCGCCTGGTTGACCGCCGTCACCGGCCGGTGGACGGCCACCTTCAGCTCGGCCTTCACCTCGCCGAAGCTCACCGTCACCGTCGCGGTACGGCCCGCCGCGTCGGCCGGTGGGGTGATCTCCAGCGGGACGGTGACCTGCCCGCCGCGCGGCACGGTGAGCTGCTTCCTCGCCGGGACGACGGTCCAGCCCTGGGGCGCGCTCACCGTGAGCGTTCCCTCTACCGCCCTGGCGAGCCGCGTCGTCAGCACCGCCGTCGCGGTCGACTTCCCGCCTGCCACGGCCTCCACCGTGCCCGGGGTGAGCCGCAGGTCGGCGGGCGGCACATCGGCGTAGCGCGGGACGATCTCGGCGATCCGCGGCGCGACGCCGCCCGCCGACCATGCCAGCCGTACGGCGTCGCCCGTCACGTCGGCGACGTCGAGCTCGGTGTACGGCCCGGCGAGCGAACCGATCGCCTGCCACTGGCCGCCCACCCTGACCTGTACCTCGGCGGCCCCGGCGCCGATGACGACCACCTTGTCGATCAGGCGCGCCTTGGACAGCGTCACCTGCAGGGCGTCTCCGCTCGAAGGAGCACCCGAGGGCGTGTAGGCGGTGTCGAGGTTGCCGTCGACGGTGGCCGCCACGTCGCCCGCGGGCGTACCGCTCGCGGTGAGCCTCGTCTCGTCCTCGTCGAGGGTGTCCACCGCGAACTCGCGGACGACCAGCCAGTTGGCCTGCCCGCCCGTCGAGCGGTAGCGGACGTAGCGGGCAAGCGTGCCCACGGGCGCCTTGGCCCTGACCTCGGCGGTCGTGCCGCTGGTCAGCGCCGTCCAGGTCGCGCCGTCGACGGAGTGTTCCAAGACGCCGGCGTGGATGTAGTCGTCGGGGCTCGAGCTCTTGCCCATCAGCACGGCGATGTCGCCGATGGTCCTGGCCGAGCCGAGGTCGACGCTCACCGCGTCGCCGGCGCCGGGTGCGCCGTTGCTCCAGTAGAAGGTGTCGGGGTTGCCGTCGGCCATCAGCTCGGGACTGTATCCGGAGTAGACGCCGAGCGTGCTGGAGGCGCTCGGCCGGTCGGAGTCGACGCCGATCCAGGCGTCGTAGGCCTTGAAGGCGTCGGCGACGAAGGGGTCGACAACGCCGTCGCCGATCTTGGGGAAGGTGGTGGAGTGCGGCTGCCGTACGTCCCTGATGGCCTTGGCATCGGCGATCAGCTTGGCGATCTCGTCGCGCAGCGCCAGCGCGCGCTTGCCGTCGTCGGCGCGGACGGCGTCGGTCAGGTCGAGGGCCTTCACCATGGCCTTCGTCCACAGCCTGGTCGCGTCGAGCCACGACTTGGCCTCGTCGAGGAAGGCGCGGTCGGCCACGCCCCGCGTGATGAGGTCGGGCGCCTTGGCGTACCGTTCGGCGACGGCGCGCAACCCCTCGCCCTTGGCGATCGCGGCGGCTAGGACGGGCGACTGCTTGGTGTGCAGCGTGCCGTCGAGGGTGTTGAGGTCGGCGAAGTCGCGTAGCGCCTGGACGGTGGCCTGGTCGCCGCCCGCCACCTCGGCCAGCGCGCGCAGCCACGACCGCTCGGCGTCGTAGGCCGTGTCGTTCCAGCCGAAGTCGCCGAAGGAGTAGAGGGGGATCTTGCTGACGGCGGCCTGGTTCATCGGGTTGGAGATGATGCCGACCAGGCTCTCCGACAGGCCGTTCTCGCGCCCGGTGTAGGCGGCGATCGACAGCCGTCCCGGGTTGTAGTCGTTGACCGGGTAGTTGTCCCAGACCAGGATCTTGTGGCCGAACACCGCCCGTGCCTCGGCGACCTCCCGCTTGAGTATCACGGTCGGGACGACACCCCATCCCGTCCAGTGGACGATCACCTCGGGGTCGAGATTGTCCCTGAACGCCTTCTTGTAGGGGCTCTCGGTGGCGTTGTAGTACTCGGTCGGCACGGTCTGCAGCGGCGCCACGTCGCCCTTGCCCCGCACCCAGCCCTGCACGGTGTTGAGCAGGTCGGTCTGCGCCCGGCCAGGCCCCGTCGTGCCGTACTTCGCGCGGTCGCCCTCGCAGTTCCACTTGTTGGGGTCGATGTCGTCCAGCGCGACGTTGAACGACCTGCCGCCGAGCGCGTAGATCGCCTCGAACTTGGCCAGCAGCTTGTTCACGTCGTCGGCCGAGGTGTAGCAGATCGAAAGGCCGGGCGAGATCGCGAAGGTGAAGTCGACCCTGTTCGCGCGGGCGCGGGCGATCAGCTCGCCGAGCTGTGCCAGCCTGTCCTGCGGGTACGGCTCCCGCCACTTGTCGCGGTGGTAGGGGTCGTCCTTGGGCGCGTACTCGTAGGTGTTCATCCGGTGCGCGCCGAGGTAGTCGAGATGGTCCAGCCTGTCCTGGTGCGACCACGGCGTGCCGTAGAAGCCCTCGATCGAGCCCCGGTAGGCCATGGACGGCCAGTCGCGCACGACCACGCCGGGCACCCGGTCGGTGCCCTCGCGCTTCTGGACGAGCTGGGCGAAGGTGAGCGCGGCGTAGTAGGTGCCGTCGGCGTCGACGCCGTCGAGCACGATGTGCTTGCCGCCGCGCCGTCCCTTGCCCGCCGCGAGCACGTAGCCCTCGGCGGGGAGCCCTTCGGAGCCCTTCACACCCAGCTTGTCGGCGCCGCCACCCAGCCAGAGGGTGACGGGCGTCTTCGGGTCCTCGCCGTCGGTGGTCTCGATGCGCTTGACGCCTGCGGCCTCGAGCGTCTTCCTGACGACGGCCTCGGCCTGAGGGTCGCTCCGGGTGGTACGGACCAGTCCGACGACAGGAGTGAGGGGGAAACCGTCTCCCGTGGGCGTGACCTGCTGTGGAGTGGGATAGAGCCGGTCGATGGGCTGGGCGGGATCGGCGTGGCCAGGTGTCGTGGTGAGCAGGGAAGAGGCGGCGAGAGCGGTCGCGAGGATGATCAAACCGGGACGTTTGGGGGGCACGCGTCCTCCTTTGAGCAATCCACCCCTTAAGGGTGCAGGATTGCTCACATAAGATCACCCGCTTCATGTTGCGGTCAATACCGGTACGGACCACTCTGCCGCCACCCTCACTGGACATCGACTACACGCATGTGTAGTGTCCTATCTGAGCGAGTAGCCAGTTATACGCACGGATAGGGATGGATGACAGTGACGACGACCGGACCCGACCCCGAGGACCTCACCGCCCGCGCCCGCATCAGGGACGCCGCGATGCGGCACTTCGGCGAGCAAGGGTTCGAACGGGCGACGATCAGAGGCATCGCCGAGACCGCCGGAGTGTCGTCAGGACTGGTGCGCCACCACTTCGGCTCCAAGCAGGCGCTGCGGGAGGCGTGCGACGCGTACCTGGCCAGGATGATCCGCAGGCTCAACGACGAGGTCAGGTCGGGCGAAGCCCTCCGCAAGGGCAACCCCGTCGCCACCGCCCAGGCCGCGATGGGCCCCTACCAGCGGTATCTGGCCCGCGCGCTCGCCGAAGGATCGGCCGAGTCCGTCTTCGACGAGATGGTCGAGCTGAGCGAGCAGTGGCTCGCCGACGCCGACGAGACCCGTCCCGACGTTCCCGACGTCGACAGGAAGGCCAGGGCCACGGTGGGCACCGCGATGGCGCTGGCCGTCGCGGTCCTGCACACGCACGTGTCCAGAGGCTTGGGCGTCGACCTGTACAGCCCCGAGGGAGACCTGCTGCTCGCCAGGACCCTCATCGACATCTACTCCCATCCCATGCTCAGCATCGAGGACGCCGCCGAGGTCAGAGCCGCCCTCGACCGGATCCAGGCCGAGCAGACAAAGACTGACCGCGGAGCCACGCTCCGCCGACTCGAGGAGCACCACCATGACTGACGCCATCTCGGTGGCAGGGTTGGTCAAGACGTTCGGCTCCACCAGAGCTCTGGACGGGCTCGACCTCGCCGTACGCACCGGAGAGGTGCACGGCTTCCTGGGACCGAACGGCGCGGGCAAGAGCACCACGATCCGCGTGCTGCTGGGCCTGATGCGGGCCGACGCGGGCACCGCCCTGCTGCTCGGCGGCGACCCGTGGGCCGACGCGACGGCGCTGCACCGCAGGCTGGCCTACGTGCCGGGCGACGTCACGCTGTGGCCGAACCTGTCGGGAGGCGAGGTGATCGACCTGCTCGGCCGGTTGCGCGGGGGCCTGGACAAGCGCCGCCGCGCCGACCTGCTGGAGCGCTTCGACCTCGACCCCCGCAAGAAGGGCCGCGCCTACTCCAAGGGCAACAGGCAGAAGGTGGCGCTGGTCGCGGCCTTCGCCTCCGACGTCGAGCTGCTCATCCTCGACGAGCCGACCTCCGGCCTCGACCCGCTGATGGAGGAGGTGTTCCGCGAGACCATCAGGGACGAGGTACGGCGAGGCGACAGGACCGTGCTGCTGTCCAGCCACATCCTCGCCGAGGTCGAGGCGCTGTGCGACCGGCTCACCATCATCAGGGACGGCAGGGCCGTCGAGACCGGCACGCTGTCCGACCTGAGGCACCTGACCCGCACCAGCATCCGGGCCGAGCTGGAAGGCCCGCCGTACGGGCTGGACGAGCTTCCTGGCGTGCACGACCTGCGCGTGGACGGCGACAGGATCCGCTTCGACGTCGACCCCTCCGCGCTCGGCGCGGCGCTCGGCCGCCTCTCCTCGGCGGGCGTGCGCAGCCTCGTCAGCCAGCCGCCCACGTTGGAGGAGCTGTTCCTCCGGCACTACGACAGGGCCGCGGGCAACGGAAGGCACGCGGAGGCGGCCCGATGAACGCGCCGACCGGCACGGCGCGGTTGATCCGCCTGGCCCTGCGACGCGATCGCCGGCTGCTGCCGCTCTGGATCCTCTTTCCCTGTCTGGTCCCGCCGGTGTTCATCGCCGCGTTCAACGGCGCGTACCCCACCGCGCGGGCGCGCCAGGAGTACATGGAGACGAGCCTCCACAACACCGCCTTCACCGTGACGTACGGCCCGCTGCACGGCTCCACCCTCGGCGAGCTCGTCACCTGGCGATCCGGGTTCATCCCCGTCATCGTCGCCCTCGTCGCCCTCCTCACCGTCATCAGGCACACCAGGACGGAGGAGGAGGCGGGCCGGCGCGAGCTGATCGGCTCGACCGCGGTGTCCCGCCACGCGGCCATGGCCGCCGCCCTGCTCATGACGTGCGCGGCCTGCCTGGTCCTCGGCGCGGTGTCGGCGCTGGTCCTGATCGGCCAGGGCCTGCCCGCCGCGGGCTCGCTCGCCTACGGGTCGGGGCTGGCCGCCGCGGGCTGGGTCTTCGCCGCGATCGGCGCCGTGGCCGCCCAGCTCACCTCGGGTGCGGGAAGCGCCCGCGGCATCGCCATCGTCGTCCTCGGCACCGCCTTCCTGCTGCGCGGCATCGGCGATGTGAGCGCGCTGTCCGGCGGCAGGCTGGGCTGGCTCTCCTGGACGTCGCCGATCGGCTGGGCGCACCAGCTGCGGCCGTTCGCCGGCGAACGCTGGTGGATCATCGCGCTCGCCGCGTGCGCGACCGCCGCGCTCACCGCGGCGGCCGTCGCGCTGTCCGCGCGGCGGGACCTCGGCAACGGCCTGTTCGCCGCCAGGGTCGGCCCCGCCGTCGCCCCGCCCGGCCTGCGCTCCCCCTTGGGCCTGGCCTGGCGGCTGCATCGCGGATCGCTGATCAGCAGGACCGCGGGCTTGGCCGTGGTCGGGCTCGGCCTCGGCGGCATCGCCCAGAGCATCGGCGAGCTGATGAACAACAGCTCCCCCGCCGCACGCGAGGTCCTCGCCCGCGTCGGCGGTCCCGGCACGGTCGTCGACCAGTACTTCGTGGGCATGATGACGATGTTCGCCGTGATCGCCGCGGGGTTCGCGATCCAGGCGGCCCTGCGCCTCAGGGCGGAGGAGAGCGAAGGGCGCGCCGAACCTCTTCTCGCCGCTCCCGTCGACCGGCTGCGCTGGGCGGGCAGCCACCTCGTCTTCGCCCTGCTCGGCCCGACGCTCGGGCTGGCGGCCTTCGGCGCGACCACCGGGCTCGCGCACGGGCTCAACACCGGCGGCCTGGGCCGCGACCTGCCCCGCGTCCTGGCCGCCGCGCTCGTCCAGCTGCCGGCGGTGTGGCTGTTCGCCGGGCTCGCGTTCGCGCTGTTCGGCCTGCTGCCGCGGCTGGCCGCAGGGGCGTTCGCGGTGCTCCTGGCGAGCCTGCTGCTCGGCTGGCTCGGCGGGGAGCTCCAGCTGAGCCGGTGGGTGCTCGACCTGTCGGTGTTCAACCACATCCCGCAACTGCCCGGCGGGGAGCTGACCGTGCTGCCGCTTGCCGTGCTGACCGTGACGGCGGCGGCGCTCATCCTGCTCGGCCTGTACGGCCTGCGCCGCCGCGACATGTCGGCCGGCTGAGCCGTACCACCGGACTCCGCGACCCCCGACGCACTGGAAAGGAATGAGATGTCCGAGCCCACGACCGCCGCGCCGATGCCGACCGCACGCGTGGCGGGCTGCCCCTTCGACCCCCCTGAGGATCTGGCCCGG
This sequence comes from Nonomuraea sp. NPDC049152, assembly GCF_040648355.1. NCBI lineage: Bacteria > Bacillati > Actinomycetota > Actinomycetes > Streptosporangiales > Streptosporangiaceae > Nonomuraea > Nonomuraea sp. NPDC049152. The sequence continues at coordinate 155,881 of NZ_JBEZDO010000003.1, read as the reverse complement.
CTGCGCGAGGAGCAGCCGGTCACCCCCATGGCCTACCCCGACGGCCACGTCGGCTGGCTCGTCACCAGCCACGCGCTGGTGCGCGCCGTCCTCGCCGACCCCCGCTTCAGCCACAGGGCCGACCTCACCCACGCTCCGCTGGGCGGAACCCGCATGGGCGAGCCCCGACCGGCGCCGCCGGGGATCTTCACCGCGATGGACCCGCCCGAACACACCCGCTACCGGCACCTGCTCACCGGCCAGTTCACGGTCCGCAGGATGCGCAGGCTCACCGGAAGGATCCAGGAGCTCACCACCGAGCACCTGGACGCGATGGAACGGCACGGCCCGCCCGTCGACCTCGTCGAGGCGTTCGCGCTGCCCATCCCCGGCCTGGTCATCTGCGAACTGCTCGGCGTGCCCACCGGCGAACGGGCCAGGTTCCAGGACGACATGTCCAAACTGCTGAGCCTGGAGGTCTCTTCCGAGGAGAAGATCGCCGCCTTCACCACCCTCACGACGTTCATGCGCGACCTGGTGCCGGCCAAGCGCGCCGAACCGGCCGACGACCTGCTCAGCGGCCTGGTTACCGGCACCGACCTGACCGACGAGGAGCTGACCAACATCAGCGGCGTCCTGATGGGCGCCGGGTTCGAGACCACCGCGAACATGCTCGCCCTCGGCGCCTACGCCCTCATGAGCCGTCCCGACCAGCTGGCCGCCCTCCGCGCCGACGAGGGTCTCACCGACCAGGCGGTCGAGGAACTCCTGCGCTACCTGAGCATCATCCCCGGCACCGTCAGGGCCGCGCTCGAGGACGTCGAGCTCGGCGGGCAGCTCGTCAAGGCCGGCCAGTCGGTCACCGTCTCCATTCCCGCCGCCAACCGCGACCCCGGCCACTTCGCCGACCCCGACACGCTCGACCTGCGCCGCTCGACCGCCGGGCACGTGGCCTTCGGTCACGGCATCCACCAGTGCCTCGGCCAGCAGTTGGCACGCGTCGAGATGCAGGTCGCCATCCCCGCCCTGTTCGCCAGGTTCCCGACGCTGCGCCTGGCCGTACCGCCGGAGGAGGTGCCGCTGCGCACCGACATGATGATCTACGGCGTGCACCGGCTTCCTGTCACATGGGACGTCGCACAGGACGAGGAGTAGGCGATGCGGATCACCGTGGACAGGGAACGCTGCTGCGGGGCGGGCATGTGCGCGCTCACCGCTCCCGAGGTGTTCGACCAGAGCGAGGACGACGGCCGGGTGCTCGTGCTCGACCCCGTGCCGCCACCCGAGCACGAGGCGGCCGTCCGCAGGACCGCCGTCCTCTGCCCGTCGGGGGCGATCACCCTCACCCCGCCGCCCGACCTCGCCAGGACGAGCGACAAGGTCTTCGGACCCGGAACGGCCTGAACGTCACGCGGTCCGCTCCCCTCCCTCGCGAGCCAGGTCCCGACGCTCGGCTCAGTGTCCGGTGGCGCCGTCGATGCGGGGGAGGGGCTGCACAGGGTCGCGCACGCGGGAGAGGAGGGCGGAGCCGACTACGTATGGGAGGCGCTCGACATCCTGCGCGTGGAGCGCGTCGACCACGGCATCAGGGCCATGGAGGATCCCGCGCTGGTGGCCAGGCTGCGTGAGGAGCGCATCCCGCTGACCGTCTGCCCGCTGTCGAACGTGCGGCTGCGCGCGGTGCCGACGCTGCGCGACGACATCCTGCCCGCGATGCTGGACGAGGGCCTGCTCGTGACCGTGAACTCCGACGACCCCGCCTACTTCGGCGGGTACGTCGAGGACAACTACCGGATGCTCCGCGACGAGCTGGGCATGAGCGAGGACCAGCTCGACCTGCTGGCGCGCAACTCCTTCGAGGCCGCCTTCGACTTCTAGGTCCTCGACAGGACCCGGTCGCTGACGAAGCAGAGCATGCCGTACTCCGTGGCCCGCCGGTGGGCGAACTCGGTCAGCTCGGCGGTGTCGGCGTAGTCCAGCGCGTACAGGTCGAGGTCGTACTCGAGGAGCCGTTCGGCCACGGTGGCGTGCACCTCCAGCACGTCGTCCGGCCAGGGGGCGTAGGTGTGCTCGTCGACCCAGCGCGCGGAGAACGACTCGAACAGGACGCCGTCGACCAGCTCGGCCATCCTGGGCAGCAGCCCGAAACCCCTGTTGGCCAGCAGGTAGTCGGGTCTGGCCTCCTCCCTGATCGCGGCGATCAGCGCGAGCAGGTGCGGAAGGTCCTCGGGGTAGGTCTGTTCGAGGTTGAGCGTGTCGAGGAACAGCCCGGTGAAGCCGGTCGCGATCGCCGCCTTGGCCTGGTCGACCACGTGGCCGACCCAGCGAGGGTCGCCGACGTGGACGAACGCGCCACCCCAGTCGGGGTTGCGCTCGGGCCGCTGCCACGGCGCGGGCGGCCCCACGTCCTCCGACAGCGACAGGTAGCCGAGCGTGTGCACGCCATGGCTCTTGAGTACGGCAAGCTGCGCCGTGCCGTAGAAGCCGGCCTGCAGGACGACCTTGTCGTAGCAGGCGAGCCGGTCGAGCCGTCCGTCGCCGTAGTAGAAGCAGATCGGTTTCACTCGCGCCCCTTTCAGCGGTAGTGCCAGACGTCCCTGAGGCCGCGCGACATCAGGGCCAGCAGGACGGACAGGAACAGCAGGGCTGCCGCCAGGAACAGCAGCACGTCGGCCAGCACGTTCTCCGGCAGCAACAGGCCCGCGCAGGGGTGCAGCAGCAGCGCCGCGCCCTGGGCGAGGCAGAGCTCGACCAGCCTGCCCTGGTTGGCCAGCAGGAACGCCATGAAGTAGGCGCCGCCGAGCACGACGTGCGCCGCGGCCATGACCACGCCCGCCGGGCTCACCTGCGTGAACGCCACGGGCACCGCGGTGAGCACGGCCAGCGCCGCGACGGATCCGCCGAGCCCGCGCACGAGCAGCCGGTGACCCTGCGCGGTGAACTCGGCCGGATAGCAGACCTGCCTGATCACGCCCCGCACCGCCGAGTCGAACCGGTGCGCCTGCCACTCCAGCACGCCCATCCCGAGCACCAGCCCGGCCCCCGTGATCGCCAGGTCGGGCCTGGCCACGACGTAGGCGGCCTCGGCCTGGAGCAGGAAAGCCGCGGTCAACCCGCTGTAGAGGGCGGCGACACCGAGGTCCCTGTCGAGGGGCATCCGCCCGTCCGGTCGCGACGGCCTGGTCAGCAGGACGGCGGAGCAGGCCACCGCGCTGATCGACAGCACGCCGAGCGTGACCGCCGCCAGCGCGACCAGCGGGTGTCCCACGACCACGTAGAGCACACCCGCTCCCGTGGCGGGCAGCATGAGGAGCGCGAGCAGCCCCTCGCGCCGGTGGAACAGCAGGATCCCCGAGCAGATCTGGAACGTCAGCTGCGCCACGGCCAGCACGACCAGCGACAGCGGCCCGTCCCACAGCGTGGCCGCGCCGCCCGCGAGGACCACGCCCGCGACGAGCCCCCACCGCAGCGTCCTGGCCGCCGAGCCCGGCGAGCCGCGCCCGATCAGCCCGTAGGCGATGCGCGACAGCACCGAGCCGAGCACCCAGCCGATCCCGGTCGTGACGACCAGTCCCGGCATGAGCCATCGCACGCCGATCAGCGCGGTGACCGCGGGCAGCAGCGCGGCCGGCATCGCGTAGAGCGGCCCGTGCACGAGGGAGCGCCACGCGGGCACGGGGAGCTCGACGGGCGGGGGCTCGGGCTCGTCCCTGATGAGCCTGCCGTACACGGCCTCGGCCAGCGAGAAGACGTCCTGATGCCCGTACCGCTCGCGCGCCAGCTTGTCGTTGAGCCCTTCGGACTCCAGCGCGGCGGCGACCTGGAGCGGCTCGACCGCCTGTGAGAGCCTGGGGCGCAGCTGCTCGACCAGCTCGTCGAGCGGCTCAATGATGATCTTCATGCCACGACTTCCTCGTAGACGCCCCGGTAGTCGGCCAGCGACTGCCTCAACGTGAAGCGCTCCATGACGCGGACCCTGGCCAGCGTGCCGAGCCTGTGCCTGAGCGGCCCGTCGGTCAGCAGCTTCAGCGCCGCCTCCGCCACCGCCAGGTGGTCGCGCGGCGCGACGACGTAGCCCGCGTCCGCCACCGCCTCGGAGACGCCGCCCACGTTCGTGCACACCACGGGCCTGCCGCAGGCCATCGCCTCGACCACTGTGTAGGGGAAGCCCTCGGAGATGCTGGTCAGCGCCACCACGTGGCCCGCGTGGTAGGCCTCGAGCGGCATGGCGACCCTGCCCTCGAAGATGACCGACGCGTCGAGGTCCAGCTCCGCGGTCAGCGCGACGCAGCTCGCGTGGTAGGACTCGTTGCCCTCCGGTACGCCGCCGAAGATGCGTAACCGCGCGTCGGGCAGCTTGTCGCGGATGACGGCGAAGGCGCGGATCAGCGTGTGGATGTCCTTGAGCGGGTCGATCCTGCCCATGAACACCAGCGTGGGCCGGTCGGGCTCGCTCGTCGCCACGGGGAAGTCGGCGGGGTCGACGCCGTTGTACATCACCCTGATCCGCTCGTCGTCCGCGCCGCCCATGAGCTGCCAGCGCTTGTTGTAGGAGGAGTGCGGGGCGATCCGGTCGGCGATCGCGTACGACGCCCCCGCCAGGCGTCTGAAGAAGCTCAGCAGCAGCACCCTCACGGCGTGCGAGGCGGGCTCCGTGAGGTATTGCAGGTACCGTTCCCGCAGATAGACGCCGTGCTCCGACAGCACGATCGGCGTGCCGTACCGCCACTTGGCCGCCATCGCGACCAGCATCGACAGTCCGTTCATCGCGACGTGCGTCAGGTCGGTGCGGACGGGCGGCTCGGTGAGGGGGCGCAGCATGTGGCCGAGCAGGTGGGCGGCGGTGATCGCGTCGGCCAGGTTGATGCCGTCCATGCGGTGGCCGTACCAGCGGTCCATCAGGAGGGTGAGCGCCCGCGTCCCGGTCAGCGCGCCGAGCAGGTCCGCGCACTGCGACAGCTCCCGCAGCACCGCGAGGAACCCGCGGCTCCCCTCCCCCATCACGGCGGGGGTGAGGATGAGCCGCAGGAACTCCTCGTACGCCGCGGGGACGGGCGCGGGCCTCCTGGCCTGCTGCCGCCACAGCGGTACCGCGGTCACCCTGTCGAGGTTGCCCGGCCTGTCCCACACCGAGCGCTCGGCCCCGTCCACGGTGAGCGTCACGACGTCCCAGCGGTAGTCCGGCATGCCGCGGATGAGCTGGTCCATCCAGACGCTCACACCCCCCATGGCGAACGGATAGGTGCCCTCGGAGACGAGCGTCACTCTCACGGGCGCACGCTCGCGGGGACCGTCACCGGCGTGCCGGGCGTGAGCGCGATCCTGGCGACCTTGTCCGTCCCGTACGGCACGGCGTTCGCGTTGGCGTTGGTGGCGAACACGCCGCCCGCCGCGTCCGAGGTGAAGGTGATCGTGGCCGCCTGCTTGTCGAAGACGGCGTCCACGTGCTGGAGCGCGGCGAAGTGGGCGTTGCGCGCCTCGACGTAGGCGGCCAGCTCGGTCCAGGTCGGGGTGAGCACGGGCACCTTGTAGTAACCCTTGTACTTGGTCATCACGGCGTTGAGCCAGTCGAAGACCAGGTTGGGCGTTCCGCGCAGGTTGCCCTGGTGGAAGGTGTGCGAGTAGATCGAGCCCGACATGACGTGCTGGAGCGCGACGTCGCTCTCGTGCCCCACGATCTGGGCGTAGGTCTGGTTCGCCGGCCAGTAGGGGAACTTGCCGTTCGGCCCGTAGTAGGAGTTGTAGAAGTAGGTCTCCTCGGCCGGCGTCGTCACGTGGTAGGCCACGTTGGTCGGCCAGTCGGGCACGACCAGCAGCGACGGCTCCATCGGGTGGTAGGTCCCGCAGTTGAAGCACGCCGGCCGGTGGCTGGCGAACGACATGTTGCCGTGCAGGTACTTCACGCCCGCCGCCTTGGCCGCCTGGAGCAGGTCGGGGTTGGACGCGGTCAGGCCGTGGTCGGTGGGCGGGTCGATGTCGTTGTCGGGGTCGGGGTGGTAGACGCCGAGGCCCGAGTACTCGCCGGTCTTCAGCACGGTCCTGTCGACGGCCAGCCCGAGCTGCTGGGCCCTGGTGAGGTTGTCGACGATCTCGTTGTAGCTGGTCTGGTAGTCGGTGGAGTTCAACTTCGGGTGGGTGAAGGTGTGGTTGATCCACGTGAACGCGGTCGCCCTGCACCTGGAGTAGCTGGTCAGGGGGTCGGGGCTGAGCAGGGTGAGCAGGCAGGTCTTGGGCGCGCCGGGGTTGGCGCCCTCGCCGTTGTAGGCCACGTTGAGCCTGAAGTTCGCGGCGAGCGGGTTGGCGGCGCGGAAGTTCTGCTGCTGGTTGTACGTGCCGTCGGCGTCGTTGCGGCTGATCCTGAAGCCGGGGTTGTCGTCGACCGTGCCGTTGGTCCTGAGGTGCGAGGTGTGCGCGAACCAGTCGTCGACGTCCACGTTGAGGTAGTGGCGGCGCTCGCCCAGCATCACGCCCCGTGTGGCCCAGCGCAGCAGGCCGTAGGTGAGCAGGTCGGCCTGCGGCAGGTACTGGTTCGAGGTGAACGTCAGCGCCATCCGCTCGCGGCCGTCGGCCGAGGTGCTCCTGACGCCGAGGACGTCGTTGCCCACGGTGAGGATCGGGTCGGCCTGGCAGCCCTGCTGGACGACGCTGCGGTAGACGTAGGACAGGCTGATCGGGATCGTGCCCTTGAGGTGGTCGAAGACGGCCGCGCCGGCCGGCGTGAGCGTGGCGTTGACGGGCGTCGCGCCGATCCCGCCCTCGCCTCCCGGCCGCAGGCAGTAGTCCTCGGGGAAACTGCCGTAGGCGGTGTACAGCGAGACCTGCCTGACCTGGAAGTCGCGCTCGTAGGCCCACAGCGCGTTCCACTCGTCGGCGTCGAGGCCGCTCACGAAGCCGTCGCCGTCGTCGTGGAGCAGCGCGTTGTTGGTCAGCAGGACCGCGTTGTACGCGCCGGTGCCGTCCTGCCTGACCAGCGGGGGCAGCGGCTGGGATCCGCTCTCCACCACGTCGTACGGCATGCCGACCCGGTCGAGGGTCGCCTTCCAGGTGGCCAGGCCGAAGTCGTCGCCGTCGACGGCGATGACCAGCGCCCTGAGCGCGACCTTGCCGCCGGTCGCGGTCAGCGCCTGGGCGGTCCCCGCGCTCGGCCGGGCCGTCCTGCCGCTCTGCTCGACCGCCTTGAGACCCTTGTCGACGGTGATCGCACCCTGGGGTGCCTTCGGGAGCGGCCGCGCCTTTTCCGGCTTGGGCCGGTCGACGTCGGACCGCAGCGGGGCGCCGTGGGCGTGGGGTTCCTCGGCTGCCTGGGCGGGCTCTGTCGCGGACGGGCGCGGCGGCGCGGTGGGGTCCGCGGGCTTCCGGGCGGCGGCCGAGGTGGCGGGGAAGGCGGCGATGAGACCGACCGCGACCGGCACAAACCAGGCTTTTTTCATGACATTCCCTCTCTTAGTGGGTTTTAAGCCCGCGAGGCCGGTGACTTCTCGCTTGAGTGTGGGTTCGGAGGATTTCTCTTCGGTTTCTCCTCCATTTCTCGATCCGCGCTTCTATCCTCCCTTCGTGGAAAAGCTCTTGAGCGCCATGGAATTTCGAATTCTGGGCGCGCTCGATGTCATAAAGGACGATCGCCCCTTACCGGTCAGGTCGGGGAAGCAGCAGGCGCTGCTCGCCCTCCTGCTCTGCCAGGCGGGCAGGGTCGTCCACAGCGACGTGCTCGTGGACTCGCTGTGGGGCCAGGAGGCCGGCGACCAGGGCGTCAAGCGCCTCAGGCTCCATCTGCACCGGCTGCGGCGCACGCTCGGCGCGGCCGACGCCATCGTTCACCGCGTCCAGGGCTACACGCTCGACATCCCGTCCGTCGCCCTGGACGCCCGCCGCTTCGAGACCCTGGCCCACCAGGGCAGACAGGCGCTGGCCTCGGGCAGTGTCGCCCAGGCCAGCGAGCTCCTGCACGCCGCGCTGTCACTCTGGCGCGGGCCCGCCCTGTCGGGGCTCGAGGATCTTCCGCTGCTCCATCAGGAGGCGACCAGGCTCAACGAGGAACGACTGTCGGCGCTCGGCGACTGCATGGACGCCGACCTGCGGCTACGCCGCCATGCCGACCTCATCGGCAGGCTCTCGGTGCTCGTGGACGAGCACCCTTTGCAGGAGCGCTTCCGCGGCCAGCTCATGCTCGCCCTCTACCGCACGGGACGCCAGGCGGAGGCCCTCGAGGTCTACCGTGCGGGCAGGCACATCCTCGCCAGGGACCTCGGGCTGGAGCCCGGCGCCGAGCTTCGCCGCCTGGAGCTCGCCATCCTGACCAGCGACGCCTCGCTGGCGGTGTGCGCGCCGCGGACGGTCCACGCCCGGCGCCGCCGTACCCGCTGTCCGCGCTGCTGATCGCCGCGGAGATTCGGTAGCGGGTGCGGGAATCGAACCCGCCTGTCGCGGCTTATGAAACCGCCGGGCACCACCAGCACCCCCACCCGCTGTGAAACAAGAAAACCGCCCCGGAATGGACATTCCACGACGGCTCGCGCGTTGACGCCCTAACGTCGCGTGCGAGCCTTCTGGCGCATTCGCCTGCCGTTCACGGAGAAAGCATCCCCGCATTCACCTTTCGCCCGCAACCGCTTTTTCTCCCCGCCCGGCGAAGAGGCCCGGGCTCCTGCCCCCAGCGAGCCGGTCGCCCGTCCCGGCGGGTCCCTGCGCGGCGGAGGGGACAGGGAGCCGCCACCGACCGCCCTATTTACAACTCTTAGACGAACTCTTATTGTCACTCCATCGCTTCCAGGAAAGTGAGACAGCTCACCGTGCTCAGACGAACGACGCGAGACATCAGACGCGCCAACCGCATCGACGTGTTGCGCCGCGTCTACGCGGTCGGCCAGGCCTCCAGGCAGGACATAGCCGGGCACTGCGAGCTGAGCTTCGCCACCATCGCCAACGTCGTGAACGACCTTCTTGGCTGCGGCGCGCTGGTGGAGGCCGAGTTCCAGGACTCCGGCGGCGGCAGGCCGCGAGCCGTGCTGACCCCCAACAGCGAGCGCGGTCTGCTGGTGGGTGTCGACATCGCGGAGACCTACGTCCACGTCGATCTGTTCGACCTGGCACTACGGGTCAAGCACACCAGTGAGCACCCGATCGGTCCCGAGACCAACCAGCCGCACGACGTCGCGAGCCATGTCGCTGACGCGCTCGACACCCTGCTCGCCGAGTGCGGCGCGTCGAGGGCGGACGTGCTGGGCGTCGGGGTGAGCGTGCCGGGCCAGGTGGCTCCCGAGAAGGGCGTCTCGGTGTTCGCGCCCGGCTGGGACTGGCACGACGTGCCGTTCCTGTCGGTGCTGCGCGAGCGCATCGACCTGCCCGTCTATCTCGACAACCCGCTGATGGCCAGCACCGTGGCCGAGCTGTGGCTGGGCGCGGGCCGTGAGGTGGACAACCTGGTCTGCATCACGGTCGGCACCGGCGTCGGCGCGGGCATCGCCATCAACGGCGCGCTCTACCGGGGCACCAACAACGCGGCCGGCGAGTGGGGCCACAGCGTCGTCGTCTTCGACGGCCGCGACTGCAGGTGCGGCAGCAGGGGCTGTGTGGAGGCCTACGTCGGCGCGCCGGGCGTGATGCGCACGCTGCTGGAGGTCGACCAGGCCAGCCCGCTGTACCACGGCGGCGACCAGACCGCCTGCATCGACGCGCTCGGCACGGTCCACGACGACCCCGCCGCGCGGGAGACCATCCGGCGCACCGCCGGCTACCTGGGGGCGGGCGTCGCCAACCTGATCAACATCCTGAACCCCGAGGCCGTGGTCGTCGGGAGCTGGGCGGGACTGGCCCTGGGGCCGAGCCTGCTGCCCGAACTGCGCGAGGCGGTCGCGGCGCACGCCCTCGCCAGGTCCAACAGCGCTGTCCAGCTCCGCCTGTGCGACATCCCCGGCAACCCCGTGAGCCTGGGCGCCGCGATCTTCGCTCTCGAAGGCTTCCTCGACGAGGCGCTCACCAAGCCCGCAAGCCGTACCAAACGCTGAGAGGCCCGCATGAAACTCCCCCCGAAAGCCGCCGCGGCGGCGCTGGCCACCGGTCTTCTCCTCACCGCCTGTTCCTCCGCCGACCCTGGAGGGGCGAACGAGAAGATCCAGCTCACGATGAGCGTCTGGGGCAGCAAGGAGGACGCCGCGACCTACACCGCGCGGCTCGCCCTCGCGCAGAAGAAGTTCCCCAACATCACCGTGAAGCTGGAGCACACGCCGGGTTCAGGGGACTACGACCAGAAGATCCAGACCGCGCTCGCGGGCCGGAAAGGCCCGGACATCATGCAGTTCGCGGAGAACGTCCACGTCTTCTCGAGCAAGAATCAGCTCGCCCCGCTCGACGACTACCTCGCCAAGGCCAAGGTGGACCTGGCACAGCGCTTCGGAGACCGGGTCAGCGCGGCTTACCAGCGCGAGGGCAAGACGTACGCGATGCCCGACCGCAGCGGCGCGATGGTCCTCTACTACAACAAGAAGGCCTTCGACGAGGCCGGGCTGAAGTACCCAGACGCCTCCTGGACGTGGACCGACTTCCGCGCCGCCGCGCAGAAACTGACCGTTCGCGAAGGCGACAAGGTCACCAGGTACGGCTTCGCCGCCGGCGACTGGTGGCCGTGGTGGATGACCTTCATGAAGCAGAACGGCGGCGAGATCATCGACGCCTCCGGCAAGCCGGTCGTCAACTCGCCCGCCAACGTCGAGGCGCTGACCTTCTACAACGACCTCGTCTACGTCGACAAGGTCGCCCCCTCCCCGACCGACTACGCCAACCTGGGCAAGGACATCGGCCCCGACCCGCTGTTCGCGCAGGGCAAGGCGGCCATGCAGCTGACCGGCTTCTGGAACATCGGCGCGCTGAAGGCCGTACCCGACATCCAGTGGGACATCGCGCCGATCTGGCAGGGCAAGCAGAAGGCCACGGTGGCCTTCGGCAGCGGCCTGTCGATCAACAACAACAGCGAGCACAAGGACGCCGCCTTCCAGATCATCGACTACCTCACCGGTGAGGAGGGGCAGCGGCCGATCGTGGAGAACAACCAGGACGCCCCCGCCAACCTGGCGCTGCTCGACAGCGACGCCTTCATGAAGTCCAGCAAGGCCAACATGAAGGCGTTCAAGGAGTCGACGGCGATGATCTACACGCCGCCCACGGGGGCGCACTGGAACGAGATGCAGAAGGTGTTCACCGACGCGCTCGGCCCCTTCTTCCAGAACAAGGCCGACGCGCAGTCGACCCTCGACAGGGTGCAGAAGGACCTGCAGACGCTGCTGGGCACGGGCTGATGACCGCCACGCTCGACCGGGCTCCCGCCTCCTTGAGGAAGGCGGGGGCCCGTGCCCCCCGCAACCGCGAGGCGCTCTGGTTCTACCTGCTGGCCTCGCCGTGGATCATCGGCTTCGTCGTCCTGACGCTCGGCCCGATGCTGGCGTCGGCCTACCTCAGCCTCACCGACTGGGACCTGTTCACCTCGCCCGCGTGGGTGGGCCTGGACAACTACGTGAAGCTCTTCACCGCCGACCCCGTGTTCTGGAAGGTGCTCGGCAACACCGCCTTCTACTCCTTCCTGTCGGTGCCGCTGACCATGGTCGCCTCCGTGGGGGTGGCCTACCTGCTCAACAAGCCGCTGCGCGGTAAGCGGATCTTCAGGACCGCCGTCTACCTGCCGACGCTGGTGCCGATGGTGGCCACCTCGGTGCTGTTCGTCTGGATGTTCGCGCCGGACACCGGGCTCATCAACAGCTTCCTCGCCCTGTTCGGCGTCGACGGTCCGGCCTGGCTGCTGGACGCGGCGTGGGTGAAGCCCGCGCTGATCCTGGTCTCGGTGTGGCAGATCGGCACCTCGGTCATGCTGCTGCTGGCGGGGATGCAGGGGATACCCAGGCATCTGTACGAGGCGGCCGCGCTCGACGGGGCGGGACAGTGGCAGCAGTTCAGGCACGTCACGCTGCCGATGCTGACCCCGGTGATCTTCTTCAACCTGGTGATGGGAATCATCGGCGCGTTCCAGGTCTTCGCCCAGATCTACATCATGACCGGCAACGGCAGGTCAATGGGCGGGCCCGACAACGCGAGCATGATGATCGTCCCCTACCTCTTCGACCACGCCTTCCGCTTCAACCACATGGGCTACGCCTCCGCGATCGCATGGGTGCTGTTCGTGATCCTGCTCGCCCTCACCCTCCTGGTCATCCGCTCGTCGAGCCTGTGGGTGTTCTACGAGAACGAGGTGCGTCGCAAGTGAGAGCCCTCCACTACGCCACCCTCACGGTGATCGCGGCGCTGTGCACCGCGCCGCTGCTGTTCATGGTCTCGATGTCGCTGTCCAGCGACGCCACCTCGGCGCGCGGGGAGTTCTCGCTGTTCCCCACCGAGTGGGAGTTCGGGAACTTCGTCGCCGCCTTCACCTCCGACCTGCCGACGGGGTCCTTCCTCCTCAACTCGGTGATCCTGACCGGGCTCGCGGTGGCCGGCCAGGTGTTCGTCAGCGCGATGGTCGCCTACGCCTTCGCCAGGCTGCGCGCTCCCGGCAAGAACGCGCTGTTCGTCGTGCTGCTCTCGACGCTGATGCTGCCCGCGGAGATCACGCTGATCCCCCAGTTCACGCTCTTCTCCGAGCTCGGCTGGGTGGACACGCTCCTGCCGCTGATCGTCCCCAACTTCTTCGGCGGCGCCTACAACATCTTCCTGATGCGGCAGTTCGTCTCCCGCATCCCGCGAGAGCTGGACGAGGCCGCCTCACTCGACGGGCTCGGCTACTTCAGGGTCTTCACCAGGATCGTGCTGCCGATGATGAAGCCCGCGCTGATCGCGGTCGGCATCTTCACCTTCTCGTGGAACTGGGGGTGGTTCATGGGCCCGCTCATCTACCTCAGCTCCCAGGAGAACATGCCGCTGGCGCTGGGCGTCCAGGTCATGTACGCCACGGGAGGAGCCGGCCAGGCGCCGCCGTGGAACCTCGTCATGGTGGGCTCCCTCCTCCTGACCCTGCCCATGATCGTCGTCTATTTCTTCGGCCAGAAGTACATGCATGAGCTCAGCGTCACCGCGGGCTCCGACCAGAAATGAGCTCGTTCTGAACGTCCGCGTTGCCGACGGCTGCCTCCTCATCGACGACGAGCCCAGGCTCCTGCTGAGCGCGTCGCTGTTCTACTTCAGGATCCCCAGGGGGCACTGGCGCGAGCGGCTGCGTGCCGTACGCGAGGCCGGCTACACCTGTGTCGACGTCTACTTCCCGTGGAACCACCACGAGCTCGCGCCGGGGGCGTGGGACTTCGAGGGCGAGCGGGACGTGGCGGCGTTCCTGGCGATGGCCGAGCAGGAGGGGCTGCTCGTCCTGGCCAGGCCGGGTCCCTACATCTGTTCGGAGTGGGACGGCGGCGCGCTGCCCGCGTGGCTGACGCTCAACGAGGGGCTGCGCCTGCGCGACAACGAGCCGCTCTTCCTCGAGCAGGTGCGCGGCTGGTTCGACCGGATCCTGCCGATCCTGCGCTCCTGCGGGGCCGTCGTCGCCGTGCAGTTGGAGAACGAGCTGGACTTCTTCGACTGCGAAGACGTGCCCGGCTACATCGGCGCGTTGCGGGAGATGGCGGTGGCGCACGGCATCACGGTCCCGCTGATCACCTGTGCCGGGCAGGGCGACCTGGCGCGCTCGTCGGGAGAGTTGGAGGGCGTGCTGCCCGCCGCGAACTTCTATCCGTCCGACGACTCCACGGCCATCGAGTCGATCGCCGACGTCTACGGCGCCTGGCTGCGCCCGCGCGGGCTGCCGCTGCTGGTGACCGAGACCAACAGGGCCCACGTGACGCTACGGCGGCTGCTGTCGACGGGGGTGCGGCTGCTCGGCCCCTACCTGCAGGCCTCGGGCAACGACTTCGGCTTCACCACCGCGGTCAACAACTGGGGCGATCCGCTCGCGCTGCTCACCAGCGACTACGACTTCGGCGGTTTCCTGTCGCCCTCGGGCGTGCGCAGGACGGAGTTCGGCGAGGGCAGGCTGCTGGCCGGGCTCGTGACCGCGCTGGGCCCCGCGCTGGCCGCCGCCGTACCGGCGCAGGTCGCCGAGCTGAAGGTCCGCGCCGACTTCCCGCTTCCCGACGGCGGCCCTCGAGCGCTGGCGCTGGCCGGCGGCGGGCTCCTGCTCGCCCTCGCCAACCCCGGCGGTACGGCGGGCACCGCCACGATCGGCGACTCGATCGAGGTGCGCGTCCCCGCGGAGAGCTGCCCCTTCGTGCTGTTCGACGTGCCGCTGTCCGGCGTGCTCGTCAGGAGGGCCACCGCCGAGCTCGTCCACGCCGGCCCTGACCTGCTGGTGTTCGCGAGCGACTCGCCGTCCCAGGTCGTGATCGAGGCGGAGGACGGCGAGGTCGTCATCGACCACCCGGGCGAGGGCACCAGCGACACCAGGACCGGCGGGCTGCGGGTGCTCGTCCTCCCCAGAGCAGACGCCGCCGCCACGAACTCCGAAGGCATGCCGGTCTTCACCGAACCCGAGGCCGACGCCGAACCACCCCACCCGCTCGCGCTCCACCACTCCCCCTTCCAACAGATAGGTCCTGCGACCCCGCTCGGCGACGCACCCGTTCGGCCGGAAAGGCTGGGCGCCTACCGCGGCTACACCTGGTACACCGCCCGGACCGAGGCCGCCGGCTCCTTCCTGCTGCACAGCGGGTCCGACGTGCTCTCCCTGCGCGTGGGCGGCCGCCACCTGGGCACCGTCGTCCCCGGCGGCGGATTCGCCCTGTTCCCCGGCGGCGCGGGAGGCGAGCTGGAGGTCCGGACCGAGATCTGGGGCCACTCGAACTTCGACGACGCCCGCCTGCCCGCGCTCAGGCTCGGCGCGCCGCGCGGCTTCGACGCGGTCACCGCCGTCCGCTCGGTCAGACCGCTCGGCCTGTGGCGGCTGCACCCCGTCGAGGGCGGGCCGCGGATCGGCGCAGGCCCCGCTCCCGTGGTCGCCTGGGGCTCCTGGATCACCGCGCACCTCCCCTGCGACGCCCGCTACGTCACCGACCTGCTCCCCGACCCAGGGTGCGACACCTGGGTGCTGCGCCTGGACGGCGTGACCGCGCACGTGGAGGTCCGCGTCGACGGCGCCGACCTCGGCGTCGTCAACCCGCACGACCCGTACGCCGACCTCACGCCGTGGCTGCGGCCGGGCGTGCCCGCCCGCCTCGAACTCACGCTGCGCCGAAGGCCGGCCGACAGCGCGGGCGAGCCCGTCCTGCTCGAAGGGCGCAGGGCCACCGGCTGGTCCGCGGTCTCCGGCGACGAGGCCACGCTGTGGCAGGCCGCGGCCCGCTCCCTTCCAGGCCAGGAGACCCGCTTCCCCGTACGGCTGGCCCCCGGCGAGCTCGGCTGGCTGCACGCCGACGTCACCGCATACGCGGGACGCACCTGGACCGCCAGGTTCACCGGCACGCGGCTGAAGGTGACCGCCTGGTTCAACGGCCACGTCGTCGGCAGGCTCTGGCTGCCGGGCGAGCCGCGCCCCGCCATGCGCGGCGGCGACCCCGAACTGCTCACCCTGCCCGCCGCCTGGTTCGGCCCGTCGGGCGGCGACCGGCTGTCGCTGCTCGTCGAGGCCGTCGACCGCGACCTGCCCGGCGAGCTCACCGGCATCACGTTCGGCCCGTGACCGGCCCCGCCGCCAGCCGCCACCTGTCGCCGCCGGCCGCCCGCCCGCCACCCGGGAAGGCGTGCCGGCGGCTCAGCCCGGATATCGGCTGGTGGCCACCGGCCAGCTATGGCACGGTGTGACCGTGTCTCTCCACACCCTCGACGAGCTCATCGCCGCTGAGCAGGCCGGCCGGTCGCTCCGCTACCTGTACTTCTGGGGCCACCAGCCCGCCCGCGACGGCGGCGTCGGCCCCGGCTGCCTCAGCCAGTGGTGGCCTGTCACCTTCACCGAGGACGGCCACGCCTTCGCCTCCGCCGAGCACTACATGATGGCGCACAAGGCGTGGCTGTTCGGCGACGACGACGCCGCGTCGGCCATCCTGGCGGCCGGCCACCCCGGCGAGGCCAAGAAGCTCGGCCGTACCGTCAAGGGCTTCGACGAGGAGACGTGGAACGCGCACAGGTTCGACATCGTGGTGCGCGGGTCCGTCGCCAAGTTCGGCCAGCACGACTCCCTGAAGGAGTTCCTGCTCGGCACCTCGGGACGCGTGCTGGTCGAGGCCAGCCCGCACGACAGGATCTGGGGCATCGGGCTGGTCGCCTCCGACTCCAGGGCCGCCTCTCCCACGACCTGGGAGGGGCTGAACCTGCTCGGGTTCGCGCTCATGACCGCCCGGGAGATGCTGGCGTGAAGGTCAGGGAGGCGTCCGGGGCGGATGCCGGGCCGATCGCCCACGTCTTCCTCGCCGCCCGCGCCGAGATGACCTACCTGCCGCGCCTGCACACCGACGAGGAGACCAGGTGGTGGATCGCCAACCTGGTGCTCCCGTCGCACGAGGTGTGGGTGGCCTGCGAAGGCTCGGACGTCGTCGGGTTCGCGGCGGTGCTGGAGGGGTGGCTGGAGCACCTCTACCTGGCCCCCTCGGCCCAGGGCGCCGGGTTCGGAACCACGCTGCTGGAGCGGGCCAGGCGGGACAGGGCCGCCCTCGACCTGCACGTCTTCCAGGCGAACGGCGGGGCGATCCGCTTCTACGAACGCCACGGCTTCAGCCTGGTCGCGACGGGCGACCAGAACGAGGAAGGACTTCCCGACGCCCACTACAGGTGGACCGCCTGACACCTTCGGCCGTCGCCCTCAGCTCGTCGGGCCGAAGCGTTCACCGTCGGCCTTCACCACGACCGCGACGCCGGGCCCCACCGGACAGGGCCAGAGCGATCAGGAGCGCCGCGATCACGCCGGGACCTTTCCCCGCGGTCACCCCGGCGACACCGGGACCGCGGGTGCGACGGCTCAGCCCGGGCACCCGATCATCGAGAAGCCCCAGGTCAGCAAGGCCGGCCTGGGGGCTCCTACCGGGTCGCCCTGCCGCTGTCGGTGGTCTAGCAGCTCAGGTTGCCGCCGGCCGGGACGCCGAGGATCTGGGTGAAGCGCTGGTAGGCGTCGATCCGGCTCTGGACCTGCGCGGGGTTGCGGCCGTCGCACTCCAGGCTGCCGTTGATGCTGCGGATCGTCTGGCCGAAACCGTGGCCGTTGGCCATGGCGTTGTGGGCGGTCATCGTGCCGGGGCCGTTCTGGGTCATCCAGTACCAGAGCCCGGTCTTCCACGCCACGGCCGACTCCCGCTCGACCCGCCATGGATCCTGCAGCAGGTTGAGGCCGAGCGCGTCACTCGCCGCCTTGTAGTTGAAGTTCCAGCTCAGCTGGATCGGGCCGCGACCGTAGTAGGCGGCCTGCCCGGCGGGGCAGCCGTACGGCTTGGAGGCGTCGCAGTAGTGGGGGTAGTTGGCCGTGTTCTGCTCCACGATGTGGACGAGCCCACCGGTCTCGTGGTTGACGTTCGCGAGGAAGGCGGCGGCCTCCTGCTTCCTCACCGTGTCGCTGCCGGTCTTCGCGAAGGCGGGGAAGGCGCTCATGGCGCTGGTCAGCCCGCTGTAGCTGTAGAAGGAGTTGCGGCTGGGGAACATCTGGCCGAACTGCGCCTCGGTGACGACGAATCCTCCCGGTGACGGCGGCGGGTCCGTGGGGGTGGGTCCCCCGCAGGTGTAGGGGTCCCAGTACCACGTACTGATCGTCGGGTCGTAGCCCGGGTTGTCGTGTTCGGCTCTGTAGTACTTGCGGTCGGTGTAGCGCACGATGCTCCCTGCGGCGTACCACTGCCCGGCGACCCAGTTCGGGTGATCGCACGTGGAGGGCCGCGGCGTCGTCCCACCGCCGCAGGTGCCCTGGCCCGCCCAGACATCCGCGGTGCCGGGGGCCTCGTTCTGCGTCCACCACTTCGCCGACCAGTTGCGGCCGTTGTGGGAGACTCGCGCGCCGCCGTTGTAGACGGCCGACGAGCTCCACGCGGCGGCACAGTCGGCGGCGTAGGCGGAAGCCGTCGGAAGGACGGCGGTCAGCACCCCCACCATCAGCGCGATGGCCGCGAGAGGCGCCATGATCCGTTGCCTGAGCACCTGATCAACTCCTTTTTATAGGAAAGCTTCCTAAGGATTTTCGCGATCGTAGAGGCATGACAAGCCCCTTACAAGGCCCAATTCACAGCTGTCAGAACACCTCAGCGCCCCAGAAAGCGGGCCTTCGGGAGAAACACGGGTGAGCCGCCGATCTCCTGAACGGCCGCCATCTGCCCTGACATCCTGAACCCCGCCATGGCCGATCACGACGCAGCGCAGGCAGCGTTCGGACGAGTGGCGGCACTCGCAACCGAGCACCACGCCGAACTCGACACACCGGTACGACTCATGCGAACACACGCCTGGGTCGGCGGCGGCGCCCCCGCCTTCACCGCCGAGCTCGCCCGCCGGCGCTCCACCCTGCAGTCGTCGCTGACCAGCGCCCTGCACGCCCTCGCAGACCTCGTCGTACGGCAAGGCGGCCCGCACCCGCCCATTCCGGCCCTGACCACGTCGATCACGACGATGAGCGCGGCTCCCTTCGGCTTCCACGGGATCGACCCGCAGGCCATGACCGCCCTGGTGTCCTCCCTCGACCACGCCGGACACGCACTCGCGACCACCGGCTCCCGCATCGCGGCCGAACTGGCCGGACACGGCCTGCCCACCCACCCAGGCCACACGATCGGCCACCTCGCCACGTGGTCCACCACGCAAACCAGCGACCTCCGCCGCAGACTTGCTCAGATCCGGCAAACCGTTCCCGACACGTCGCTCCCCTCAGGGATCACCGCCTACGGCCTGTTCGGCGCGCACGCAACGGACCCGATGGGCGCAGGAACACTCCTGTCCCGCCTGGCCGGCGGCGACAACGACGCGATCACCCGCCTGCTCGCCGTACAGGAGCAGGGTCGTGACCCCGGCCTGGCCGCACGGGTGAACGCCTGGTGGCAGACCTTGGCCACCCCGCTACGGGGACACCTCCTCGACACGGCGGGCCTCGGACTCCTCAACGGCCTTCCCACGACCGTCCGCGACCAGGCGAACCGGCGCCTGCTCGCGACGGAAAGGGCCCGGCTGACCCGTGAACGCGACGCCGCCACCGCTGAACTGCTCCAGGCCAACGCGCCCCTGCTCCTCGGCAACTGGGAACGCATCGCCAACCGGCTCCGCCGCATCGAGCTCATCGAGCACGAACTCCGGCCCGTCCCCGGACACCCACCACCCCTCCTGCTGGCGTTCGACGTGAAGGGGCAAGGCCGGCTGATCATCTCCTGGGGAAACCCGGACACCGCCGACACGACGGTCACCTCCGTCTCCGGCCTCACCTCAGGACTGGACGGCGCCCACGGCGACCTGCAACGCTCCCGCGCCCTGTGGCAACAGGCCACCGCCTCCAGCGGCGACAGGACCATCGCCTCGATCACCTGGCTCGGTTACGACGCACCCCAGATAGACCCAGGCGTCTTCGAACCCAGCACGTCAGTGGCCTTCCAGCACGCCGCCGCCAAGGGCGGCGCCGCACTGGCAGCCTTCGCCGACGGCCTGTGCGCCTCCCACCTGCCCTCCGGTACGGCTCGCAGCGTCATCGTCGGCCACAGCTACGGCTCCCTCACCACCGGCCACGCCGCCGTCCTCCGCCCAGGACGGCTGGCTGACGACTTCATCTTCGTGGGCAGCCCCGGCGTCGGCGTCGACCACGCCGGCCAGCTAGGCGTCGACCCCAAGCACGTCTGGGTCGGCGAGGCCGGCAACGACCCCGTCGCCGCGCTGGGCAGATTCGGCACCGACCCCGGCCACGACGCCTTCGGCGCCCAACACTTCCCGGTCCAGCGCGACGTCTACACCGCCGCCCACAGCAGCTACTGGAACCAGGACTCCACGTCCCTGCGGAACATGGGTCGCATCATCAATGCCCAGTACGACGAGATCGAGCATCCCGCACCAATGAACAACCGGCCTCAGCTCCTCATGCCAGAGCTCGCCCACGACCCGCCCCCGAGTTGAACAGGTACATGCCCGTGCTCCGGATCCTCCTCGCTCTCCTCTCCTTCTCTTTGTCGGGATGCGCCGTGAATGAATCCACCATCACTCAGGCTGAGGCGATCGCCCGTGTCGATCAGCTCATACACGACACCGCTGCGGCGCTCACACCCGAACCGCGGCTGGAACTCATGCCGATCTCCGTCCCGCCCAGCACCTGCCTGGACAGGGGTGAATCCGAAGGCCAGGTCGTGATCAACCGCAAGTACTGGCTACGGGACGTACCCAACGCCGAGAACATGAACATCGCCCGCCAGGTCCGCGCCTACTGGGAAAGCGAAGGACACGCGATCATCTCGACTGGAGGCTGGCAGGTCGGCCACCCCAGCATCGGTGGCGAATCACGACCTGACGGATTCATCCTCGCCCTGGTCTGGGCCGAAGGCGACGACCTTTACCTGGCCTCGACCTCTCCCTGCGTGTGGCCGAACGGAAATCCCCACGCGGTCGTCTCCTGATCCGAACACGACAAGACCGACGGCGTCGCCTGGTCAAGGCCCCGAGCCTGATCGCCTGGTGCCGGGCGCGAAGATCGGTTCGCCGTAGACTGGGCAATTGTGGATTGGATCGAGCGGATCGCCGGAATCCGGCGCTGGACCCGAGCCGGCGAACGCGCCCCACACAAGCCTCTTTTACTCCTGTATGTCCTGGGTCGCTTCCAGCAGTACGGCAACCGCCCGATCACCTTCACCGACACCGAGAGCGACCTGAAGAAACTGCTCAAAGAGTACGGCCCACCACGCGACACCAGCCCCGGCTATCCCTTCCACCACCTCACCAGCGATGGCCTCTGGATCGTCGACACCGCGACCGGTCCCGGCAGCCCCGGCCCCGAGCTGGGACGACTTCGAGCGTCCAAAGCCACCGGGCGTCTCCAACCCGACCTCGCCCGCGCCCTGGCCGAAGATCCCACCCTGGCCGTCCGCATCGCCCGCCACCTTCTCGACGCCAACTTCCCCGCCTCACTGCACGCCGACATCTGCCGGCTCGTCGGCCTGGACCTCGACAGCGGGGAAGCCCCCGGCATCCGACCGCCAGCCACTTCCGCCACCCGACGCGACCCCGCCTTCCGGGAGAAGGTGCTGATGGCCTACGAGTACGCCTGCGCCTTCTGTTCCTACGACGGCTGGCTCGACGGCATGGCCGTCGGCCTGGACGCCGCCCACGTACGCTGGTGGGCCTTCGAAGGCCCCGACGACCTGGCCAACGGACTGTGTCTGTGGGCACTGCATCACAAACTCTTCGACAAGGGCGTGCTCGGCCTGACCGCCGAACGCACCGTCACCGTCTCCGCTCGATTCGTCGGCCGCTCCACCACCGCCCGCGACCTCGTACTCAGCCTGGCAGGGCGACCGATCCGCGAGCCCCAGCCCGGACTGAGCAGTCCCGAACTCGCCCACATCGCCTGGCACGCCAGCCAAGTCTTCCGGCTCCCGGCCCGAGGAACACACTGATGGGGATCATCGGTGTCGGCGTCGTACTCACCGACTCGGAGGGACGGATCCTCCTGGGCGAGCGGATCAAGGCTGGCGAGAATCCCTCATGGTGCCTGCCCGGCGGTGCCGTCGAGCCCGGAGAGACCTTCGAGGCGGCTGCCGTGAGAGAACTCGCCGAGGAGACCGGCATCCACGATGCGAGCCTGCCGCTGGTCACCACCGTGATCCTGGACAGCCAGGGAGGGAGAGCCCGGGTGACGGCGGCCGTGGCCATGACCGCGGGCCGTACCAGCGCTCGGGTCACCGAACCGGAGGTGTTCGCCTCCTGGAAGTGGTTCGCGCCCGATCGGCTACCTCAGCCGCTGTTCACCGCGACCGCCCACGTGCTGGCCCCCTCGCCAGGATGCCGGCGCTATCCCATCGGCGCTCGACCGAACGTAGCGGAGCAGTGAGCATCGGCCACGCTCGAACCGCCGGTCGGCGAGACAGACGTCGGCGTGGGCCGATCCCCGGCCCGAACGCCTGGTGCCGCCTCGACGAGCCCGCGTTCTGTCGGCGGGCGAGCGTAGAGTCCCGACTGTGATCTCCTACGTGGCCGGCGACGCGACCGCTCCTCTCGGCGAAGGACCGCGGATCATCTGCCACGTGTGCAACATAACCAGCCTGCACCTGTAGTGATCTTTACGTCTTCCTAACAGCCGCCTGGGAACGTCGCTGCTACGTTAACTGGGCATGATCGCCATGTGTGTTCGATACGTCACTGTGGGTGCGGGTTCCCTATGAAGCCACTGAGGGTTGTGATCGACGACCTGAGGGGTTCAGGAAGTTCGTCGGCGCGATGGCCGGGTCCGGATACACGATCGTCGGGCCGGACGGCTTCATCCATGAAGCAGCGGATGGGCTTCTCCGGTCGCTTGAGGTGGGTACGGCGAGGACCTACGCGTATCTGCTGGTCGATCATCTGCGGTGGCTCGGCCAGGAGGAACTCGCGTCAGAGACTGCGTCGTTCCGAGATGTCTGCCGCTACATGGGGGCGGTAGGCGCGGAGTTCGCCGGCCCGTTCGGCTCGCCGTGGCGGGTGGGGAAGAAGCCCTATCGACAGAGCACATTGGACACGGCTACTGCCGCTTTGAAGCGGTTCTACCTCTTCCAGGCTGCAACCCTGGGGATCAACAAGGAGCTCGGCGAGGTCCTGAGCGGGTCCCGGTTGCCGACGAAGGCCGATCGGCAGAGGGCGTTTCTCGGGCATGTGCTTCGGGAGATGCCAGCCAACCCGCTTCGACCGAAGCGCCGCGTGAAGCGCCATCCCAAGATGACTCCGGAGGGCGCCAGGCAGGCGCTGCTGGAGGAGCTCGGGACGGCCAGGGACAGGATGGTGGTCACCTAGCTGGCTGATGGAGGCTTCCGGATCGGGGAACTGACCAGTCTTCACCTGGTTGATCTGCACCTTCGAGAGGACGCGCTCTGCGGCGAATGCCGGGCTGCCCACGTTCACATCTGCCACCGGGAGGGCAACCCGAACGGGTCGCGGGTCAAGACGAAACACGACTGATTCTTCGAAGAGGGCAGCCGAGCGCGAGGCGTGGCTCAGGCTGGCCGTCTCACGGCTCATCGACTCACCAGCGACGCCTGGCACCAGGGCTGCCGCCTATCTTCTCCTGGCGAATTCGCCGGACGTCAAGGTGGTCGACGACATTCCCGGGACGTTCGGGCTCGACGGGCTGGCCCTCCAATTCACGGGGGGGCAATTCGTGATCGACCGCAGGACTGGCCGGTTGCTCGGGGAGCAAGACCTGACTCCCAAGGGCGCTGCCTGGCGCGCCGAGATCGTCAGGGAGGTGGGCTGGAGCGATGTGCGGCCGGTGCCGCCTGCCAAGTGCGACCGCTGCACAGCCCGGCTCTAGAACACGCGCACTGGATTGCGGCGGGGCGAGCACGGAGAGCGCGTCCGGGCTGTACTTCTGGAAGGCCGCCTCGCAGGTGATCGAGCACGATGAGAGGGAATCGTGGCAGGTGTTCCTTTGCGTTGGAGAGGAGAGGTCGAGACATTCATCTGGCCATCGACCGGGATTTCCGATTCCGAGGTCCGCAAGCCTGGACCTCTATGTCCGTCTACCTGGACACAGATGTCCGCTGACCAGGACATTCTCATGGCCGCTTACAGATGTCCGCCTGCCCGATCCCTGCCATCACGTGGCGGGCATGTTCGCAACGTGGGCACCCGCGCCCCATCGAGCGAATCAGCGGGCGAGGTCGGAAAATGCGACGACCTCGGCCGCTGGGGGCGCGGCTTCGTCGTCGCCCTCTCCGAGCGTTGGCCGGAGCCTGAGGACGGCTACCGCGCGTGGCACCGCTCAGGTGAAGGCTTTGTACTGGGCACCGTCCAACTCGTCGAGGTCGGACCGGATCTTTGGGTGGCGAACATGATCGGCCAACACGGTGTCCGGGCGACCGAGGACGGCCCGCCCATCCGATATGACGCCCTCGATCGCTGCTTGGAGACGCTCGCGTCCCATTCCGTGGAGCTCGGCGCGAACGTGCACATGCCGCGCATCGGCGCGGGGCTGGCCGGCGGCAGCTGGGACCGGATCGAACCACTCATCACCCGCCGCCTGGTCGAGCACGGCATCCCGGTCACTGTGTACGACCTTCCCGCCCTATAGAGCGCGGTCCATGGGGTACGGCGAGATCGGGTGGTCCCGTCACCCTGTTACGTGAAGGCCGACTCCAGTGAGTCAGTGGACAGTCACGTTTCGTCGGGACGTCCACCCCAATCACGGACATACACTGTGTCAAGATCGACGATCTGCCAGATCCGGCGCAGATGAGCACGACCGCACCGCGAGCACCGCTAGGCGAGCTACTGCACTGCTAACACTCACGCCGGGTGTCCAACGAAGAAACCCCAGCTCAGGTATACCGAGCTGGGGTTTTGTCTGTGCGCCGCCAGGGACTCGAACCCCGGACCCGCTGATTAAGAGTCAGCTGCTCTAACCAACTGAGCTAGCGGCGCTTGCGACAGGTGTAACTGTAGCAGCAGCCAACCACCACTCGCACATCACGCCATCCTGGCCGCCAGCCTCTCGTACGACTCCAGCATCAGCTTCCAGAAGCGGTCCACGTCGAGGTCGACCGCCACGGCGGCGTTCGGTACACGCCCTTCTACCTTGAAGTCCGTGACCGTCATGCCGGCCGTGTACGTCCCGACCGTCTCGACGTTCACGACGGCGGGGACGAGGGTCAGCAGGGTGGGGTCGATGACGTGCGCGACGGCGACCGCGTCGTGGATGGCGGGGCCGCCGTCGGCCTTCACGACGCCGTAGAACTGGGAGATCGGCACCACGAGGTCGGCCAGCCGGCCCAAGGATCGCATCCGGTCCAGGATCGACTCGGTGACGACGGCGGTCAGGGTGACGTCGAGGCCGACCATGGTCACCTGCCACCCCGCGTCGAACACGATCGATGCCGCCGCGGGGTCGGCCTTGATGTTGAACTCGGCGGCGGGCGTGTGGTTGCCGCGGGTGTAGGAGCCACCCATGATCACGAAGTCGCGTACCCACTCGACGATGCGGGGCTCACGCCGTACGGCGAGAGCGATGTTGCTGAGCGGGCCCACGGCGACGAGGGTGATCTCGCCGGGCGCCGAGCGGAGGGTTTCGATGATGTAGTCGACGGCGTGCCCGTCGGCGACCCCGTTGACCGGCGCGGGAAGGGTGACGCCGCCCAGGCCGGTGGCGCCGTGGATGGATTCGGCGCGGACTCCGGCCCCGAGGAGGGCTCCGGCGCTGCCCGGGGTGACCGGGACGTCGCCGAGTCGGTAGAACTCGCGGAGCGCGAGGGCGTTGGCGGTGGTCAGGTCGAGGCTGACGTTGCCGCCGACGGTGGTGATGCCGACCAGTTCGATCTCGGGAGAACCCGCTGCCAGCGCGATGGCCAGAGCGTCGTCGATGCCAGGGTCACAGTCAAGGAGGAGCTTGTGCACCCCAAGACAGTACACATGAATCGGGGCCGGACGGTTTCCCCCAAAACCATCCGGCCCCGATCTACCGCGGTCCAGGCCGACACCTTCCCCCGAAGTGTCGGCGGTCCCGCTCAGCAGACGACGGTCCCCCTCCGCGTCCGCCTCGGCAAAAGCTCTGCAAGTCAGTCGCAGCACCCTTGACCTGCTTCAACGTTACAGAGGCGAATGCAACGGACGCGTCATACCAGGGTCGATTATCGCCCTAATCAGCCTAGGGGAGCTCCAAGCGGACCTCCGTGCCCTCCCTGAGGGAACGGCTGACCGTGCAGTGCTTCTCCTCCACCCGTTCGGCCACGGCCCTGAATACCTCGTCGGCCTCTTCGGAGGGGACCTCCACGTCGTAGGTCACGGTGATCGGGCCGAGCTTGCTGGGCTCGACCTTCTCCGCCTCGACCGTCATCGCCAGCCGTAGCAGGCGGTGCCCTCGCTTGGCCGTGAGCGGTTCCACGGTCACGATGTTGCACCCGCCGACGGCGGCCAGGAGCAGCTCGACGGGGGTGAAGACGCCGTCCTGGTCGCCACCGCCGATCTCGACCCGCGCACCGCGGGCGTTGGTCGCCACGAAACCATCATCTGTCCGCTCAACACGCACGTTAGCCATGCCGGTAAACCTACCGGGAGTATCCGGGCCTCGTGCGGCCGACTTTCCTCCGCCCACCATGGGGTACGGCGGCGCCCAAAGGACCTGACTGACCCGGCCGACCCGCCACCGGCATCGAGGGGGCGACGGGATCCCAGGTGACAAGAGGTTCCCAGGGCGTTCCCGGGACCGCGTGGGTTCCCAGGACCCCACAGGGCGAGGGGTGCGAAGGCCAAGGGCACGCGAAGGCCAGGGGCGCGAAACGCGGGGCGCGAGAAAGGCGTGGGTGCTGTGCAGGGTTACGCCATCGCGGGGAGGATCAGGCGAACCAGTGTCCCTCCGTCCGGTACCGAGACCGCCGACACAGTCCCCCCGTGGCTGTCCACGACCTGCCGTACGATCGCCAGCCCCAGTCCCGACCCCGGCTTGGCCCGTGCCTCACCGGACCGGTAGAACCGGTCGAAGACGAACGGCAGGTCCGACACCGGAATGCCCGGCCCGTGGTCCCGAACCTCCAGCACCCCGTCCCGCAGCGTCACCTCCACCGCTTCCTCCGGCGCCCCGTACTTGGCCGCGTTGTCCAGCAGGTTCCCGACCGCGCGCGCCAGCCGGTCGGGGACTCCCCGCACCACCGTCGGCTCCACCGACACCGTGAACCTGGTCGCCGACCAGTGCAGCCCCGCCCTGGTCACCTCGTGCGTGACGATCTCGTCGAGCCGCACGTCCTCCACCAGCGCCACGGGCTCCTCGTCCCTGGCCAGTTCAACCAGGTCCGACACCAGCCCGCTCAGCTCCTCGAGCCCGTAGACGACCGCCTGCCCCACCTCGTCGCGTTCCTCGGCCGGCACGTCCCCGCGCACCAGGAGTTCCGCGTTGGTCCGGACCGCGGTCAGCGGCGAGCGCAGCTCGTGTGAGGCGTCGGCGACGAGTTGCTTCTGCGCCTTGGCCGAGCGCTCCAGCGCGTCCAGCATCGTGTTGAAGCTGGCCGCCAGCTTCCCTATCTCGTCGTCGCGGGCCACGTCGATGCGTAGTCCGAGGTCTCTGGTGACGGCGATCCTGGAGGCCGTCGCGGTGAGGGTCGACAGGGGGCGGAGCGATGCGCGGGCGGCCAGCCACCCGAAGACGGCCGCGATGACCAGTCCGCCCACCGCCACGGCGAGGAACGGCCAGCCGAACTCCGCCTGCCAGCGCCCGATCTGCCCCATGACGCTCTCGGCTCTGCGGCAGGTGACGTAGTAGGCGGCGCCGAGGACGAGCAGGACCGAGAGCGCCGCCGCTATGCCCGCCGCGAGCGCGAGCCTTAGATGAAGCCTCATGACTCCCTCAACACGTATCCGAGGCCGTGCACCGTCTGGATCAACCGGGGCTCTCCGTCGTGTTCGGTCTTGCGCCGCAGGTAGCGAATGTAGACCTCCAGCGAGTTGGAGCCTGGTGTGAAGTCGTATCCCCAGATCCGTTCCAGGATGACCTCTCTGGTGAGGACCTGTCCCGCGTTGCGCATGAGCAGTTCGAGCAGCGCCGCCTCCGTCCCTGTCAGGTCGAAGACCCTGCCGCCGCGCCGAGCCTGTCGGCTCTCGGTGTTCAGCGCGAGTCCCGCGAACTCCAGCGCTCCCCCGGAGGAGTTGGAACGGCGCAGCAGCGCGCGCACCCTCGCGAACAGCTCGTCGAGGGCGAACGGCTTGACCACGTAGTCGTCTGCGCCCGCGTCGAGCCCCTCCACCCTGTCGCCCACGCCGGACAGCGCCGTCAGCATGAGGACGGGCGTCCTGTCCCCTTCGGCGCGCATGCGGCGGCAGACCTCGAGGCCGTCCATGCCCGGCATCATGACGTCGAGGACGATCAGGTGGGGGCGGTCCACAGCGGCCACGGCCAGCGCGGTCGGCCCGTCGGGCGCGCTGGCGACCCGGTATCCCTGGACGCGGAGTGCCCTGCTGATCGCGTCGCGCACCTGGGGTTCGTCGTCCACAACCAGAACTTCGGATTTACCCATGTTCTCTTCAGGCAACTCTCATGTACTTCGCAGACTGTCTCTTCTATGACTACCAGCACCCAGTCTCTCCCGCCGGTGCTCTTCTGGTCTGGCGCGGCAGTGGGACACTTTGGAGCAATTCACCCCGCTTGGAGCTATCCGTGGCTCCCGACCGCCCATGTCGGCGCCGCCGTACTGGTGGTGCTCGGCCTGGTGGCGGCGCGCTGGAACCGGCAGGAGCGGCCGCACCCCAGCCTCAGGTGGGCGGCCTGTCTGGCGGGGGCGCTGCTCGTGGTCCACCAGTTGGTCTCGCCGGCGTACGTGACGGGGCAGAGCAGGGCGGGCTCCTTCCTCCTGTACGGCGCGGCGCTGGCGGTGCTGCTGTGGCAGCGCAGGCCCGAGCCGAGGACGTCCACGCTGCTGATCGCCGAAGGCGTGGGCGCCGCCACGATCGCCGCCAGGGTGAAGGACCCGGAAAGCACGCTGGTCCTCTACCGCGCCCGCGACCCCCGCGAGGCCCAGCAGGCGCGCGAGCTGCGCGAGCTCGGCGTGCCCGTGGTGCTCGTGGAGGGCACCGAGCACGACCCCAGGGCGAAGGAGGCGGTCAGCGCCTCGGGTCTGCGCCGCCTGGTGCCCGACATCTCCCAGCGCAAGGTCCACGTGTACGGCCCGCGAGGCTTCGTCCGCTATGTCAGGGGCGCGTTGACCAAGCTCCGGTCAAGGGCTTAGCCGGGCGTTATGCCCCCCATGGGACGGTGACCGCATGACCTTTCCTGGTACCGCTCGTGTCCAGATGGTGATGAACCTGCCCGTATGCGTGGACATCCGCACGGCACTCCCCGAACGGGAGCTGGCGCCGCTGCTGGACGACGCGTTCGCCTGGCTGCGCCGGGTGGAGGACGCCTTCCATCCCGCCGGGGAGAACGGGCGGGCCGTCGAGCGGATCCCCGAGGTCGTCGAGGCCCTGCGCAGGTGTGACGAACTGAGCGAGGAACCGGGCGGCTGGGGCGAGAGGCTCGACCCGGTGACCTACGTGCGAGGCTGGGCCGTGGAGCGCCTGTCGCGCGCCCTGGCCACCGCGGGCGCGGTCGACCACCGGGTGACCGCGGGCAGCGGGACGCGGGTGCGCGGTTCCTCGGCGCCAGGCCGCCGCTGGAGGGTGGGCATGCGTGACCCCTACGACGGCGTCACCACCAGGGTGCTCTTCGCCCACGACGCGGCCGTGGCGACCGCGGGTGGCGCACAGTACGCGGGCGACGGCAGGGCGTGGGTGTGCGTGGTCGGCCCCGACCTGGGCGCCGCCGGAGCCTACGCCGCTGCCATGCACGCCATGGGCACGGCCAGGGCCAGGCGTTTCGGGAGGGAACTCGCCGCGGGCCGGCCGTACCAGAGCATGGTGGTGGGCGCGGACGGGCGCGTGACGACCACCCCGGGGTTCACCGACCACGGTGTGGAGACCAGGCTGGCGGGCTAGGCGTCGGGGTGCTTCGTCAGGTAGTCGACGTAGAGCGGTTTGAGCGCCTCCCCCAGGTCTCCGTGTCCTGAGGCCATGGCGTCGCTGAGCAGGGCGGACAGGTGACTGAGGTCGTTGACGACCTCGCCTCCGTGACCGCTCGCCGCTTCGGCCGCGGGGATCGCCTTGAGCAGGTCCCAGATGAACGCGAAGTCCCCGTGGCGTACGGCATAGTGGACCGCCCGCTCGTGCAGCTCGATCGTCGGCAGCGTCTCGAGTTCTCCACTGTCCATGTCACTCCCTCCCCAGGAGGGCTCTTCCCCGCGATGTCGCCTCGGTAACGCCTTCTCCAGACTACTTAGAGTCATCGCAGGACACCGGGGCCGAAGGTGACGTCGCGGCTCTACCGAATCGCCGATCAGAGATGCGAGGATCCTGTGGCGTGAAGTTCATTATCAGAGTTCTCGTTGTGGCGGCAGCTCTCTGGGTCGCCACCCAGCTCGTGAGCGGGGTCGCGATCACGACCTCGACGGGCACGGCCAAGTACTGGGGCACGCTGCTCGTCGTGGCGCTGATCTTCGGTCTGATCAACGCCGTGATCAAGCCGATCATCGAGACGATCGGCTGCGCCTTCTACGTGCTGACGCTGGGGCTGTTCGCCCTGGTCGTCAACGCGGGCCTCATGCTTCTCACGAGCTGGGTGTCCCAGCAGCTCGACGTCCCCTTCCACGTCACCGGATTCTGGCCCGCCTTCTGGGGCGCGATCGTGGTCTCCATCGTGAGCTGGGTGCTCAGCCTGGTCCTTCCCGACTGATGGAGCTCGACGGCACCAACCTCACCTGCGCGCAGGTGGCCACAGGAGGCCCGGTCTCGATCGCTTCACTCGATCGGGCCCGGGCCGCTTGGCGTACGGCGCGGTCGCTGACCGGCCCCGTGTACGGCCAGAGCACGGGTGTCGGCGCCAACAAGGACACCTCGGTCGAGGAGGGCGGCTTCGACCTGTTGCGCAGTCACGCGGGCGGCGCCGGCCCCCTCGTCTCGGCCGAACGGGCGAGGGCGATGCTCGTCGTCCGGCTGAACCAGCTCCTCGCGGGCGGCTCGGGCGTGGACCCCGCGCTGCTGCCCGCGCTCGCCGAGGCGATCAACGGCGGCCACACTCCGCCGGCGCGCACCTATGGCGCGATCGGCACGGGCGACCTGACCGCGCTGGCCACGACCGCGCTGTGCCTGCTGGGCGAGCGCGAGTGGCGTGGTCCAGGGCCCGGCCCGCGCTTCGAACTGTCGTCGGCCGACGCGCTGCCGTTCATCAGCTCGGGCGCGGCCACGCTGGCCGACGCGGCGCTCGCGGTCCACGAGATGAAACTGCTGCTCGACGCGGCGGTCGGCGTGGCGGCGCGTACCTTCACCGCGGTCAACGCCTCTGCCGAACCGCTGGCGCGCGCCGTGCACGAGGCGAGGCCTCAGCCGGGGCAGGCGGAGGTGGCCGCGCGGCTGCGGGGGCTGCTCGCCTCCGAGGAGGCGGTCAGGGTCCAGGATCCTTACGGCTTCCGCGCCTTCGCCCAGGTGCACGGAGCGGCCGTCGACGCGCTGGCACGGGCGGTGCGGGCCGTCGAGGTGGATCTCAACGCCGCCAACGAGAACCCTCTGTTCGACGGCGGACTCGCCTGGCACAACGGCAACTTCCACGCCGCGCCGATCGCCCTGGCACTCGACACGCTGCGCGCCGCGCTCGTTCCGGCCGCGCAGCTCGCGACCGCGAGGCTGGCCACGCTCATGGAGCCCGCCTACACGGGGCTGCTCCCCTTCCTCGCGGGACGGCAGGGCGAGTCGGGCGCGATGATCCTGGAGTACGTCGCCCATGACGCCCTCGCGGAGCTGCGCCTGCTGTCGGCGCCCGTGACGGGCGGCACGGCGGTCATCTCGCGCGGCACCGAGGACCACGCCAGCTTCGCCACCCAGGCGGCTCGGGCCGCGCTGCGCTGCGTGGAGCCGCTGGAGATCGTGCTGGCCTGCGAGCTGGTCGCCGCCCGGCGCGCGCTGGCCCAGCGCGGCTCCCCTGGCGACAGGGACCGGCCACTCGACACCGACCTCGACGCGGCCAGAGCCGAACTCCGCCTGATCAGCGGCTGATCCGCCGCACCGAGCCGCGTTCGCGCAGCGTGGGCTGCTGGACGACCCTGCGGCGGCGGGCCGCGCCGTCGGCGGCCGCCGCCATCAGGCGTACGGCGGCGCGGACGATGCCGTCGAGGTTCCAGTCGACGGTGGTGAGGCCGGGGGTGAGCAGGCCCGACATGGGATGGTCGTCGTAGCCCATCACCGACACGTCATCCGGCACCGACAGGCCGCGCTCTGCCGCCGCCGCGTAGACGCCGTAGGCGATGGAGTCGGAGAAGCAGAACACCGCCGTGTGGCGCTTGTCGGCCAGCACCTCGCGGGCCACCTCGGTGGCGCCCGTGAGCCCGTAGGGCGCGGGGGCGACCTCGATGTCGAGGCCGAGCCTGTCGGCCTCGGCGCTGGCGTGGACGTCCGCGGGCCTGTCGGGGGTGCGGGCGCCCGTGGGCGTGAGCACCGCGATCCTGCGGTGGCCGAGCCGCTTGAGGTGTTCGAGGGCGAGCGTGACGCCGCTCCTGTTGTCGAAGACCACCTCGCCCGCCGTGCCTGGCAGCCCGTCGCCGATCGCGACGACCGGCACCGACTCGCACAGGTCGGCCCAGAACGGCGCGGCGGGGTCGACGGGCTGCACGATGAGGCCGTCGACGCGCTGGTCGCGCAGTTGCTGGGCGAGGACACGCTCGCGGCCTGGGTCGCCGACCGCGTCGAGGATCAGCGCGTAGCGGTCCTTCTCGCGCAGGCCCCTGCTGATGCCGACCGCGAGGGACTGCTGCCAGAGGTCTTCGAGCGAGCCGCAGAGCAGGCCGATCATGCCGGTGCGGCCGCTGGCCAGGGCTCTCGCTATGGGGTCGGCTTCGTAGCCGAGCTCGGCCGCCGCCGCGCGGACGCGCTCCATGGTCTCCTCCGAGACCTGGAGTCCGCGTAGCGCGTAGGAGACGGCTGCAGGTGACAGGCCGGTCGCCTGCGCGACCTCTTTGATGGTCGCTCGCTTTCTGGCCATTCGCCAAGCGTACTCAGCCATTGACAACGGCGGGGGTGAAGCGGTTCACTGAATCGCATCACTGAAACGGTTCACAAGATGGGCCCAGGTTTACCTGTATTGTGAGTAGGAAATAGAGGGAGGTGTGGCCGTGAGCATCGATGTGCATCAGCATCTGTGGACCCCGTCGTTCGTCGACGCGCTCCGCGCCCGCACCACGCCGCCCTACCTCGACGGCTGGACGCTGATCCTCGACGGCGAGCCGCCGTACGAGGTCGACCCCGCCGACCACGCCGATCGCGACACCACGGGGCTGGAGCTCGCGCTCGTCTCCCTGTCCAGCCCGCTCGGCATCGAGTCGCTGCCGCCCGAGGAGGCGTGGCCGCTCATCGACGCCTACCACGAGGGCGCGCTGAAGCTGCCGGAGCCGTACGGCGCGTGGGCGGCGACCTGCCACAGCGAGGTCGACCCCGACCGGCTGGCCGCCGACCTCGACCGCGGCTTCGCCGGGCTGCAGATCCCCGCGACCGCCGAGCCCGACGACCGGCTGCTCGAGGTGCTCACCTCGCGCGACCTGCCGCTGTTCGTCCACCCGGGACCGGCCGCGGCCGAGCTCGACCGGCCGGGGTGGTGGCCCGCGCTCGTGCCGTACGTGCAGCAGATGCACGCGGCGTGGTACCACTTCCGCGCGGTGGTGCGCCCAAGGCACCCGCGCCTGCGGGTCTGCTTCGCGCTGCTGGCCGGGCTCGCGCCGCTGCACTCCGAGCGGCTCATCGCCAGGGGCGGCGGCCGCGGCCAGGTCGACCCAGGCCTGTTCGTGGAGACCTCTTCGTACGGCCCGCGCGCGATCGACGCGATCATCCGCGAGCTCGGCATCGACGTCGTGGTGAACGGTTCGGACGCGCCGTACGCCACCGCCTTCAAGGACGGCCCCGGCATCGGCCAGGCGGCCGCGCACGCCATCAGGGTCACCAACCCGCGCCGCCTCCTGTCGGGGACGACAGCACCGCATGTCTCGTGAATGAGGACGAAAGGAGTAAACGCACGTGAGCACCAACCTTCCCGCCCGCGCACTCGACCGGCGGGAACTACGCGAGCTGGTCGACGACCTGGCCGCGAATCCTGCCCAGTGGCAGGACCAGGTGGAGTTCCCGGCCGACGGCGGCCGGCACTACGCCTCGCTCTACCGCGACGCCTATGTCGATGTGTGGCTGCTCTGCTGGCGTCCCGAGGATGACACGGGCTGGCACGACCACGACATCTCCTCCGGAGCGGTGCACGTGGTGCAGGGCGCGCTGCTGGAGTGCAACCCGCGCATCGGCGGCGAGCACCTGGAGACCGTCGTCGCCGAGGGACAGTCGTTCCACTTCGGACCCGACCACATCCACCGGCTGACGGGCGCGGTGGACAAGAGCGTGTCCATCCACGCCTACTCGCCGCCGCTGTGGCGGCTCGGGCAGTACTCCATCGACGACACGGGCCTGATGCGCCGCGTCTCGGTGAGCTACGCCGACGAACTGCGCCCCATCGACCCCGAGCCCATGGCCGACGCCGCAGCCATGGAAGAGGTGGCCTGAGCTCAGGCCGCGCACGACTCCCGCAGCACGCAGCAGGTCGTGCAGGCCTCGGCCTCGGGGAGCGTGACCCACAGGCAGCAGGTCCTGCGCCGGTAGCCGTCGGCGGTCTGTTCGAGCAGGCCGTCGACGGGCCGCCCCACCTCGCGCAGCAGGCCCATGTAGTCGGCCTTGACCACCACGGTCATCGGATGCGCGAACGCCTCGGCCGTGGAGCCCCACAGCGTCCGCCTGCCCACCCTCGCCTGCCCACTGATCGCGTTGACCAGCGGCTCGTGTGCCTGCAGCAGGGCAGCGCGGATCGCTTCCGCGCTGTCGGCGACCGACACCGAGGTGGCCGCGATGGTCACCCCCGCGTCGGACCGCTTGAAGTAGATGTCCTCGTGCCGCATGACGGGCGCCTGCCTGTTGAGCGCCCAGCCGACGGCCATAGGGAACGTGAGCCAGTAGCCGAGCGTCTTCCACAGCAGCGCCGCCCCCACGTGCCGGGGCGCGTTGTACAGACCGGCGGTCTGGTCGATCAGCGAACTCAAAAGCGTGTACGGCTCCCGCGTGAGCTCGCCGAGCGGCGTCCACGACTCGTCGGGCTCGACCACCAGACGTGGTTCGACGCCGAGCACCCCGCCCCGCTCGGCGGCGACGCGCTCCAGCACTCCGGTCAGCTCCGCGAGCGGCACGGCAAAGCCCTTCTCGAGAAAAGGTTAGCCTTACCTAAGATAGCAGAGGACGCCCCGCCCGTACGCCCACGACCAGCTGAACCACGCACGCCACCAGACCGGCGAGCAACGGCAGCGTCCACCCTCCCGACACCTGCCTGAGGATCCCGATCAGCAGCGGGCCGAGCGCGGCCAGCACGTAGCCGACCGACTGGGCCACGGCCGACAGCGCGGTCACCGACGAGGGGTCGGGGGCGCGCAACGTGATGATGAGCAGCGCCAGCGCCAGCGACGCGCCCTGGCCGACGCCGAGCACGATCATCCACAGCCACGGCACGGTGGTGGGGGCGAGCAGCACGCCCACGTAACCCACGATGGTCAGCAGCGCGGCGGCGGCCACGTGCCCTGCCTGCGACTTCTTCCGCTCGGCGTGGACGGGAACGGCCAGCGTGGCGGCGACCTGGGAGAGGTTCGAGATGGCCAGCAGGAAGCCCGCGTGCTCGGCCGGGATGCCCGCCTCCAGGAAGATCGTCGGAAGCCAGGCGAGCATCACGTAGAACGTCAGCGACTGGATGCCCATGAACGCGGTCAGCTTCCAGGTCAGCGGGCTCCTCATCAGCGCCGCGAACGGCCGCGGGCCGTTGGCGGGCGCCACCTGCCTGCCGAACGCCTGAGGCAGCCAGAGCAGCGCGGCGGCCACGGCGGGCAGCGCGACCAGGGCGGAGACGCCGCGCCAGCCGTACCCCGTGAGGCGTTCGAGCGGGATCATCAGCGCGGAGGCGGCCGCGGCGCCGCCGACCAGGGCGGAGACGTAGATGGACGTGAGCACGCCCGCCTTCGTCGGGAAGTGCTGTTTGACCACGCCCGGCATGATCACGTTCATGATCGCGATGGCGGTGCCCGCGACGGCCGCGCCCGTGTAGAGGGCGGGCGCACCGTCCAGGCTGCGGACCACCACGCCCGCGGCCAGGATGAGCAGGGCGACCAGCAGCGTGCGGTCCAGCCCGATCCTGCGGGCCAGCAGCGGGGCCACGGGGCCGAACAGGCCGAGGCAGACGACCATGACGGTGGTGATCGCGCCACCGCCGGCGGGCGTGAGGCCCACGTCGGTCATGATCTGGTCGAGGAGGGGCGAGACGCCCGCGATGGCGGGTCGCATGTTGAGCGCGGCCAGCACGAGCCCGGCGACGAGGAGGGCGGATCTCAGCGACATAGCGGCCCCCACTCTGTCATGCCGCCCTCACCAGCCGAGCGACCGCCCCCGAAGAGCGGAAGATCGCATACGTGCTGACGGGCCTGCCGGCCTGACAACGTTGTCAAGCCGGCGCGCATGGGAAATGATCCTCGTGTGAGACCGACGATGAAGGATGTCGCGGCGGCGGCGGGGGTCGCGCTCAAGACCGTCTCCCGGGTCGTGAACGACGAGCCGGGTGTGAACGCCGCCACCGCCGAACGGGTGCGCACGGCGATCGAGCGCCTCGGCTACAGCCGCAACGAGAGCGCCAGGGTGCTGCGCCAGGGCAGGACGTCGAGCATCGGCCTGGTCATCGAGGACGTCGGCGACCCCTTCTACTCGGGGGTGAGCAGAGCCGTCGAGGAGGTCGCGATCAAGCACGGCTCCCTGGTGCTCAGCGGCTCCTCGGGCGAGGAGCCGTCCAGGGAGAAGGAGCTGGTGCTCACCTTCTGCACGCGCAGGGTCGACGGCCTCATCGTGGTGCCCGCCGGGAGGGACCACTCCTACCTGCGGGCCGAGCTGGACGCCGGCACGCCCGCCGTCTTCGTGGACCGGCCGGCGGGACCGGAGCTCGACGTCGACACGGTGCTGTGCGACAACGCGGGCGGGGCGCGGCTGGCCGTGGAGCACCTGCTCGCGCACGGGCACCGGCGCGTGGCCTTCCTGGGTGACAGCCCGGGGATCTTCACGGCGGCCGAGCGGGAGCGCGGGTACAGGGAGGCGCTCGGCGATCTGGTGGACGAGCGGCTGATCTCGATGGCCCAGCCGACGCTCGAGGGGATGCGGGGGGTTCTGGACCGGTTGACGGGGATGGACGACCCGCCCACCGCGCTGTTCACGGGCAACGGCCGGTGCACGGTCACGGCGCTGCGGGCGCTGGGCGGGCGGCGGATCGCGTTGATCGGGTTCGACGACTTCGAGCTGGCGGATCTGCTCACCCCAGGGGTGAGCGTGGTGGCGCAGGATCCGGCGGGGCTGGGGAGGGTGGCGGCGGAGCTGCTGTTCAGGAGGATCGCGGGGGACGCGGGGCCGGTCGAGCGGATCATGCAACCGGTGCGCCTGATCGCGCGCGGGTCGGGCGAGATCGGACCCTCGATCAGCTGAGCCCCCTGGGGTCCCGGGCGGGGGTCAGGGCGCGGGCGAGGGCGAGGGCGGCGAGGATGCCGACCGCCCCGGAGGCCGCCATCGCGGGGCCTGAGCCCGCCAGCTCCGCCACTCCGCCGATCATCGCCGCCCCCACCGCCTGGCCGGTCATCAGCCCCGCCGACTGCAGGCCGTACGCCTGGCCCCTGACCGCTTCGGGCACCGCCTCCAGGAAGCGGCGCTGCAACCCCAGCTGGTAGGCCAGGCACCCCGCCGACAGCGCCGCGAGCACCGCGGTGACCGGCAGTCCCGGCTCGGCCACGAAGAACAGCCACGGCACCCCCATCACCGCCGCCAGCGGGAACGACAGCCGCTCCCGCAGCGCGGGCGCGGCGAAGCGGCCCACGGCGAACTCCCCCGCCGCCATCCCCACCGCCGCCGCGGCCAGCGCGAGCCCCGCTCCGGTCGCGCTCCCCGCCGAGGTGAGGTACGGCACGACCATCGCCTCGGCCCCCGCCAGGCACATCGGCGGCACCCACATCGCCAGCAGCAGCCCCCGCACGCCGGGCGATCCCAGCAGGACCTTGTTCACCCGCAGCGTCGTGCGCACCGTGCCGCGCCCGGCCCCGCCCCGAGCCGGGGTGTCCGGCAGGCCGTACCTGAGCACGAGCGCCGCCACCGCCGAGATGCCCGCCGTGACCGCCAGCGCCCCCTCGGGCCCCGCCACGGCGAGGATCCCGCCGCCCAGAGACAGCCCGCCGATCTGCGCGCCCGCGCTGGTCATCCCCATCAGCGACCGCCCCAGCACGAAGGCGTCGCCCGGCAGCACGTCAGGGAGCATGGCGTTGCGTGCCGCCCCGAACACCGGCTGGCCGAGCCCGCTGACCAGGATCAGCGCGAGCATGGCCCACACCGGCAGGCCCGCGTAGGCCAGCAGCAGGCACACCACGAGCCTGACCAGCTCCCCCGCCACCATCAGGCCGCGCGGCGGCAGCCTGTCTGCCAGTGACAGCAGGAACATCCCGCCGACGAGGTAGGGCAGCCAGCCCGCCATGTAGGCGGCGGCGGACAGTCCCGGCGAGCCCGTCCGCTCGAAGACCAGGACCGACAGGGCCAGCATCTTGACCCCGTCGCCCCCGACCAGCAGCGCGAAGCTGCCGAACAGCACCCTGAACTCCCTGACCCTGAACACGTCGCGAAAGGTCGCCTGATCCATGCTGGATTCCATGCGCCAACCTTCGAGAACGCCCCGACATGAGGCGACATTTTCGGGAATATCCGAAAGGTGATCAGGATCGAGGTCAGCCCGGAGGACATCGCCGCCAGCCGCTTCGCCATCTCGCCCCTCATCGAGACCGTCCACGCGACCTGGGTGCTCGAGGGCAGGGTGAACGCGGGCCCGCTGCAGGCATGGGCCGCGCGGTGGCGGGAGCCGTACCGGCGGCTCGGCCGGCCCGGACTGGCGCTGATCCAGGCGATCTCGGGCCATCGGGGATCGGGGAACGTGGACTTCGTCGCTCCCCCGCCCACCGGCGTGAGCGTGCCGTTCGACAAGGAGCTGGCCGCGCTCAGGGCCACCCCGCTGGACCGCGCCCACGAGGAGATCGCCCAGCTGACCGTTCCGCGCGAGCTGAGGGCGGCGCTCGAAGGCCCCAAGGTCGTACGGCTGGTCGCCGACGCCCTCGAAGCGGTGTGGCAGGAGATCATCGCGTCCGAGTGGCCGCGCTTCCACGCCGTGATGGAGCGTGACGTGGTGTGGAGGGCGGGCAGGCTGGCGACGTTCGGGTGGGCGGCGGCGCTCGACGATCTCAGCGCGCAGGTCCGCTGGCGCGACGGCGGCCTCGACTGCGACCTCGCGAGCGACTTCGTCAAACGCGATCTCAACGGCAGGGGCCTGCTGTTCATGCCGTCGGTGTTCGGCTCGCGGGTGGGCGTCTACCTCGACGACGCCTGGCCGTACGCGCTGGTCTATCCGGCTCGCGGTGTCGGCGCGACGCAGGCGGGAGGGGGCGCGCGGCTGGAGGGGTTGATGCGGCTGATGGGCCGCACCCGCGCCCGCGTCCTGGCCGAGCTGGCCACGCCCGCCACCACGACGCAGCTGGCGGCCGTGATGGGGCAGGCGCTCGGCACGGTAGGCGAACACGTCGCGGCCCTGCGCGGGGCCGGTCTCATCACCGGCGCCCGCGCGGGCCGCGGCGTGGTCTACTCGCGCACCCCGCTGGGCGACGCGCTGGTCTCGGGAGAGCTCACCCCTTGAGCGCGCCCGCCATCAGCCCGCGCATGAAGAACCGCCCGAGCAGCAGGTAGATCAGCATCGTCGGGATCGAGGCCAGCAGCGCCGCGGCCATCTGCTGGCTGTACGGCGTGGCCTGCGCGCCCGCGATGTTGTTCAGCATGACGGTGGTCGGCCAGCTCGTCGGCCCGGTGAGGAAGACGGCGAACAGGAAGTCGTTCCACAGCGAGGTGAACTGCCAGATGATCACCACGGCGACCGCGGGACCGGACACGGGCAGCACCACCGACCAGAAGGTCCGCAGCATGCCCGCGCCGTCCACGCGTGACGCCTCGATCAGCTCGTCGGGGATCGTCACGTAGTAGTTGCGGAAGATCAGCGTGCAGATCGGGATGCCGTAGACGACGTGCGCGAGCACGAGCCCCGGGATCCCGCCGTAGATGCCGAGGTTCACCATGAGCTGGACCAGCGGGATCATCACGCCCTGGTAGGGGATGAACATCCCGAACAGGAACAGAGTGAACAGCACGTCCGCTCCCGGAAAGCGCCATTTCGACAGCACGTAGCCGTTCATGGAGCCGAGCGCGCACGACAGCAGCGATCCCGGCACCGCCAGCAGGACGCTGTTCCAGATGCCGGGCGCGAGCTTCTCCCACGCCACCCGCCACGCCTCGAACGTCCAGACCTGCGGCAGGTTCCACGCCTGTGCGGGGTTGGCCTCGGTGAGCGGCTTGAAGCTGGTGACCAGCAGCACGTAGATCGGGATCAGGAAGATGACCGCGAAGACGATCAGCAACCCACGGCGGAGGATCACGAGCGCCTCTCCTTGCGGACCGACCAGATCAGATACGGAATCACGAAGATCGCCACGCTGAGCACGATGTAGGAGGCGATGGTCGCGCCCTTGGCCGGATCGTGGGAGTCGAAGACGGCCACCCACATGAACACGGCGGGCACGTCGGTGATGATCTGCTTGCCCGACACGGCCATGACCAGGTCGAAGGTCTTCAGCGAGATGTGCCCGAGGATGATCAGCGCGGACAGCGTCACCGGGCGCAGCAGCGGCAGCACGATGTGCCGGTAGACGCCCCACTCGGTGCATCCGTCCACCCGAGCGGCCTCCCGCAGTTCCTCGGGTACCCCGCGGAACCCCGCCAGGAAGAGCGCCATGACATATCCGGACATTTGCCAGATTGCCGGAAGGGCCATGGCGGCCATGCCCCAGTCCTGGTCCCTGAACCAGGCCCACTGGGGCAGGCCGATCACGTCGAACAGCCGGTTGAGCCCGACCGCCCGCTCGCCCTGACCCGAGTTCATCAGCCAGCGCCACACGATGCCGGTCGCCACGAACGAGATCGCCATGGGGAACAGGTAGATCGCCCTGAACGTGCCCTCGCCCTTGATCCCCTTCTCCATCAGGAAGGCGAGGAACCAGCCGAGCAGCAGCGCCCCGCCCACGAACACGACGGTGAACAGGATCGCGTGGTTGACCGACAGGTGCCATCGGGGCAGGTCCCAGATGTCGATGAGGTTGCGCAGGCCGACGAACGAGCCCTCCGAGACCTCGTCGTGCTTGTCGGTCATGGCCAGGCTGAAGTTCCAGCCGAGCATGCCGTACACGAACACGCCGATCAGGATGATCGAAGGGGCCACCAGCAGCAGGCCCGGCAACCAGGCGCGGGCCCGCCGCAGGGCGGGCCCGCCTCTCCTAGCCATCACTGTGCCGGCCTCACTGGGCGTTGGCCGCCGCGGCGTCAACGAGGCCCTTCTGCAGCGCGGCCACGTCCTTGCTGCCGATGAACAGGCCCACCGCCTCGTTGATGGAGGCCAGCCACGGCTGGTTGACGGCCACGCCGTGCTGGATGGATCCGGCCAGCTTGTCGGAGGACCAGTCCTTCAGCGCGTCGGCGAGGTAGTCGGTGTAGAGCGAGGCGTCGGCGTCCTTGCGAGCCGGAATGGAGCCCTTCTTCGGGTTGAAGGCGTCCTGCCCCTCCTTGCTCGCCGCCACCTTCAGCCACGCCACCGCGCCGTCCCTG
Organism: Nonomuraea sp. NPDC049152; assembly: GCF_040648355.1. Lineage (NCBI taxonomy): Bacteria > Bacillati > Actinomycetota > Actinomycetes > Streptosporangiales > Streptosporangiaceae > Nonomuraea > Nonomuraea sp. NPDC049152. The sequence goes on along the minus strand of NZ_JBEZDO010000003.1, from coordinate 114,475 downwards.
TTCTTGGCGCCCTTCGGCAGGGTGAAGCTGTCGGACAGCCACAGGTAGGTGCCCTCGGTGCCGGGCGCGGCCGCCCAGTCGAAGTCGGTCTTCGACTTCTTGCCGAGGCCGCCCTCCGGCGGGTTGTGGAAGTAGCCGTAGGCCCAGTCGCCCATGATGTTGAAGGCGGCCTTGCCCTCCGCCACCTGCGCGGCGGCCGGCTGCCAGTCGTCCTGCGGGTCGCCCGCGTACGACAGGATCGTCTTGAAGTTCTCCAGCGCCTTGGTGACCTCCGGCGAGCCCCAGTTGGCGCCCGGCTTGAACAGCGCGTTGTAGCCGTCGGTGCCCAGCGAGCCGAGCAGCACGCTCTCCATCAGGTGGGTGACGGTCCACTCCGAGCCGATGGACAGCGGGATCTTGCCCTTGGCCTTGACCTTCTCCAGGGCCGCGATGAACTCCTCGATCGTCTTGGGCGCGCCCGCGACTCCGGCCTCCTTCAGGACGCTCGGGTTGAACCAGAGGATGTTCGACCTGTGGATGTTGACGGGCACCGAGTAGATCTTGCCCTCGTAGCTGATCTGCTCGACCAACTGCGCGGGGAAGACGTCCTTGAGCTTGAGCTCGTCGTAGAGGAAGGTCAGGTCCTCCAGGTCGCCCGACTTGATGTAGCCCTGCAGCTCCGCCCCCGCGTGACCCTGGAAGGTGTCGGGCGGGGTGTCGGCCTGGAGCTTGGACTGCAGCAGCGCCTTGGCCTTGTCGCCGGAGCCGCCCGCGACCGCGGCGTCGAAGAAGGTGAGGCCGGGGTTCTGCTTCTCGAAGATCTCCTTCATGGCCTTCAGGCCGTCGGCCTCACCTGGCCCGGTCCACCAGGAGAAGACCTCCACCTGCTTCTTGGCGTCCCCACCCGCGCTGGGGGCCTGACCCGACGGAGCCGCAGTGCCGCCTCCGCCGCCGCAGGCCGTCAGCCCGAGCATGGCCGCCATGGTGATCGCCGCCAACCACCGTCGTCTCATCGCACACCGCTCCTTCACCCACGGTCGGTGACAACGTTGTCAGTAGGGCAATCAACCCACTTCGCACTCCGCGACGTCAAGGCATGTGCGGGTAACAGGTCGGCATATTCGGGGAGCGCTCTCTTCCCGGTCGCTCCACGCCCTCGCCCGCCAGTGCCGTCACCGTCACGCCGAAGTCGTGCAGCGTCCCGGCCAGGTTCGCGGGCGCGAGGCCGTGGGCGGCGACCACCAGGGCGCCCCTGCTCACCGCGAGGCCGACCAGCGCCACCAGGTCTCCGCTGCCTTCAGGCGGCCAGGTCACCAGCAGCACGTCCGCATCCGTGAGGGCGACGCCTCGGTCCAGATCGCCCATCGCGCGGAGCAGGTCGTGGTGGGTGAGCGCGCTGCCGTCGGCCGGCAGCAGCGCGGGCCGCGTCGCGGGGTCGAGCGACGGCAGCGGCGCAGGGCCCAGCCGCGAGAGCCGCGCGAAGTCGACGGTGCCGAGCGCGTCGCCGAACGCGATCACCTGCCGCACCCTGGACTCGTCCGCCGCCCTCACCGCCGACTCGGCCAGGCGTGGAGTCGTGATCACCATGCGCGCGTCGCAGTCCGACAGCCTTTCGGCGAGCCGCGCGACGGGCAGGGCCGGATCGAGCGGCGCGGCCGCCCCGCCTGCCGCGATCACCGTGTGGACGGCCAGCGTCTGCGCCGCGACGGTGTCGACGTGGACGCCCACCACCTGGCCGGGTCTGGCGCCCCTGCGGATCAGGCCCGAGGCGGCCGCGGTCACCTCGGTGACGAGCCTGCGGTAGCCGTACAAGAGGCCGGCGCACAGGTCGATCAGCGCGGGACGGTCGCCGCGTTCGTAGGCGGTGGCGAAGACCCCGCACGTCACGGCGCCCGGTGAAGGGGGTGCCGGCTGCAGGCCAAGGGCGCCGCGTCCCCCGAGGTATGTATGGCGATGTGTATGCAAGGACCGTCCTTGAGGCCTGGGCGGGCTCGAGCCCTGCGCGGCTCGAGCCCGCTGTCGCGTCCGCCGGACCACGACCCCCACCCCTCCGAGGAGGCCAGGCCCATCTGCGAACGCGACGTCCCGGGTGGATCGACCGGCTGCGCTCGCCACGCGTGTGGGCACCCGGAGCACCGGGTTCGAGGCGTGCGCCGCCGGTCGATCACAGACGCAACGCTAGGCCGAGCGGGCTTCCCGCACATGCGCCGAGATGGCCATTCGGGCATGTATCCGCCGCGGGTCAAGGATGTGTAGAGAGCAGGTCCCCGCACGGGCGTGTCGCGTGATCGGAACGGCCACGTGTGTACGCGGCAGGCTCCACCAGGTGCACGGCTCCCGCGGACGCCGGCCGGAGGAAATTGTCGGTGGCGCCGGTCACACTCCTGGGTATGGCGGACGAGCCCCTCGAACTAGGCGAGATCTCCTTCTCCGACTGGCACGCCCACACCGACAAGATGGCGGAGGTCGGCTTCCTCACCATCGCCCGGCGACTGCCCGCTCTGGTGGGTCAGGCGATGCGGATGGCGTGGCGGGCCAGCCCCCGCGACACCGCGGCCACCGTCGGCTTCAACCTGGCGGGCGGCGTCTTCACCGCCTTCGGGCTGCTGGCCACCACCGGCGTCCTCGAAGCGCTGTTCCGCGAGGGCCCCACGCCCGAACGGGTTCAGGCGGCGCTGCCCAGTCTCGCGCTGGTGGCGGGCGCCGCCGCGCTGCGCACGGTCACGCAGGCGGCCGCCGGCTGGGCGCAGTCCAGGCTCGACCCGCAGGTCTCCAGACTCACCGAAGAGCGGCTGTACGGCCTGACCAGCAGGGTTCCGCTGGTGGCCTACGACGACCCCGACTTCCACGACGCGATGGAACGTGCCAGGGTGCGCGGCGTCGCCATGGCCGACGTGGTGGTGATGACGGCGATCGACGTGATGACCGCCTTCATCGGCATCGCGGCCGTGGCGGGCGTGCTGGGCATCCTGCATCCGTCGCTGCTGCCGCTGCTGATCCTGGCCGTGCTGCCCGACGCGTGGGCGGCGGTGCGCTCGGCCAGGATGCGCTACTCGTACATGTACTCCCTGATCCCCGCCCGCAGGCGTAAGTGGATCATCGCCGAGCTGCTGGCCGACCGCTCGCCCGCCGCCGAGGTGCGCTCCTTCACCATGCGCGGCTTCCTGCTGCGGATGTACGACGCGGTGGCCAGGGCCGAGCAGGAGGTCCTGCTACGGCTGGCCAAGCGGCAGACGCTGGCCAGGATCGTCGGCGAGGCGCTGGGCGGCATCGGCACCGGCCTGGTCTACCTCGCGCTCGGCCTGCTGCTGGCCTTCGGCGCGCTGCCGCTGGCGGTGGCGGGCACCGCCGTCCTCGCGATCAGGCAGGGGCAGATGTCGCTGAGCAACCTGATGTACGCCACCAACCGCCTCTACGAGGAGGGCCTCTACTTCACCGACTTCCTCGACTTCTGCGCCGACGCCGAGCGGCGGATCGCCGACCCCAGGCCCACGCCCGCGCCGAGGTCGTTCGAGGAGATCAGGGCCGACGACGTGACCTTCAGCTATCCGGGCTCGGACAACCCCGCGCTGCGCGGCGTGTCCGTCACGGTGGGCAAGGGCGAGGTCATCGCGTTCGTCGGCGAGAACGGCTCGGGCAAGACCACACTCGCCAAGATCCTGTCCGGCCTCTACGAGCCCGACGGGGGCACGGTCAGCTGGGACGGGCTCGACGTGCGCGAGGTGGCGCCCGAGGAGCTGCGCCTGGCCACCGCGGTCATCGCGCAGGACCACACCAGGTGGCCGCTGACGGCCCGCTACAACATCACGATGGGCACCGACAAGGGAGAGCCCGCGCTGGTCGCCGCGGCCGAGGTCGCGGGGGCCGACGAGGTGATCGCCGAGCTGCCGTACGGCTACAGCACGCTGCTCGACCGGCGTTTCAAGGACGGTCAGGAGCTGTCCGGCGGCCAGTGGCAGCGCATCGCGGTGGCGCGCGGCTTCCACCGGGACGCGCCGCTGCTGATCTGCGACGAGCCCACGGCCGCGCTCGACGCCAGGGCCGAGCACGCCCTGTTCGAGCGCATCCGCCGGCACTCCGACGGGCGGACCGTGCTGCTGATCACGCACCGGCTGGCGAGCGTGCGGTACGCCGACCGGATCTACGTGCTCGACCACGGCAAGGTGGTGGAGGAGGGCACCCACGACCACCTGATGGCGGAGGAGGGGCTCTACGCCGACCTCTACAACCTCCAGGCCCAGGCCTACCGCTGACCCGGCCGGGCCGCCCGACGGGGATCAGGTGAGGACGGCCCGCATGATCTCGCGGGCGATGGGGGCGGCCACGTCGCCGCCGAAGCCGGCCCGTTCGACGACCACGCCCACCGCCACCTGCGGGCTGTCGGCGGGCGCGAAGGCCGTCAGCAGCGCGTGATCCTCAGCGCCCCGCAGGTTCTCCGCCGTGCCCGTCTTGGCCGCCACCACCACGCCCGGCAGGGCGGCCGCCGTACCCGTGCCGCCCTCCTCGGTGACCTCCACCATCATGGTGGCGAGCTGGGCGGCCTCGCGCGGGTTCATGGCCGAGCGCCACTGGGACGGCTCGGCCGTGTCGATGACCGAGCCGTCGGGCAGCCGCACCTCCTCCACCAGATAGGGCCGCATCAGCGCGCCGCCGTTCGCGACCGCCGCCGACAGCATGGCGATCTGGAGCGGAGTGGCCCTGTCGTTGAACTGCCCGATCGCCGACATCGCGGTCTGCGCCTGGTCGAGGCCGCTCGGGTAGACGCTCATGGACACCGGCATCGGCACGGTCAGCGTGTCGTCGTTGAACCCGAACGCCTCCGCCTGCTGGCGCAGCGTGTCCTGCCCCATGTCGAGGCCCATGGCGGCGAAGGCGGTGTTGCAGGAGACCTGGAAGGCGTAGGCCAGCGGCGGGCGCCCGTTCCCGCACGACTCGTCGCCCGCGTTGCGCAGATACGTCGAGGTGCCCGGCAGCAGCAGCCTGGCGGGCGCGTCCACGGCCGAGGCCGACGCGTACGCGCCGGAGTTCAGGGCGGCGGCGCTGGTGACGACCTTGAAGGTGGAGGCCGGCGGATAGGTCTGGTTGAGCACCCTGTTGAGCAGCGGCCGGCCCGGATCGGCGTGGAAGAGCGCGTCGATCTCCGTCAACTTGGCGGCGCGGAAGGTGGTGTAGAGGTTGGGGTCGTAGGACGGGTAGGAGACCATCGCCAGGATCGCCCCCGTCGAAGGGTCGAGCGCCACGGCGGCGCCGCGCCGTCCCGTCGCGGCCAGGGCCTGGTAGGCGGCCCGCTGCACCCGCGCCTCGATGGTGGTCCGTACGTCGGCGCCTTCGCTGATGCCGTCGGTCACCAGTGCGCGCACCCGCACCTTCGGATCCCTGCCGGTGAGGGCGGCGTCCTCGGCCTTCTCCAGGCCGGTGGCGGTGTAGAGCGAGGAGTGGCCGGTGACCGTCGCGTAGAGGTTGCCGTCCGGGTAGGTGCGCCGGTAGGTGTAGCTGGCGTGCTTCGTCCTGCGGCTGGCGGCGATGACCGTCCCGTCGTGGGTCAGGATCTTGCCGCGCGGGTGCTCGAATCTGGAGATCAGCGTGCGCTGGTTCCGCGCGTCGGCGTTGAGCCGCGCCGTCGTGAACCCCTGGATGTAGGTGATGTTGGCGAGGAGCGCGAACATCATCGCGGCGTACAGCATCGCCGCGCGACGCAGCGGGATGTTCATCCGTCTCGCCCGGGGTCCGGCCATACCCCCCGGTTTAGCAACCGGAACCCCAAGCGGGGGCTAGAGCACGCTGCGGTAGTAGGAAATCTTGCTGTGAATGTAGCGCTGGCGCTCGATCAGGTTGTCGATCTGGCCGCGCACCCTGGTGTCGTGCTCCTCCAGGAGGGCGATCCTGTCGGGGATGGTGTGGTCCCCAGCGCGCACCAGCTCGGCGAAGCGCAGCATCTGGGCGATCGGCATGCCCGTGTCGCGCAGGCACCTGATCGTGCCGAGCCACCCGAGGTCTTCCTCGGAGAACCTGCGCTGTCCCGCGGCGTTGCGGTCTACGGGGGCCAGAAGGCCGATCTTCTCGTAGTAGCGAAGGGTGTCCAGGCTGAAGCCGGTCTCCTCGACCACCTCAGCGGGGGTGTAGACGCTCACGGGGCCGATCCTCCCACCTGGAGCGCACTCCAGGTCAACCCGCTTGACATGGAGCGTGCTCCAGGTCGCACAGTCTCGGCCATGGACTTCGCGATCGGCACCATCGACTTCGGCACCAGGGTCACCCCGCAGGACACCTTCGCTCTCCTCGACAGGTTCACCGAGGCGGGCGGGACGATGATCGACACGGCGAACAACTACCCGTTCTGGAACACTGGCCGTACCGGCAGTGAGAGCGAGGAGGCGGTCATGGCTCGGTTGGACGAGCCGCGCTGAGGTGGTCGGCGAGGTAGCGGCGGACCAGTTGCTTGCACTCGGCGATCAGCGCGGGGTCGCCGTCGGCGTTCACGCGGAAGGCCAGCTTGAGCACCGCGTCGGCCGCCTCGACGGCGACCCGCAGCGCCAGGTCGAGCCGCTCGCCCTCGGGTTTGTCGTACAGGCCGACGACGAGGGCGCGCAGCCGATCGGCCACGACCGCACTGTTCTCCGTCGCGTCGTCGAGCATGTGGCTGGTGCCGGGCAGCGCGGGGCCGCCGGGGCTGGGCAGCACCTCGCCGAAGTCGACCACGGCGAAACCCGGCGTGGTGCGCTTCATCGCCACGAACTCGTCGATCGCCAGGTCTGACAGCTCCGACCAGTGGGCGAGGTCGGCCTGCGCGATCCGGTCGGTGACGCGGGTGAGGAACCTGTCGAGGTTGCGCATGGCCAGCGCTCTGACCAGGCCCTGCTTGTCGGAGAAGAACTGGTAGAAGGTGCCGATCGGGACCTCGGCCCGGCGGGCGACCTCCTTGGTGGTCAGCCCGTCGTAGCCCACTTCGTCCAGGAGAGAGGCGCACTCGTCGAGCATCCGCTCGACCCGTTCGGCGCTGCGGCGCTGGGAGGGACGGCGGCGCAGGGTACTCGTCATGCCCCCATCCTGGCCCATCCACGCCGCCGACTCGGCGACCTCGCGCCCCTTGATCGCCTAATATCACCGGTTATGTTCCTCTGGGGTACGGCCACAGCCGCCTACCAGATCGAGGGCGCCGCGCACGAGGACGGCCGCGGCGCCTCCATCTGGGACACCTTCGCCCACCAGCCCGGCAGGACCCGCGACGGGCACACCGGTGACGTGGCGTGCGACCACTACCATCGCTGGCCCGAGGACCTCGAGCTGATGAGCGGCCTGGGCGTCAACGCCTACAGGTTCTCGATCGCGTGGCCGAGGATCCAGCCCGACGGCTCCGGAGGGGTCAACCCGAAGGGACTCGACTTCTACGACAGGCTCGTGGACGGGCTCGGCGAGCGCGGCATCACCCCCGTGCCCACGCTGTTCCACTGGGACCTGCCCCAGGCGCTGGAGGACAGGGGCGGGTGGCTGGACAGGGACACCGCCTACCGCTTCGCCGACTACGCCGCGGTCGTGGCCGACCGGCTGGCGGACCGGGTGAAGATGTGGATCACGCTCAACGAGCCCTTCGTGCACATGGTGTTCGGCTACGCGATGGGCCTGCACGCGCCGGGTCACGCGCTGATGCTGGACGCGCTCCCCGTGGCGCACCACCAGCTGCTCGGGCACGGGCTGGCCGTACGGGCGCTGCGGGAGGCGGGCGCGGAGCAGGTGCTGATCACCAACAACTGCACTCCCGTGTGGGCGGAGGACGCCGCGGCGGGCGACGCCTACGACGCGCTGCACAACCGCCTGTTCAACGACCCCGTCCTGCTGGGGCGCTACCCCGACCTGTCCGCCTACGGCGTCACCCTCGACTGCGTCCGCGACGGCGACCTGGAGATCATCTCCACGCCGCTCGACGGGCTGGGCATCAACTACTACAACCCCACGCGGATCGGCGCCCCCACCGACGACTCGCTGCCGTGGACCGACCTCGGCGTCAATGGCTACCCCACCACCGCCTTCGGGTGGCCGGTGGTCCCCGACGGCCTGCGCGAACTGCTGGTGGGCCTGCGCGACCGGTACGGCGCGGCGCTGCCGCCGATCTATATCACGGAGAACGGCTGCTCCTACCCCGAACAGGACGACCAGGCCCGCATCGCCTTCCTCGACGGCCACCTGGCCGCCCTGCGTGCCACCCAGGACGAGGGCGTCGACGTGCGGGGGTACTTCGTCTGGTCGCTGCTGGACAACTTCGAGTGGGCCGAGGGCTACCACCAGCGTTTCGGGCTGGTCCACGTCGACTTCCCCACGGGCCGCCGCACCCCACGCGCCTCGTACCACTGGCTGAAGGACCACCTGTCCCGTACGGCAGGCGGCGACCCCGCCCATCCGTAGCGGGTCGGCGGCCCTCTGCCCGGGGGCCTCTTCGTCGAACGGACCGGCTGCGGCTCAGAACACCGACACGTGCACGTGGTCCCAGTGGTTGGCGGTGACGCCGCCACGGTCGGACATCATGTCCCAGCCGCCGCCGGTGCGGATGTCGTAGTAGCGCTGCTTCCAGATGATGTACATCACCCCGAGCCGCGACCCGTTGGAGATCAGCCACTGGGCCAGCGCGTCACCTCTGGCCAGGTTGGCGCCCGAGGCCATGCTCCCGCCGGGGCTCATCATGAAGTCGCACGCCCGCCCCTTGCCGTGCTCGCCGGGGTCGCCGACCCGAAGGCAGCCGACGCCGTAGAACATCGGGAAGTTGCGCATCACCTCGTCGCGTACCGAGACCATGCGCGCGGTGAGGCCGCTGGCGCTGCCGGGCTGCTGGATGCCGTACTTGGCCAGCAGCTTCTCGATGTCGCGCCGCTTGCTCTGCATCTTCTTGACGTCGCGCTCGAGGTCGTCGATCTTGTCGTCGGCCGCCTTCTTCGCCTTCTTGGCGTCGGCGACCATCTCCTTGACGCGGTTGAGCTTGGAGCTGCGCTCCTCCGACAGGTAGGCCATGTTCGCCGCCTGCCCCAGCACCTGGTACGGCTCGCCTTGCGAGGCGAACAGGCTGGTGCCGTCGAGCGGCCCCTGGATGTAGGTGGTCTGCGCGATCTGGCTCACCTCGACCTCGGCCCTGGCGAGCGCCGCCTTGAGGTTGGCGGCCGTGTCGGTGGCCTTCTTGGCGGCCAGCCGCGTGTCTTCGAGGCTCTCGATCGTGCCCCGGTAGAGCTTGTTGAGGGCGGCCGCCTGTTTGGTGAGTTTGCGCAGCTTGGTCTGGCTGTCGGGGTCGGCGGTCGCCGAGTGCGGGAAGGGGGCCGCGACCAGCGCGACGAGGATGACGGCGAGCACGGCAAGACGCCCTGATCTCACGCCTGTCCTCCCCTCCTAGACGGAGCGACTATAGAAGATGATCTTGACGCCTGCCACCCGAACCAGCGAACTCGTGCGCCTTTGGCGAACTATCTACCACTTTGTCGGAAAGCGGGCCAACAGTTGGGTCTTGCCGAGCCCTCCGTGGCGGGTGACATTGCGAGCATTCCGTTTTCTGCAAAGGGGCAGAACTTGTCTCGTACTTTCACCCTCGTCACAGCCGCGATCGCCTGTCTCGCCACCTCCCTCGTGGCGGGGCAGGCCGTCGCATCGGAGGACCCCGCCTTACCCCAGGCCGACCGGATCGAGCTCTACCAGTTGGAAGGTCCGCCGGGCACCGGGCAGGCCCTCGCCGAGGACGGCTTCGACGTCGTGCAGAAGCAGGCCGTCGCGGGCAAGGAGCACATCGAGTTCACCGCCGACCGCGACGACCTAGTCAAGATCGGCAAGCTCGGGCACAAGCCCGAGCCCGTGCGCAACCCGCAGGGCCAGACCCAGCTCGAGGCCGCCAAGGCCCAGTCGGCGGACGGTTACACGGTCTGGCGTAGCTACTCCCAGCAGGGCGGCATCGCCGACCAGCTCAAGGCCATCGCCGACGCCAACAAGGACATCGTCAAGCTGCAGTCGATCGGCAAGACGATCAAGGGCCAGGACATCCTGGCCGTCAAGGTGACCAAGCACGCCAGGATCCTGCGTGACGGCGCCAAGCCCGCCGCCCTCTACTCCGCCACCCAGCACGCCCGCGAGTGGATCGCGGCCGAGGTCGACATGCGGCTGTTGAAGTACGTGGTCGCCAACAAGGGCGCGCTGGCGGGCCTGCTCAACACGACCGAGCTGTGGTTCGTGCCCGTCGCCAACCCCGACGGCTACGACTTCACCTTCACCGAGGGCAACCGCCTGTGGCGCAAGAACCTGCGTGACAACAACGGTGACGGACAGATCGCCAGCGGTGACGGCGTCGACCCCAACCGCAACTTCCCGACGAACTTCCACTACGACGAGGAGGGCGCCTCCAGCGTCCCCAGCAGCGAGACGTACCGGGGAACGGCCGCCGCCAGCGAGCCCGAGACCAGGGCGATGGACGGGCTGCTGCGCCGGATCAAGTTCAAGCTGCAGCTCAACTACCATTCCTTCGGCCCGCTGCTGCTGTACCCGTTGGGCTGGCAGATGTACACCGCGAGCGCGGACAACCCGGTCTACGAGGCGCTCAGCGGCACCGACGCCAATCCGGCCGTCCCCGGGTTCAACCCGGGACTCGCCGCCGGAGAGCTGTACATCACCAACGGCGACACCAACGACCGCGCGCACGGCGAGTACGGCACGCTCTCGTGGACGCCGGAGCTGAACGAGGGCTGTGACGGCTGCGGCTTCGTCTTCCCCGACGACGAGGCGCTGGTCCAGGCCGAGTTCGAGAAGAACCTCCCCTTCGCCCTCGACATCGCGAAGTCGACGGTCAACCCGGTCGAGCCGGTCACCCACCTGGGCAACAAGACGCCCGACTTCGTGGTCGACGACTTCGAGATCAGCCACGGCACCGACCAGGTCGTGCAGGTCAACGCCAAGCGCAAGCTGGGCCCCGTGGTCGTGCAGTACCAGGTCAACGGCGGGCACGTCAGGACGGCGCTGACCAACGAGTGGAAGGGCGGCGAGCGGTACGGCAAGGGCTACAACGTCTACTACCACCAGCTCCGCGGCAAGATCACCGGCACCAAGCCGGGTGACAGCGTCAAGGTCTGGTTCAGGTCGCTGACCAAGAAGAGCGCCGACTTCACCTACAAGGTGGCCGACGACATCGGCGGCAAGGTGCTGATCCTGGCGGCCGAGGACGTCACGGGCATCAGCCCCGCGCAGGGCGTCACCGAGTCGAAGTACGTCGACGACTACGCCAAGGCGATCTCCGAGGCCGGCCACACCTCCGACGTCTACGACATCGACAAGAACGGCCGGAAGGCGCCGCACCCGCTGGGCGTGCTCAGCCACTACAAGGCGGTCGTGTGGGAGACCGGCGACGACATCAACCCGCGCTCGCCTGAGCAGGTGCCCGGCACCCTCGCCAGGTACAGCGTCGAGACCGAGATCGCGGTGCGCGACTATCTCAACGACGGCGGCAAGCTGCTGTCGGCGGGCAAGTACGCCCACTACGCGCGCAACGCCAACCAAGGCTTCTTCTTCCAGCCCGACGCCGCGCTGGGCGAGTGCGTGGTCGCCGCGGCCCCGCCGTGCTTCGAGGCCAACAACGACTTCCAGCAGTACTGGCTGGGCGCCTACATCTGGTTCGACAACGGCGGCACCAGCCAGCAGACCCATGAGCCCTTCGGGCTCAAGGGCACCGTGGGCGCCTTCAGCGGCTTCACCGGCACGCTGAACGGCGGCGACTCGGCCGACAACCAGGACCACAACAACTCGTGGGTGGCCACCTCCGCGATCCTGCCCGTGGACACGTTCCCGCAGTTCGAGAGCAGGGCGGGCATCACGTGGGACAGGCCGGGCGGGCCGTTCGACCCGCACACCGGGGCGTGGGACGTGCAGAGCGGCATCGCCGACGCCTCGTGGAAGCGCCTGACCAAGACGATCGACCTGACCGGCAAGAGCGGTGGGGACCTGACCTTCTGGGCCTCCCTCGACACCGAGGCGGACTGGGACTTCTTCACCATCGAGGCGCACACCGTCGGCCAGGACGACTGGACGACGCTGCCCGACGCGAACGGGCACACCACCCAGTCCACGGGGTCGAGTTGCAACACGCCCAACGGGCAGCATTGGAGGGAGATCCACCCGTTCACGACCCACTACCAGGGGCCGAACTGCGAGCCGACCGGCAGCAGCGGCGCATGGCACGCGGCCACCGGCAACTCGGCGGGCTGGCAGCAGTGGAAGATCGACCTGACCCCCTACGCGGGCAAGAAGGTCGAGGTCTCGCTGTCGTCCATCACCGACTGGAGCACCCACCAGGCCGGCGTCTTCCTCGACGACGCGAAGGTCACGCTCGACGGCGCGGTCGCGGAGGAGACCTCCTTCGAGGCCGACCTCGGCGGCTGGACCGCGGGCGGCCCTCCGCCCGGCTCGGGCCCGCTGCTCAACAACTGGGGCCGCACCGACAAGATCTTCGATGAGGGCGGCGGCATCGTCACCAAGGACACCGTTCTGCTCGGGTTCGGCGTCGAAGGTGTCACCACACAGGCACAGCGCACCGACCTCGTGAAGCGGTCGCTGGCCCACCTGCTCGGCGATCCTCGCTAGAGCATGAGAGGGGTACGGCTCCCGCGAGCCGTACCCCTCTTGCGTGCCTGCACAGAACATGATTCGGTCTCCCAAGGAAGCAAGCACTCGGTCAAACGAGAAGGGTCACGACATGCGCCAGCACGACACGCTGTTCATCGGGGGCGAATGGGTGGCCCCGGCGGGCACCGGCGTCATCGAGGTCATCAACCCCCACACCGAGCAGGTCGTCGGCACGGTTCCGGACGGGACGCCCGCCGACATGGACCGCGCGGTGGCCGCCGCCCGCGAGGCCTTCGACCACGGCCCGTGGCCCCGGCTCAGCTTCGGCGAGCGGGCCGAGGCCATCGGCAGGCTCGCCGACATCTACGCCGCCCGTCAGGGCGAGATGGCGGCCATCATCACCGAGGAGATGGGCTCGCCGATCACCTTCTCCCAGCTCGCCCAGGTCCCCCAGCCGCTCGGCATGCTCCAGTACTACGCCGAGTACGGCAGGACGTTCCAGCAGGAGGAGGAGCGCCCTGGCCTGTTCGGTCCCTCGACCGTGCGCAGGGAGCCCGTCGGCGTGGTCGCGGCCGTCGTGCCGTGGAACGTCCCGCAGTTCGTCTCCATGACGAAGATCGCCCCCGCTCTGCTCGCCGGATGCACGATCGTGCTCAAGCCCGCGCCCGAGACACCGCTCGACGCCTACCTGCTGGCCGAGATGGTGCAGGAAGCGGGCATTCCCGGCGGCGTGCTCAACATCGTCCCCGGGGGTCGCGAGGCCGGCGAGCACCTGGTCTCCCACCCCGGCGTGGACAAGGTCGCCTTCACCGGGTCCACCGCCGCGGGCCGCCGCATCGCCTCGATCTGCGGCGAGCAGCTCAAACGCTGCAGCCTGGAGCTGGGTGGCAAGTCGGCGGCGATCGTGCTCGACGACGCCGACCTCGGCGCCAGCATGGGCATGCTCGCCATCGCCTCGCTCATGAACAACGGCCAGGCCTGCGTGGCCCAGACCCGCATCCTCGCCTCCCACCGCCGTTACGACGAGGTCGTCGAGGCTGTGGCGGGCATGGTCACCTCGCAGGCGGTCGGCGACCCCGCCGACCCCACCACCGGCATCGGCCCGCTGGTCGCCAAGCGCCAGCAGGAAAGGGTCGAGGGCTACATCAAGATCGGCATGGACGAGGGCGCGAAGGTCGTCGTCGGCGGCCTCGACCGGCCGCTCGACAGGGGCTGGTACGTGGCGCCCACCGTCTTCTCCGGCGTCCACAACGACATGCGCATCGCCCGCGAGGAGATCTTCGGCCCCGTCCTGGCCGTGATCCCCTACGAGGACGAGGCGGAGGCCGTCCGCATCGCCAACGACAGCGACTACGGTCTGGCGGGCACGGTGTGGACGGCCGACACCGAGCACGGCATGGACATCGCCCGCCAGGTCCGCACCGGCACCTACGGCGTCAACTGCTTCATGCTGGAGGCCAACGTGCCCTTCGGCGGCTACAAGGCCAGCGGCGTCGGCCGCGAACTCGGCCCCGAGGGCCTGTCCGCCTACCTGGAGTACAAGACCATCTCGCGGCTCGGCTGACAGCGACTGCCCCGGTACGGCATGCCGTACCGGGGCAGGGTGCCGAGCGGCACCCAGCGCGCCCCCGCGACGCTGGGCGTTCACCCGGCTACAGAAGTATGTCCCGCGTCTACCGCCTTAACGGCTGATGGCACCGTTGGCAATCCCCCGGCGGGTTCCTTCCTTACGTCATAGGTAGACGCCTTTAACACCGAAAAGGTTCGATCTATCTCTGTGACGTGTTCAGGGTGATCCATTTCCCGATGCGGCGGATGAGTTCGGGCGTGGCGGCGGTCTCGGCATGCCCGTACGCGCGCTCGATCCACAGCTCCTTGGGCTCGCGGGCGCCGTCGAAGATCTGGTGGGCGTGCTCCAGCGGGAAGAAGGCGTCGGCGTCGCCGTGCACGACCAGCAGGGGCGTCGGAGAGATGAGCGCGGCGGCCTCGTAGGGCGGCATCGGGACCGGGTCCCACTGACCGCGCGCGATCCTGGTGCGCTTGGCCACCCGCGCCGCCCACCTGCCGAACGGCCGCTCGATCGCCCAGTGCACCTGGCGCATCGGCTTGGTGCCCCGGTAGTACCAGCGGGCGGGGCCGCTGACCGCGGCCACCGCGTCCACGCCGTGGTGCAGGCCCGCGTGCCGGATGGCCACCGCCGCCCCCATGGAGAAGCCGACCACCGCCACCGACGAGTAGCCGACGACCCGCGCGTGCCGTACGGCCGCCTCGATGTCGAGCACCTCCAGGTCGCCCACCGTGGTCTCGCCGCCGGAGCGGCCGTGTCCGCGGAAGTCGAAGGCCATCACGCCGCCGAACGCGCTCAGCACGTGGGCGATCCCCCGGGCGGTGCGCTCCCTCCACGACCCCGTGAAGCCGTGCGCCACCACGATGCCCAGGTCGCCTCTGCCTCGTGAAGGGGTGTGGGCGGCGTCGATCCGCACGCCGTCGGCGGTTCTGAGCACGACAGGGAAGTTGGTGGCGAAAGGCATGGATCGAGCCTAAGGTCCCTGGAGTTCCGCGCTCCCGATGACCTGCCTGATACGGGAGTCCTCAGCGGCCTTGATGGCGTCGTCCGAGTCGGAGATCATGATGCGCGCGGCGCTCGCCCTGATGTATTCGTCCACTTCTAAGCCGGCGGGCAGCACCGTGACGATGGCTCCCACGGCGATCGCGCCGTCCACTGCCGCGCTGAGATCCGCTCCCCGGGGCAGGCAGACGACCACCCGGTCGCCAGGGCGCAGCCCACGGCTCCGGAGCAGGTCTTCTGTGCTCATGCGATCAGGCTAGGGAGCGCGCTTCGCCCGCACATGGGGCGTAATATGCAGACCGTTATGCAGAACCCAGGTCGTGCTCGACGGCCCAGAGGGCGATCTGCGAGCGCGAGGTGAAGCCGAGCTTCTCCATGATGTTGGCGATGTGCCTGGCGACGGTGGCGGGGCTGATGACCAGCTCGTCGGCGATGGCCCTGTTCGACAGGCCGCGGGTGAGCAGCCCTGCGATCTCCTGCTCGCGGGCGGTCAGCACGGGGTGCGGCACCTCGGCCACGGCGGGGGTCGGCAGCCGCCCGTTCTCCCCCTTGCCCGCCAGCACCAGGCGCGCCACCTCGACCGGGTCGAGCTCCCTGCCCCTCGACCACTGCAAGGCCGTACGGCCCTCGCCGAGCTTGTCGCGGGCGCGGGCGAGCAGCTCCTCGATCCGGCCAGAGACGGCGGGCTCGCCCATCTCCTCTGCCAGCGCGGTCGCCGCGCCCGAGGAGAGCACGGCCCCCGCGAGGTCACCCTCGACGTCTGCCAGCCTCGACAGCACCCGCAGCACGCGCGCCATGCCGAGGCGCTGACCTGTTCGCTGCGCCAGCTCCAGGCATTCGGCCAGCAGGCCCTTGGCCATGGCGTGGTCGCCGCGGCCGATCGCGACCTTGGCGACCATGACCAGGCAGCGCTCCATCTCGACTCTGTTGTCGAGGTCGTCGAAGATCGAGGCGGCCTCCCGGTAGTGCGTCACCGCCGCCTCGGTGTCGCCGCGCCACTCGGCCACCGCCGCCAGCTGGCTGGTCGCCATCGCGACATGCCACGGGTGGCCGTTCTCCTTGGCGATCGCCAGCGCCTCGCTCGCGTGCCGCTGGGCCAGGCGCAGCTGTCCCCTGACGCCCGCGAGGACCGCGAGGCACGAGTGCGCGATGACCCTGTTGAAGGTGTCGTCGTGCTCCCTGGTGGTCGCCACGACCTGCTCGAAGTGCCGCTCCGCCCGGTCGAACTGGCCGGTGCGCAGCAGCAGCACGCCCGCCACGTTCAGCGTGACGCCCTTGCCGAGGCTGTGCGGGACCTTCTCCTGCTCCTTGAGCGCGTCGGTGACCACCCGCTCGCAGCCCGCCAGGTCGTCCCTCGCCTCCAGCCCGTAGGCGAGCGCGCCCTTGCTGAGCGCGACCACGTCGGGCGGCACGCCCGTCAGGTCGAGCCGCAGCAGCCGCTCGAACCACTCGACGCCCTCGGCGATCTCCCCGTGAACGGCCAGCATCGCCGAGGCCACGTAGGCCAGCCGCAGCCCCAGCAGGGCGTTGCCCGACTCGACCGCCCAGTCGACGGCCGCTCTGCAGTCGTCGATCAGGCCCCTGCCCCTGACGAAGTACGGCAGGCGCTCGGGCCACGGCGCCCGAGGCGTCGCCAGGCCCGACTCGAAGCAGCGCGCCTGCACCTCACAGATCACCAGCAGGTGGCGGTCGCGGAACCAGGTGAGCTCGTCCTCGTCGCGCAGGCGCTCGACCGCGAACTGCTTGATGGTCTCCAGCAGGCGGTAGCGCCCTCCGTCGGCCAGCAGCAACGACTTGTCCACCAGGCCGCCGAGCAGGTCGAGCATCTCCTCGGCGGGCAGGAGCCTGTCATCGGCGCACACCTGCTCGACCAGGTCGAGGTCGAAGTGCCCGGCGAAGACCGAGAGCCGCCGCAGCAGCACCCGCTCCTTGGGGGTGAGCAGGTCGTGGCTCCACTCCACGGTGGCGAGCAGCGTCCGCTGCCTGGCGGGCGCCGTACGGTCGCCGCTGGTCAGGAGCCTGAAGCGGTCGCCGATCCGCTCGGCTATCTGCGCGGGGCTGAGCATCCTGGTGCGGGCGGCGGCCAGCTCCAGCGCCAGCGGCAGCCCGTCGAGCGCCACGCACAGCCTGGCCACGTCGTCGAAGTCGCCGCCGGTCAGCTTGGTGCCCGCGGCCAGCGCCCGGTCGGTGAACAGCAGCACGGCCTCGGCGTCGGGATGGCGGGCGTCCGGCAGGTCGAGGGGCGGCACCCGCCACACCAGCTCGCCGGGGATGCGCAGGGCCTCCCTGGTCGTGAGGAGGATCCGCAGGTCGGGGCAGCCTGCCAGGAGCCGGGACACGAGCTCGGCGCAGCGCTCGACGACCTGCTCGCAGTTGTCGAGGAGCAGCAGGGCGCCGGCGCCGCGCAGCCGGACGAGCAGGCCGTCGAGCGACGGCCTCGAGCGCTCCTCGCGCACCCCGAGCACGTTGGCGATCTCGTGCGCCACCAGGTCGGCGCTGGTGATCCTGGCCAGCTCGACCAGCCATACCCCGTCGGGGAAGTCGGGCACGACCCTGGCCGCCACGCGCAGCGCGAGGCGCGTCTTTCCGATGCCGCCCACGCCGCAGAGCGTGACCAGGCGCTGATCTCGAAGCAGGCCGCACAGCTCATCGACGTCACGCGCGCGACCGACGAAACGATTCGGTTCAACCGGGAGGTTATGCGATGTCATGCCTTCAACCGGGGTATTCGGAGCAGTCGTCACCGCGAGTGTGCACGCGATCACTGGGCTACACAAGCGGTCCGGAGACAAGCAGCGGCGCGGTCCCATCTTTGCGCACATCGAGCGTTGTCTCCGAGGATTCGACCTGTTCCCACGAGACCAACCTGCTGTCGCGGTGGGGGCACCGGCGCCTCATCGATCACACCATGGCAATGCCCAGGTCAGGATCACTTAGTCGGGACGTGGTGATACAAGACTCCTATCGTTGTCCCATGACGCTGATGGAGCTCCTGCGCGACGACGACGGCTCCGACTCGGCGAACGAGCGCATCCTCGACGCCGCCTACGAGCGGTTTCTGGCCTTCGGGGTGCGCAGGACCACCGTGGACGACGTCGCCAGACAGGCGGGCCTGGCGCGGATCACCGTCTACCGGCGCTTCGCCCGCAAGAACGACCTCGTCCACGGCGTCATGCTGAGGGAGCTGCGGCGGTTCCTGCGCGACTTCGAACGCGCGGTCGCGCCGCTGCCGACGGCCGCCGAGCAGGTGGTCGAGGGGTTCGCCGTGACCCTGCGCGTGGTGCGCGGCCACTCGCTGCTGGCCCGGCTGCTGGTCACCGAGCCGGAGACGATCCTGCCGCACCTGACGACGGGTGCGGCCCCCTACCTGGCGGTGGCCAGGGAGTTCGTCGCCGCCCACCTCGACTCGCCCGACGCGGAGGCGATCGCGGAGATGTTCGTCAGGGTCTCTCTGTCGTTCCTGCTGACGCCGTCGTCGGCCATCCCGCTGGAGACCGACGACCAGGCGCGCGCCTTCGCCCGCCGCCACCTGGTGCCGTTCCTCAACTCAGGAGGGCCATGACCCGCGCGATCAGCGGAGGCAGCCACCCGACCAGCGCCCACACCAGCAGGTACGGCCCCGCGTCCCACCCGGGCGCGAAGAGCGACACCGCCAGCCAGACCACGGCCAGCACGGCGTTCAGCGACACGATCCAGCTCACCCGCAGCGCCCGCCGCAGGGGGCCGGCGCCCACGGCCTGCCACGCGATCACCGACACCGTCACGCCGACGACGATCACGCTGAGCCGCAGGACCAGGGGCCTGTCCCCGATCGGCGGCCATCCGTACCCCATGGCGCCGATCAGCGCAGCCACGCACAGGAATCTGGCCGGACCGCCCACGTGGCGGCGCAGGCCCGCGTCGTCCAGCCCGGCGTAGAAGACCCTGGAGGCCGCTCGGCGCGACCGCACGACCGCACGAACGCTCAGCCGCTCCCGCCGGACCCCGCCCCACCAGGTGCTCCCGTGCAGCACCAGGATGACGGCGAGGTACACGAACAGGGCCCAGTCCCCCGGCCCCGCCGAGCGCAGCGGAACGCCCAGCCACACCATCGGCGCCACCAGCCCGCCGAGCACGACCAGCGTCGCGATCTCGGCGGCCCATCCGTCCCACCACGGCCGGCGGCCGTCCCCAGGAACAGATACGTGGGCCTTCAGCGTTGAGTAGTCGCCACCCAGTTCTTCGGCCCGCCGTACCGCCTCCCCGTTCGGGCGGCCCTGGCGGTCGAGGATCAGCGCCCGCAGCAGCCACGGCTCGGGGTCATGGGGCGAGTCGGAGATCAGCCGGTCGACGTAGGCGTGTGCCCAAGGGAAACGCCCCTCGTCGAGCAGGCGTCGGACATGCCGCAAGTGGGAGGACACAGGGTGAAGTCTGCCCTGTCGTGCCCACTGCACCAAGGGTGGTAACGGGATCAACTAAACTGGTGGCGCCGCATCGTCCCGCGGCCAGCCTCCACGAACACAGAGTGAGACCTCATCATGCCTTTGAACAGCCGCGACGACCTGCGGAACATCGCGATCATCGCGCACGTCGACCACGGCAAGACCACTCTCGTGGATGCCATGCTCTGGCAGTCCGGAGCCTTCCGCGCCAACCAGGACGTCGATGACCGTGTCATGGACTCCAACGACCTCGAGCGCGAGAAGGGCATCACCATTCTCGCCAAGAACACCGCGGTCAAGCACGGCGACATGACCCTCAACATCATCGACACGCCTGGCCACGCCGACTTCGGCGGCGAGGTCGAGCGCGGCCTGTCGATGGTCGACGGCGTGGTCCTGCTGGTGGACGCCTCCGAGGGTCCGCTGCCGCAGACGAGGTTCGTGCTGCGCAAGGCGTTCGCCGCGAAGATGCCCGTCATCCTGTGCATCAACAAGGTCGACCGCCCCGACGCCCGCATCAAGGAGGTCGTCGACGAGGTCTACGAGCTGTTCATGGACCTCGACGCGACCGAGGAGCAGATCGACTTCCCGATCGTCTACGCCTCCGCGAAGGCCGGCCGGGCCTCGCTGGAGCGTCCCGACGACGGCGGCATGCCCGACTCCGAGGACCTCGAGCCGCTGTTCGATGTGATCAAGCGCACGATCCCCGCGCCGACCTACGACCCGAGCGCGCCTCTGCAGGCCCACGTCACCAACCTCGACGCCTCCTCCTACCTGGGCAGGATCGCGCTCTGCCGCATCCACCAGGGCACGATGAAGAAGGGCCAGCAGGTCGCCTGGTGCAGGACCGACGGCTCCATCCAGCGCGTCAAGATCACCGAGCTCCTCATGACCGACGCCCTGGAGCGCAAGCCCGCCGAGGAGGCGGGCCCCGGCGACATCATCGCGATCGCCGGCATCCCGGAGATCATGATCGGTGAGACCCTCGCCGACCCCGACGACCCGCGCCCGCTGCCGCTGATCACGGTGGACGAGCCCGCGATCTCGATGACGATCGGCACCAACACCAGCCCGCTCGTGGGCAAGGTGAAGGGTTCGAAGGTCACCGCCCGCATGGTGAAGGACCGCCTCGACAAGGAGCTCGTCGGCAACGTGTCGCTGCGCGTGCTCCCCACCGACCGGCCCGACGCCTGGGAGGTCCAGGGCCGTGGCGAGCTGGCGCTGGCCATCCTGGTCGAGCAGATGCGCCGCGAGGGCTACGAGCTGACCGTCGGCAAGCCGCAGGTCGTCACCAAGACCATCGACGGCAAGATCCACGAGCCGGTCGAGCGCCTGACCGTCGACTGCCCCGAGGAGTACCTCGGCGCGGTCACGCAGCTGCTGGCCGTCCGCAAGGGCCGCATGGAGCACATGACCAACCACGGCACCGGCTGGATCCGGATGGAGTTCGTGGTGCCGGCGCGCGGCCTGATCGGTTTCCGCACCGAGTTCCTCACCGAGACACGCGGCACCGGCCTGGTCCACCACGTCTTCGAGGCCTACGAGCCGTGGTTCGGCGAGCTGCGCACCCGTAACAACGGCTCGCTGGTCGCCGACCGTTCGGGCCCGGTGACCGCGTTCGCGATGACGAACCTGCAGGAGCGCGGCATCCTGTTCGTCTCGCCGACCACCGAGGTGTACGAGGGCATGATCGTCGGCGAGAACTCCCGCTCCGACGACATGGACGTCAACATCACCAAGGAGAAGAAGCTCACCAACATGCGCTCCTCCACGGCCGACGTCACCGAGACGCTGATCCCGCCGCGGGTGCTGTCGCTGGAGCAGGCGCTGGAGTTCATCCGCGAGGACGAGTGCGTGGAGATCACGCCGGAGACCGTGCGCATCAGGAAGGTCGTCCTCGACGCCGCCACCCGCGGGCGCGCCGCCGCCCGCGCCAAGCGAGCCAACTGACGTCCCTCCCCCCGAGACCCCCGGCCGGCCCGCCCGAAGGCGCGGCCAGGGTCTTGTAGCGGTTCTCCGAGGACCCCGGCCTACCATGGAAGGGCCGGGGTCTTCGCGTTTCTGGGAGGCAGGCCGCAAGTCAGGCACAACCACTCCCTAACCGCGGGCGGAGATGCTGGGCGGTGAAAGGAGGTGCCGTCATGGGTGTTGTGACGTTCCGGACGAATCTGACATATCTCGCCGCCTGGCTCGTCTTCGTCGCCATCGTGCTCCTGCTGGTGCGCTGAGGTAATCACTCCGTTACCGACCGGCGTGGATCATGCTGGTTGTGGGACGCCTGAGGAAGATCGTCGCGTACGCGCTCGCTGCGATCTCCGTGGGAGCCATCGTCTGGTGCGTGGTCGTGGCGAAGCCCGTCACCCACTCGGACCCGACCCCTGCGCCCCCCGCGCCGTCCTTGCTCCAGGTGTACGGCGCGCAGGAACACTCCCCCCGAACCCCTCCCGAGGTGACCACCGAGGTCACGATCGCCGACGCGACCGCCGCCGACCTGGCGGCAGTGCCGCAGGGAAGGCTCGACGAGCGCGCCAGACAGTTGAAGATCACCGTGGTCCACCGCCTCGTGCTGGACCGCACCGACCTGCTGGCCACGCTCCTCAGGTCCGAGGGGCCCTTCCCCGACGAGATCCAGAGCTTCACCGACCGCAGGCTCGGCGCGGTGAAGGCCGACGGCGACTCGGCCGTCCTCGCGCCCACCAGCAGGCTCGCCCCCGTGCTCACCACCTCGGGCCCGCGGACCACCGTGCGCTTCACGATCACGATGCTGCGCCAGGTCGCCGACGACGCGCTGCCGGAGCTGGAGTTCGTGCCGCCGACCGAGCAGGGAGCGGCGTCCGCGCGCGAGATCACGCTGATCGCGCCCGCGTGGACGGTGATCAGGGTAGAGCGGGTGACGCCCGAGAAGGAGCAGGCGGGGCGGCTGGCGTTCACCGCCTTCACCGCGCCCGTGTCGGTCCGGCTGGCCCACGAGTCCTACGGCAGACCCGACGCCGAGCAGACGGACCTGTTCTCGTGGACACCTGTGCTCAGCGTCTTCACCGCGATCGCACTGACCGTCTTCCTCGTCAGGGCGCTCGGCCCCTCCTGGTGGCGGCGGACGCCCAACCGTGAGCTGGCGATCGGGCTGATCCTGTGCGTGGGGGCGCTGCTGCTCGCCATGCTGCTGGCGCGCATGCCGTACCTGGGGCCTGTCATCCTGTTCGGCGCCGTGCCCGTGCTCGCGCTGCGCCACGCGCGCAGGATCGTGCCCGCCAGACCGCCGTGGACCTCGAAGGACGCCTTACTCGTCACGGGCATCGGCGTGCTCGTGGCCAGCGGCATGCTGTTCTGGTCGTGGGTCCAGGGACAGGTGCCGCCGGTCACGCTGGGCGTGGGCACGGTCACGGCCGCGCTGGCGGCGGCGGGTTCCGCCGTGGCGTTCGGCACCGACCTCGGCATCGCCGTCCTGGTGGCCAGGCTGGCCACGGTGACGGCGGGCGTCGCCGTGGCCGCGCTGGCGCTGGCGCTGTGGGTGCGGGCGCTGATGAGCGGCGGCTTCTTCCCTCCCGACAGCGTCCGGCTGGTGCTCGCGCTGTGCTGGTCGCTGATCCCGATCGCCGGGATCGCGGTCGCCACCCGTTCGTGGTCACGCGTCGCGATCGTGGTGGCGGTGCTGGGCAGCCTGCTGCTGCTCGGCTGGCCGACCGAATGGCTCGACGCGGGCTCGTGGAGCGTCCAGCCCGACCAGATCGCCGCGAAGACGCCGCCTCCGCTGGTGTTCGGGCAGCCGCTCAACGAGGTCACGCGCGGCGTGCTCGGCCTGCTGCTGCTGACGTTCGCGCTGCTCGTGCTGAGGCTGCGGCGGCTGGGGGCGACGCTCGACGCCATGGCCAACCCCGCTGTCGTGGCCACGGTGATCGTCTGCCTGATGGTGCTCTACCTCACTCCGCGCACCGACCCCGACTCCACCGCGATCGATCTGCCGCTGCCCTCACTCGCCATCACCTCGCTGGTGGCGTGGGCCGCGGCCACCTGGCTGCTCTCGGGTCCGCGCGCCGAGATCGTCGAGCCCACCTCCCGCGCCGAACACCGCGAGCTGATCAGGCACGCGCTGCACCGGCGAGTGCTGCACGGCTCCGAGCAGGAGCTCTACCGGCTGAGCAGGGGCAAGCTGGGGTCGGGCGAGCTCACGATGGAGGACTTCGAGCGCCAGCGCCTCGAACTCGACCGCGCCCTCACCCTCGACCCGCCGCACACCGAGACCGCCTTCGCCACCTCGGCCGGCTGCTCGCCATGGCAGAACGGCCTGGCGGCCTTCGTGGTCGCCCTGCTGCTCTCGCTGCCCTTGGCGCTCATCTACGGCTGGCCCGACGGCCCCGAGCTGACCAGCTGGGTGTTCGACGCGCGGTTCATGTTCACGCTGCCCGCCTTCGGGTTCTTCTACGGGTACTTCTATCCCCGCCTGCGCGGCACGCAGCCGGTCACCACGGCGCTCTACGTGATGAGCGTGGCACTGATCACCGAGCTGTCGGCCTACATCCCCTCGCTCGTCGACCCCGACATCAGCGCCGTCGACAAGCTGCAGGTGGTCGCGATCGTCGTGGGCCAGGGCGCGCTGGTCTTCATCGGCCTCGGCCTCTACTGGGAGTGGCGGATCATGTTCACGGCCGGCGAGCCGTGGGCCAGGGTGCGCAACGTCCGCAGCATCCGCAGCCTCGCCACCCCGCTGCTCGCCGTCGTGATCGCCGCCGGCACCACCGCCGCCACCTCGGCCGCTGGTCAGACCGTGGACCGCATACTCAAGGGCGACTCCGCCACCAGCCAGAGCGGTCCTTGACCTCCTCCCCACGGCTGAAGCCGGGGGACTCCAACCCTCGCGGGTTGGGTTTCCTGCTTCACTGCCGATCGCCCGCCGAGGAGGTCTCCCCTTGAGGTCTTACATCAGCTCCACAGGCGTTTCACCTCTCGGCCAGCCCGGCCGCGAGGATGTTCTTGGCCGCGTTCACATCCCGGTCATGGGACGCGCCGCAGGCACACTCCCACGTTCGGACGTTCAACGGCATCGTGTCTTGCAGGGCTCCGCACGCCGAGCACAGCTTGGAGGAGGGAAACCACCGGTCCACGACCACGAGTTCCCGCCCATACCAGGCCGTCTTGTACTCCAGCATGCCGCGCAGCTCGCGCCAGCTCGCATCCGAGATGGCGCGCGCCAGGCGATGGTTCTTGACCATGTTATGGACTGTCAGGTCTTCCACGGCGATCACTTGGTTCTCGCGAACAAGCCGTGTGGTGACCTTGTGCAGGTAGTCGCGGCGCCGGTCGGCGATCCGGGCATACACCCGGGCCACCTCCCGCCGGGCCTTGGCCCGGTTGCTGCTGCCCTTGTCCTTGCGGGCCAGCGCCCGTTGCGCCCTGGCCAGCTTGCGCCGGTCGGCCCGCTCATGCTTCGGGTTGACGACCTTCTCTCCGGTCGACAGCGTCACCAGGGCGGTGATGCCCGCGTCCACCCCGACCGACCGCGCCACCGGATCAAGCGGCCGGATCGCGTCCTGGCAGAGGATGGACACGAACCAGCGGCCCGCCGCGTCCTTCGACACCGTCACCGTGGACGGCTCGACGCCCTCCGGCAGCGGACGCGACCACACGATGTCCAGCGGCCCGTCCATCTTCGCCAGGGTGAGCCGCCCATCGCGGAAGGTGAACGCCGAGCGGGTGTACTCCGCCGACAACCGCGACTTCTTGCGGGACTTGAACGCCGGGTATCTGGCCCGCTTGGCGAAGAAGTTCGCGAAGGCAGCCTGCAGGTGACGCAGCGCCTGCTGGAGCGGGACCGAGGACACCGCGTTCAGGAACGCGAGTTCGGCGGTGCGTTTCCACTGCGTCAGCGCGGCCGACGACTCCACGTAGGAGATCCGGCGCCCTTGCTGGGTGTAGGCGCGGGTGCGCTCCTCCAGCGCCTTGTTGTAGACGAGGCGGGCGCAGCCGAACGTCCGGGCAAGCTCAGAGGCTTGCTCGGGGGTCGGGTAGAAGCGGTACTTGAACGCCCGCTTCACGCTCTGCGCCACGTCTCGCATCCTACCGAACGATCAGCTAGATATCGCGTGTTTGTTCGAACGGAAGGTGTGGCATCGTGCCGCGTTTCCTCCCCAGGGCCGCAGCCCGGGCACTCCACGCTTCAGGATTTCGGATGAGCCTGCCCTCCTCGGCGAACACATGGTCGCGCCGGGCGGTCGTCACCGTGCTGCCCCTGGCCCACCTGTGGCGCGACCACGCGCGGTGCGCGGCCCCGCCCGTAGACCAGGGAGCCCGCGGACCAGGAGAAGGCACACGGGTCAGCGGCGCGGCAGCTCGCTGCCCCTGACGTGGGCGCAGAGCCAGTCGACCAGCGGCGCGTAGTCGCGCCAGGTGGCGCGGACCCGGTCGGCGACCTCCTCGGTGTGCACCCACGGCTCGGGCTCGAAGCGCCGCCCGAAGTAGAGGGAGCGATGGCGCAGCAGCTCGATGCGCGGGTGGTCCTCGGGCACCCCTCGCGGCCTGGTCTTGAGCCTGTCTCCCCCGGCGACGTAGCCCGCCGCG
The DNA here is from genome assembly GCF_040648355.1 of Nonomuraea sp. NPDC049152. Taxonomy (NCBI): domain Bacteria; kingdom Bacillati; phylum Actinomycetota; class Actinomycetes; order Streptosporangiales; family Streptosporangiaceae; genus Nonomuraea; species Nonomuraea sp. NPDC049152. Next base: position 88,375 of record NZ_JBEZDO010000003.1, on the reverse strand, counting down.
GTCAGCCCGTCGGCGATGCGCTGCAGCGGCTTGCCCGACACGTCCTCGTCGACGGCCGCGCGGTAGCGGGCCACCTGGTCGGCGGCCGTGGTGTAGAAGCCGCCGGCCGTGTAGAGGCCGGAGGCGTCGAGCTGAACGTAGAGGCCGATGCCCGGCATGACGTCGACGAAGGCGCCCTGATGCGTCTTGTACGGCGACTTGTCCTTGGCGAAGCGGACGTCGCGGTGCGGCCTGAACAGCTGGGCGAGGCCGAACTCGGCGCCGAGCTCCTCGGTCAGGGCGAGCATGGGCGCCCTGACCGCCTCCTCGTAGAGCTCCTTGTGGCGAGAGAAGTAGACCTTGCTGTTGTCAGCCTCGAGGCCCTCGTAGAAGACGAAGGCCTCGTCGGGGAAGCCGGTGAATCCCATGCTCACAGAGTGCCATGCGGCACCGACACTCAGCGCCGCCGTCTGGCCGTACCGAAGATCGAGCGGCTGATCTCCCTGCCCAGCGAGCTGGCGGCGGACCGCGCGAACGACTTGAAGATCGACGACCCGAGCACCGCCTCCAGCACCGTGGGCTCCCCGCCGGGAGAGGGCTCGGCGGGAGCGGGCGTGGGGGCCGGAACGGAAGGCGGCGGGGCCATCCTGGCGGCCAGCAGCTCGTAGGCGGACTGCCTGTCGATGGACTGGCCGTACCTGGGCAACAGCGGAGAGGCCGACACGCTCCCGCGCACCACGGCGGGGTCCGACGGCGCCATCAGCGAGCGCGGCGCGAGCAGCCTCGTCCACGCGACGGGCGTCGGCACGCCCTTGTCCGACAGCACTGTCACGACCGCCTCGCCGATGCCGAGCTGGGTGAGCAGCTCCTCCAGGTCGTAGTCGGAGTGGGGGAAGGTGGAGACCGTGGCCTTCAGCGCCTTGGCGTCCTGCGGGGTGAAGGCGCGCAGCGCGTGCTGGACCCTCGCCCCGAGCTGGGCCAGCACGTCGGCGGGCACGTCCTTCGGCGTCTGCGTGACGAAGAAGACACCGATGCCCTTCGACCTGATCAGGCGCACGGTCTGGGTGATCGAGCGCAGGAACGGCTTGGAGGCGTCGGTGAACAGCAGGTGCGCCTCGTCGAAGAAGAACACCAGCTTCGGCTTGTCGGGGTCGCCGACCTCGGGCAGGTCGCCGAACAGGTCGGCCAGCAGCCACATCAGGAACGTGGAGAACATCGCGGGCCTGTCCTGTACGGCGGGCAGCTCCAGTACGGAGACCACTCCCCTGCCGTCGGAGGTGACCCGCAGGAGGTCGTGGGTGTCGAACTCGGGCTCGCCGAAGAACTGGTCGGCGCCCTCGGACGACAGGTTGGTCAGCGCCCGCAGGATCACCCCCGCCGTCTGCTTCGACAGCCCGCCGACGCCCTTCAGCGCCTCGGGGGTGTCGATGAGGTACTGGATGACCGCCCGCAGGTCCTTCATGTCCAGCAGCGGAAGCCCGTTGGTGTCGGCGAAGTGGAAGATCAGGCCGAGCGACGACTCCTGGGTGTCGTTGAGGTCGAGGACCTTGGACAGCAGCGTGGGGCCGAACGCGGTCATGGTGGCGCGCAGCGGCACCCCCTCGCCGATCCCGCCCAGCGCGTAGAACTCCACCGGGCACGCGGCGCCCGACCAGCCCTGCCCGATCCCCTGCGCCCGTTTCAGCAGCCCCTCCGACGGCCGGCCTGGCGAGGCCATCCCCGACAGGTCGCCCTTGATGTCGGAGAGGAAGACGGGCACGCCCTGGGCCGACAGTTGCTCGGCCATCACCTGCAGCGTCTTGGTCTTGCCCGTGCCGGTCGCGCCCGCCACCAGGCCGTGCCTGTTGAACATCCGCAGCGGCATGCCGATGGGCGAGCCCGGCTGTGGCTCGCCGTCGGCCATGAGCACGCCCAGCTGGATCGTGGGCCCTTCGAAGTCGTAGCCGCTTGTCATAGTTCGGTGTACTTTCTGCCGGGAGCGGGCGGCTTGCCGTACAGCTCGGAGACGGTGACGAACCGATAGCCCTTGTCGGAGAGGGCGTCGACCAGGTGGGGCACCGCCTCGACCGTGGTGCGGTGGATGTCGTGCATCAGCACGATCGACCCCCTCGTGGCCCGGCTGGCGCGCCTGGCCACTATCGTGGCGACGCGGTCACGCCAGTCGAGGGTGTCGACGCTCCAGAGGATCTGGGCCAGCCCCAGCCTGCGGGACTCCGCCGCGACCCTGGCGTTCGTCGACCCGTACGGCGGGCGCATCACCCCCATCCGCACGCCGGTGATCTTCTGCACCAGCTCCTGGGTCCGCCCGAGCTCCCTCGCGATCCCCACGTCCGACAGCCTGGGCAGCTCGGCGTGGCTCCACGAGTGGTTGCCGAGCTCGTGCCCCTCGGCGACCATGCGGGGCAGGGTGTGATGCCTGTCGGCGGCCACCATCTGCCCGACGACGAAGAACGTCGCCTTGACACCGAGGTCGTCGAGCTCGTCGAGCAGCCACTGCGTGTAGTCACCCGGGCCGTCGTCGAAGGTCAGCGCCACGCACTTGACCTTCCTGCAGTCGGCCGTGAGCGAGGGTCGCGGCCAGCCGGGCTGGACGGCCGCCAGGGACCTGGCCAGCGCGGCGGCGTCGACGCGGGCCGGAGCCCTGGCACTGAGCCGCACGACGTCGACGGGCTCGACCGCAGCGGGCGCGCCACATCCGGCCACCAGCACCAAGGCCAGCAACCCCGACCACACCCGCATGCTTCCCCCCGAAAGCGGCTCGGGGGATCACATCACGGATAGTCCTGGACCGAGCCCCCCCGAAGCCCCTTCGCCAGGTCTTGCCACCAGACTGGAACATCAGCCTGAAGTTCCGTGTAGCGACGCGCCACTCTGATGGCACATCCAACGGGATCCGTACCCAAATGCCGACGTTTCACCGAGCTCTCTTGCCATCGGTAGAACCCATCGTGATACCGCACGACAAGCCCTATCCATACCGAGAGAGTGGCGTCGTCACCCACCTCGTAGGCACTGGTCACACCCAGGCCCGTCAGCTCCGCGTGAAGCTTCTCGATCGCCGCGCGGGACTCAGTCAACGCGCAACCCCCTGTCGAGGACGTGTCGCACAAGGGGGATGTACCCAGCTTGGGGGCGATCGAGTGCCTCCAACGCGAAACACATACGGTAATCATGAAACCGCGGACCGTTCCATGGGGGCGGTTCGCCGCTATTGGTCGGGCGTCTCTCGCGGCTCGCTGACGACCATGACGAACCTCAGCTCCTCCTCGCCCTGGTTGGCGTAGCGGTGCGGCCGGTCGGCGGTGAGGACGACGGCGCCGTCGACCTGGACGACGTGGCTCTTGCCGTACACGGTGAGGGTCAGCTCTCCCTGGAGGACCGTGAGCATCTCGCGGGTGCCGGGCGGGTGCGCGTCGCCGTCGTGGTGCTCGCCTGGGGCCAGCCGCCAGTCCCACAGCTCCAGGATGGCGGGGGCGTCCGTGCCGACCAGCAGCCGCGCCGAGCCCTCTCCTTGCCGGAAGGTGACGATGTCGCCGGGGGGCACGACCCGCACCAGCGGGGTCTCGGAGACCTCGACGAGCCTGGCGACGCTGACGCCGAGGGCGTCGGCGATCCGCACGAGCGTCGTGATGCTGGGGTTGGTCCTTCCCTGCTCGACCTGGACGAGCATGCCGCGGCTCACCCCCGACCTGGCGGCGAGCGCGTCGAGCGTCAGGCCGCGGTGGGCGCGCTGGGCTCTGACGTTGGTGGCGATCGCCGCGGTGATCGTCTCAGGATCCATGCAGTCCAGTGTAGTGAACACTCTTGGCAATGTGTTGTACTGGACGGATGACAGCGGTGATTCTGGCCACGGCATGCGCGATCGTTTACGGGACGGCGGACTTCTGCGGCGGTCTGGCGACCCGACGATCCCGCGTGCTCTCTGTCGTGACGCTGTCGCAGATCGCCGGCCTCGCACTCATTCTCGCGATGCCGCCCTTCCTGCCGGGCGCCTTCTCCGAGGGAGCGATCAGTTGGGGTCTCGGCGCGGGAGTGGCGGGCGCGGCGGGCCTCGTGCTCTTCTACCGGGCGCTGGCCACCGGCGTCATGTCGGTCGTGGCGCCCACGACGGCGGTCACCTCGGCTGCGCTGCCCGTGCTGTTCGGGCTGGCCGGCGGCGAGCGACCCGAGGCCATGGCGCTGGTGGGCGTCGTCCTGGCCCTGCTGTCGGTGCTGCTGGTGAGCAGGAGCCCCGCGAAGGAGCAGCGTTCCTCCGCCTCGTCCATCATCGCGGCGCTCGCGGCCGGCGCGGGATTCGGCGGGTTCTTCATCCTGCTCGCCCAGGCGCCCGACGAGAGCGGGCTGTGGCCGCTGGTCGGCGCGAGACTCGCCTCGGTGACCATGGTGGTTCTCGTGGCGGTCCTCACCCGCCGCTCGCTGCGGCCGGGCGCGGGCGCGCTGGGCATCATCGCGGCGGCCGGTGTGCTCGACATGGCGGCCAACGTGCTCTTCCTGCTGGCCCAGCAGCACGGCATGCTCAGCCTGGTCGCCGTGCTGGTCTCGCTCTACCCCGCCAGCACCCTCGTGCTCGCCCGCTACGTGCTCGGCGAGCGGCTGCACGCGGTGCAGGTCGCGGGGGTCGCCTTCGCGCTCGGCGCGGTGGCGTTGATAGCCGTCGCGTAGGCGGTCAGGGGCGGCCTAGGCGGCGACGCGCTGCTCCGGCAGGCGGAGGGTGCCCTCCTCGCGGGCGTACTCCTCCAGCATGCCGCGCAACTGGCGGCGGCCGCGGTGCAGCCTGGACATCACGGTGCCAATGGGGGTGCCCATCCGCTCGGCGATCTCCTTGTAGGCGAAGCCCTCGACGTCGGCCAGATAGACGGCGACGCGGAAGTCCTCGGGCAGGGCACGCAGCGCGTTCATCACCGCGCTGTCGGGCAGCCGCTCAAGCGCCTCGGTCTCAGCGGACTTCAGGCCGCTGGACATGTGCGACTCGGCCGCGTGCAACTGCCAGTCCTCGATCTCCTCAGCGGCCGAGAGCTTCGGGGAGCGCTGCTTCTTGCGATAGTCGTTGATGAAGTTGTTCGTCAGGATCCGGTGCAGCCAGGCCTTGAGGTTGGTGCCCTCGCGGAACTGGTGGTACGACGTGTACGCCTTCGCCACCGTCTCCTGCACGAGGTCCTCGGCGTCTGCGGTGTTCCTGGTAAGGCGCATCGCGGAGGCGAACAGCTGCGAGGTCACGGGCACGACGTCGCGCTCGAACCAGTCCTGACGCTGCTCTTCGGTCATAGTGATCATGTACATCCCCCTCCGTGCTCTCCCCCCGGTTGCCTGTCGAACGCCCAGGCGTAACCATCCTCGCAAACCCCGCGTAAGGGTGGCGTTAGGAGTTTTACCTGGTCAGGGGGCCAATCGGTCCGTATGCTCGCGGCGTGCACCATCACGTCCACGGCCGGACAAGTCTCATTAGCGTAACACTCTTTACTCAATTGCACCCTAACTGTGTGCAGAGTCACATGAGATAGCGTATGGCGCATGGAATACCTGGATCGTCACGACAGTCGAGCCCGGCGCTGGGTCGCTGAGGCCATCCGGAAGGTGGAAGCCGACACCAACCGCAGCTCTGACACTCACCTCCATGTGTTCCCGCTTCCCCCGCACTGGGGGGTAAACCTCTATCTGAAAGACGAGTCGGTGCACCCCACCGGTTCACTCAAGCACCGGCTGGCCCGCTCGCTCTTCCTGTACGGCCTGGCCAACGGCTGGATCGGCCCCCTCACCACGATCGTCGAGGCCTCCAGCGGCTCCACAGCGGTCAGCGAGGCCTACTTCGCCAGGCTCGTCGGCCTGCCGTTCGTCGCGGTGATGCCCGCGACGACCTCGCCGGAGAAGATCTCGCTCATCGAGTTCTACGGCGGCAAGTGCCATCTGGTGGACGACCCCTCCTCGATCTACGAGGAGTCGAACAGGATCGCCACCGAGACCGGCGGCCACTTCATGGACCAGTTCACCTACGCCGAGCGGGCCACCGACTGGCGCGGCAACAACAACATCGCCGAGTCGATCTACGCGCAGATGTCGATGGAGCCCTATCCCGAGCCCGAGTGGATCGTGGTCGGCGCCGGCACCGGCGGCACCTCCGCCACCATCGGCCGTTACATCCGCTACCGCCGTTACAGCACGCGACTGGCGGTCGTCGACCCCGAGGGCTCGGCGTTCTACCCGTCGTGGACGTCGGGTGAGGAGCAGGGCGGGCAGGGCTCGCGCATCGAGGGCATCGGACGGCCGCGCGTCGAGCCGTCGTTCCTGCCCGGCGTGATCGACAGGATGATCAGAGTGCCCGACGCCGCCTCGATCGCCGCCATGCGATGGGTGCGGCAGGTCACAGGCCGGGACGTGGGCGGCTCGACGGGGACGAACGTGGCGGCCGCCGTCCAGCTCATCTCCGAGATGCGGGCGGCGGGCCAGCAGGGCAGCGTCGTCACCCTCATCTGCGACAGCGGCGACCGTTACCGCGGCACCTACGGCGACGACGCGTGGCTGGCCGCCCAGGGCATCGACATCCACCCGGATCTCACCGCCTTCAGAGCCTTCCTGTCGTCCTGACCCCCGGTACGGCGGCGGCCCCGCGCCGTGCGTGGCGCGGGGCCGTACAGAAGATCGGGTGGGGTCAGGCGGAGCGCGCCGGGTCCACCCCGAACATCTTCGCCAGGTCGTCCAGGATCGAGTGAGCGCCCTGGATGCCGACCGCGCTCATCCACGTGATGTCGGCCACGTCGTGCTTCTGCCCCTTGAGCTTGCCCCACAGGGGGTTGTTCACGAACTGCTTCTTCGGCTCCTCGGCCGCCGGGTCGGCGTAGGTGGAGACGAAGATGTGGTCGGCGTCGAACTCGGCGATGCGCTCCTGGCTGATGTCGACCGCGATCGCCTTCGGGTCCTTCGGCTGACTGGCGGGACGCGTGAAGCCGACGTCCTTCAGCACGATCCCCGAGTAGGAGTTCTCGACGTACAGGCGGGTGGTCGGCTCACCGGCGAAGCGGACGACCGAGACGGTCGGCAGCTTGCCGTCCTTCGTCTTGATCTCCTCGCCGATCTTCGCGGCGCGCTCCTCGAAGGTCTTGATCGTGGTGTCGGCGAGGTCCTCCTTGCCGAGCGCCTGGCCCATGAGGCGGATGTTCTCCTTCCAGATCGCGCCGGTGGTCTCGCTGAACACCGTGGGCGCGATCTGGGACAGCTTCGCGTAGAGGGCCTCGTGCCTGACCTTGGCCGAGACGATCAGGTCGGGCTTGAGCGCCATGATCTTCTCGAGGCTCGGCTGCTCCAGCGTGCCGACGGGCGTGGCCTCCTTGCCGTACTTCGCGGCGACCTCGCCGAGGTAGTCGGGCAGCTTGTCGTCGATGGAGCGGTAGGTGGTGTAGCCGACGACCGGGGTCTCCAGCGTGAGCACGGCATCCACGAAGCTCTGGTCCAGCGCCACGACGCGCTTGGGCTGAGCGGGGATCTTCGTCTCGCCCATGGCGTGCTTGATCACACGGAAGGGCGCCGCCGCTGACGACTGCGTCCCTGCTGGCTGGTCCGCGGCGGTGGTGGTCGAGCCGCAGGCGGCCATGCCCAGGCTCAGTACGGCTCCCGCCACGCCCATGGCCACAGCGCGCAACGCATTCATCGGATCCCTCTCGTGTTTAGGTTAGGCAAACCTCATTTAGATTAGCTATGCCTAAGCTGGCATACTTCACCGGGTCGGGCAACAAGGGAGGAAACGTAGGTGGGACGACGCAGTGCCGTGTTCTGCGGACTTCTCACCCTCGTCGCCGTCGCTGCCGTGATGAGCATCACGATCGGCTCGAAGCCCATTCCGCTCGCCGACGCCTGGCATGCGCTCTTCTCTCCCACCGGCACGGAGAACGACATCGTCATCCGCTCGCTCCGGATGCCGCGCACCGCGCTCGGCCTCCTCGCGGGGATCGCGCTGGGCGTGGCGGGCGCGCTGATGCAGGGTCACACCCGCAACCCACTCGCCGACCCCGGCCTGCTCGGCGTCACCCAGGGCGCGGCGTTCGCGATGGTGGCGAGCATCATCTTCCTCGGCACGACCAGCCTCTACGCCTACATCTGGTTCGGCCTGGCGGGCGCGCTGATCGCGAGTGTGGGCGTGTTCGCGCTCGGCATGGTCGGCGGGCGCGGCGGGCCCACGCCGGTCACGCTCGCCCTCGCGGGCACCGCCGTCAGCGCCTTCCTCTACGCCCTCACCTCCGCTCTGGTGCTTTTGGACGAGCAGGCCATGGACGTCTTCAGGTTCTGGCAGGCGGGCTCGATCGCCGCCAGGGGCGCGGACGTCGTCTGGCAGGTCACGCCGTTCATCCTCGTCGGGCTCGTGCTCGCGATGATCAACGCTCCCGGGCTCAACGCGCTCTCCCTCGGCGAGGACGTCGCCCGCAGCCTCGGCCAGAACATCGCGCTGACCCGCGGAATCGGCATCGCCGCCGTCACCCTGCTGTCCGGCGCGACGGTCGCGGCCTGCGGTTCGCTGTCCTTCATCGGGCTCATCGTCCCGCACCTGGCCCGGCCGCTGTCGGGCACCGACCACCGGTGGCTGCTGCCGTTCTCCGGCCTCGTGGGAGCGGCCCTGCTGCTGGTGGCCGACGTCATCGGACGGGTGGTCGCCCCTCCAGGCGAGCTGGAGGTCGGCGTGGTGCTCGCGCTGATGGGCGCCCCCTTCTTCATCGCGCTGGTGCGGCGCAGGAAGCCGGTGCGGCTGTGACGTCACCCGCGCTGAGGATCGGCGGCCTGTCCTGGCGGGTACGACCCCGCGGCGTCATGGTCAGCGGCCTCGGGCTCGCCCTGCTCGTCCTGTTCATGGCGCTGAACATGCGCATCGGCGACATCCCCATGACCCTGGCCGAGGTCCTGCGGGCCGTGGTCGACACCGGCAGCGGCGATCACTTCGTCGTCATGGACCTGCGCCTGCCCCGCGCGCTGACCGGCTCGCTGGTCGGCGCGGCGCTCGCGCTCGCGGGCGCGATCACGCAGTCGATCGCCCGCAACCCGCTGGCCAGCCCCGAGATCCTGGGCGTCACGACCGGCGCCTCCGTCACGGTCGTCGCGGGTGTCGTGGCGTCCGGCAGCGTCGCCGGCGGGGTCAGCGGCCTGCTGGCCACCGTCGGCATCCCTGCCCTCGCCCTGCTCGGCGGCCTGCTGGGCGCGGCGATCGTCTACTCGCTGGCGTGGCGGCGCGGCCTGGACGGCTATCGCCTGGTGCTGGTCGGCATCGGCGTGGCCGCGGTGTTCACGAACATCAAGTTCTGGCTGCTGACGGTGGGCGACGTCAACGACACCGGCAGGGCCATGGTGTGGATCAGCGGCTCGCTCAACGGGCGCGGATGGGAACACGTCACCCCCGTCGCGATCGCGGTGGCCGTGCTGATCCCCCTGACGCTGCTCGGCACACGCTCGCTCGACGCGCTGCGTTACGGCGACGACACCGTCACCTCGCTCGGTGTCCGGATGAACCTGGCGCGCGGTCTGATGATCCTGGCCGCCGTGCTGCTGGCCGCGGTCGCGACCGCCTCCGCGGGCCCGATCGCCTTCGTCGCACTGGCGGCGCCCCAGATCGCGCTGCGCCTGACCAGGTCGGCGCAGCCGCCGCTGCTGTCCTCGGCGATCGTGGGCGCGCTGCTCACCGCCGCCGCCGACCTGATCGCCCGGGTCGCCTTCTCTCCCATCGAGCTGCCCGTCGGCGTCGTCACGGCGGTGCTGGGCGCGCCGTACCTGATCCACCTCATCTGGAGGGCACGCAAATGAGGCTCCAGGCGGTCAACGTCAGGCTCGCCTACGGCGAGCGCGTCATCGTGGACGGGCTCGACCTGGGCGTCGAGGCGGGCACCGTGACCACGATCATCGGGCCGAACGGCTGCGGCAAGTCCACGCTGCTGCGCGCCCTCGGCCGCCTGCTGAAGCCTTCGGGCGGCGAGGTGCTGCTCGACGGCAAGCGCATCGACAGGATGCCCACCCGCGAGGTCGCCAAGGTCCTCGGCATGCTCCCCCAGTCGCCCACGGCGCCCGAGGGGCTGACCGTCTCCGACCTGGTCTCCAGGGGCAGGCACCCGCACCAGACCTGGTACCGCCAGTGGTCGTCGGACGACGAGTCGTCGGTCGTGCGGGCGCTGGCCATGACCGGCCTGGCCGACCTGGCCGAACGGCCGCTCGACGAGCTGTCGGGCGGGCAGCGGCAGCGCGCGTGGATCTCCATGGCCCTGGCCCAGGGCACCGACCTGCTGCTACTGGACGAGCCGACGACCTTCCTCGACCTGGCCCACCAGGTGGAGGTCCTGGAGCTGGTACGGCACCTGCACGCCGAGGCGGGCAGGACCATCGTCATGGTGCTGCACGACCTCAACCTCGCCGCCCGCTACACCGACCGCCTGGTCGCCATGCGTGAGGGCAGGGTCGTCGCGGCGGGCACGCCGCACGAGGTGCTGACCGAGGACCTCCTGAGCGAGGTGTTCGACCTGGACGCCATGGTCATCGCCGACCCTGTGGCGGGCACCCCGCTCGTCGTCCCCATCGGCACCAGGGCGCCGGTCAGGGAGCGACTGGCTCCAGAGCCACGTCCCTGAGCGACGACCGCGCCGCCGCCGCGGCGATCGCCAGGCTGGCCAGGCCCGCGAACGCCATGAGCGCGTAGGCGTTGCGCACGAACGACTCGAACACCCCCGCGACCAGCGCCGCCAGCGGGATGGCCAGGAACGCGATCATGCGGGCCGTGCCGAGCACCCTGCCGAGCAGGTGGTCGGGGATGAGGCGCTGCCGTACGGTCGTGATGGCCACGATGCCCACTCCCGCGGCGGCGAACTGCCCCATCCACGCCAGCCCGATCGGCAGCGGCCCTCGGGCGGGGATCATCGCCAGGATGGACACACCCTCGATCAGCATGCTCACGCTGATCAGCGTGACGGGCCTGGTCCTGGACAGCAGGCGCGACCCGAGCAGTCCGCCGGCCACCGCGCCCGCGCCCTGGAAGGCGTAGACGACGCCGATCTGCCCGGGGGTGAAGTGGTGGTAGGAGGTCAGGTAGAACACCATGTCGGCCAGCAGCAGCCAGACCCCGAAGTTCCCCGCGAAGGCGAAGCAGGCGAGCGTCAGCACCGTCCGCTCCTGCCTGAACAGGAACCTGAGCCCCTCCCGCAGGTCGGCGAGCACCGGCCGGCTCGCCCTCGCCACGGCGGGCGCCGTCCTGATCAGGGCGATCAGCGCCGCGGACACCGCGAACGTGCCCGCGTCCACGTAGATCGCCACCTGGTAGCCGAAGGCGACGATCAGCGCGCCGCCGAGCACCGGGCCCGCCAGGTTCACCGCGTGCTCGCCGATGTGGAGTCGCGCGTTGGCAGGGGCCAGCCGGTCGACGGGCACGAGCGAAGGCATGATCGCCCGGAACGCGGGCTGGTAGAGCGGATCGACACAGGCCAGCAGGAAGGCCATCACGTAGATCAGCCAGAGCGGCGGCGCGCCGAGCGTCACCGTCACGGCGAGCACCAGGGCGAGCACGGCCGCGGCCAGGTCGCCCGCCACGAGGATCGACCTGCGGCTGTGCCGGTCGGCCAGGACGCCGCCGAACATCGCCAGGGCGAGGTAGGGCAGGTACTCCAGCGCGTACACCAGGCCGGTGCCGAGGGCGGAGCCCGTCAGATCCAGGACCATGAGCGGCAGCGCGAGCCGGTAGATCCAGGTCCCGAGCGAGGAGACCAGGAATCCGACCAGCAGCAGCCAGTACCTCGTTCCCATCCCTCACTCCCTCGACAACGCGGCTCTGATGTCCTCGTCGCCCGGCGCGAGCTCGGCCGCCCTGCGCAGGTCCGCCACGGCGTGCTCGATACGGCCGTCGGCCCGCATCGCCATCGCCCTGTTGAACAGCAGCTCGGGGCTCTCCTTCAGCTCGACGGCCCGGTCGAGGTCGGCGGCGGCCTCGCCGTACAGGCCGAGCTCGAACGACAGCGCTCCTCTGCTCGCCCACGCCTCCACCAGGCCGGGGTCGGCCTTCAGCGCGGCGTCGAAGGCGGCCCGCGCCTCGGCCGTCCTTCCTTCCGCCGCCTCGACCTGGCCCAGCACGCACAGCAGGTGCGGGTTGCCAGGGTCGAGGGCGAGCCCGCGCTCGACGTCGCTCCTGGCCGGGCCGTACTCCCCTGCCGCGGCTCGGAGACCGGCCCTGTTCACGTAGGCGGGCGCGAACTCGGGATCGAGCTCCAGCGCGTAGTCGAGGTCTTCGAGCGCGCCCGCCAGATCGCCCGCCTCGTAGCGCAGCTCGGCCCTGTTGTAGTGCGGCTCAGGCCACGGCGGGCCGAGCCGTATGGCGCTCTCGAAGTCCCTCAAGGCCGGCTCCGCCCTGCCCAGCCTGCGCAGCAGGTCGCCCCGGTCGAGGTAGTAGTCGGGGTAGCCGGGATCGGCCTCGATGGCGCGCGTGTAGTCGGCCAGGGCCGCCTCGCGCTCGCCCGACATCGCCCTGAGCTGGGCCCTGTTGGCGTACAGCACGAGCCGGTGGATCGGGTGGACGTCGGCCAGGTCGCGCTCGGCCAGGTCGACGGCCTCCTGGATCAGGCGGGCCGACTCGCCGAACCGTCGCCTGCGCACCTCGACCAGCGCCTTGGCGTTGAGGTCGAAGCCCAGGTGGAAGGCGCGCTCGCGCGGCTCCCGCAGCAGCGAGGTGATGGTGATCGCCTCGTTGATCCAGGCCACTGCCGCCTCGGGGTCGCGCCTTGCCGGGTCGTGGTGGCGCACCAGCAGGGTCGCGAGCGAGCAGGCCACGGAGGCCCGGTGCTTCGGGTCGACGGTGTGCCGCCTGGCCAGCTCGTAGAGGGCGAGCGCCTCGTCCTCCCGCTCAATCGCCTCCAGCGCTCCGGCCGTCCGGTGGACGAGCGTCATCCAGCGCTCGGGATCGTGGTCGTGCCGCAGGCCTTCGAGCGCCGCCAGCCCCGCCTCTGCCATCGCGTGGTGGAACCCCTCGTCGCGGTAGCGATCGAAGTCAGCGGGCACAGGGCCCCCTGGCCGCGAGGCGCCGGGAACGATGGTCAGCTCCCGAACGCGCCTGCGCAGCACCTCGACGAGCTCGGCGTCGGTCTGGTCGGCCGCTTCGAGGTTGTCGACCGTGACCGTGCGGTGCTCGCCGTCGAGGCACGAGCGGACGAACTCGGCCAGCCCGTTGGCGATCCGCAGCGTACGGCGGGCACCGGGGATGAGGATGCGCTCCGCCTGCGGCAGGCTGTCGGCCAGCGAGAGCCTGCTCCTCGGGATCTTCAGGTGGGGCGCCGCGACGGCGATCTCGATGTCGTGCCCCGCCACCAGGTCGGGCCTGCGCTCCAGCGCCTCAGGGACGAACAGGTCGAGGAGGGCGGCGGCGAGCGTGTAGGGCCCGCGAATACGCCGGTCGGCGTCGATGACGGTCACGTGTACCCGATCCCTTGAGGGTTCCTGAGCGGTTTCGTCGTCCGGACAGCAGCATGGCCGACGCCCCGTCAGGGAGCGTCGGCCACGTGCCGATCAGCCCTTGTGCCGCGGAGCGGCTGAGCCTGCCGGCTTGACGGAGCCGCTCTTGTACACGACAACCTTCTTCATGTCCACCTTCTTCGTCGGACCATGCGAAGAGACCGCGGACGTTGGCGCAGCCGTCCGCGATCTCCAATGACCGCCCCATGTGAACACGGATGACTATCGAGATCAAGAGAATGTCCGATAAGGGACATTTCCTCAGTTATATGGACATGCCCCGCGCGGTGGCGCGGGGCGTCCGAAAACGTGTTTGAACGTCGGGAGAGAAAAGTCAGTCGCCCAGGATCGCGTCGACGAACACCTCGGGATCGAACGGCGCGAGATCGTCCGGCCCTTCGCCGAGGCCCACGAGCTTCACCGGCACGCCCAGCTCACGTTGCACCGAGATGACGATGCCGCCCTTGGCCGTGCCGTCGAGCTTGGTCAGCGCGATGCCGGTGATGTTGACCACCTCGGCGAACACCTGTGCCTGCCGCATGCCGTTCTGACCCGTGGTGGCGTCGAGGACAAGCAGTACCTCGTCCACGGTGCCCTTCTTCTCGATCACCCGCTTGACCTTGCCGAGCTCGTCCATCAGGCCGGTCTTGGTGTGCAGGCGGCCCGCCGTGTCGACGATCACCACGTCCACCTTGTCCTCGATGCCCTTGGCGGCCGCGTCGAAGGCCACGGAGGCGGGGTCACCGCCCTCGGGACCGCGCACCACCTCAGCGCCGACCCTTTCACCCCAGGTCTGCAGCTGGTCGGCCGCCGCGGCGCGGAAGGTGTCGGCCGCGCCGAGCACGACCTTCTTGCCGTCGCCGACGAGGGCACGGGCCAGCTTGCCCGTGGTGGTGGTCTTGCCGGTGCCGTTGACGCCGACGACCAGCACGATGGCCGGACGCTCGCCGTGCTTGCCCACGTGGAGGGTGCGGTCGAGGTCGGGGTCGATCTGCTTGAGCAGCTCCTCACGCAGCAGGCCGCGCACCTCGTCGGGGGTGCGGGTGCCGAGCACCTTGACCTTGGTGCGCAGGTCCTCGACCATCACCTGGGTCGGCGAGATGCCGACGTCGGCGGTGATGAGGCTCTCCTCGATCTCGTCCCACACCTCGTCGTCGAGCCTGTCGCGCGACAGCAGCTCCAGCAGGCCCTTGCCCAGAGCGCTCTGCGAACGGGCCAGGCGTGAGCGCAGCCGTACCATCCGGCCCGCGGACGGTGGAGGGATCTCCACCTCGGGCTTCTTGATGATGGTCTCAGCCGGTTTGACCGGAGGCGGCACGGTGGTCGTGGTGCCCTCTTCCTCCGGCTGGGCCTGCTCGGCCTCGGGCTCGGGGACGGGCTTGACCTCCGGCGCCTCGACCGGGGGAGGCACGGCCTTGCGCCCCGGCCTGTACAGGAAGAACATGCCGCCGATCGCCAGCAGGGCGACGACGATCACGATCACGATGATGCCGAGGTATTCACTCACAGCAACTCAGTTTTCCAGATCGTCCGGGATGGTCACGCCCCGCAATGCCGCGTGCCGTACAAAATCAGACGTTCTCCCGCAGACGCTGAGAGACCACCTGGGTGACACCGTCGCCGCGCATGGAGACGCCGTAGAGCGCGTCGGCGATCTCCATCGTCCGCTTGTTGTGCGTGATGACGATGAGCTGGGAACTCTCTCTCAGCTCCTCGAACAGCCTCAGCAGCCGCTGCGTGTTGGTGTCGTCGAGCGCCGCCTCGACCTCGTCCATCACGTAGAAGGGCGAAGGCCGCGCCTTGAAGATGGAGATCAGGAACGCGACCGCCGTCAGCGACCGCTCGCCGCCCGACAGCAGCGAGAGCCGCTTGACCTTCTTGCCCGGCGGCCTGGCCTCCACCTCGATGCCCGTGGTCAGCATGTCACTGGGGTCGGTCAGGATCAACCGCCCTTCACCGCCGGGGAAGACGCGCGTGAAGATCTGCTCGAACTCCCTGGCCACGTCCTCGTAGGCGGAGGAGAACATCGCCTCCACCCGGTTGTCGACCTCCTGGACGACGGTCATCAGCTCGCGCCGCGTCTTCTTGAGGTCCTCGAGCTGGGAGGTCAGGAACGCGTGGCGCTCCTCCAGCGCCGCGAACTCCTCCAGCGCCAGCGGGTTGACCTTGCCGAGCTGGTTCATCTGCCGCTCGGCGGCCCGCATCCGCTTCTCCTGCTCCTCCCGCACGTAGGGCACGGGCGGGTCGCCAGGAACGGCGGCCGTCGGGCCGTACTCGGAGATCAGCGCGTCGGACGAGACGCCGAACTCCTCCAGCGCCCGCTCCTCCATCTGTTCGAGCCGCATCCGCTGCTCGGTGCGGGCCATCTCGCTGCCGTGAACCCTGTTGACCAGCTTGTCGAGCTCCTGGCCCAGCTCCCTGACCCGCAGCCGCACCTGCTTCAGCTCGGCGTCGACGGCGACCCGCGCCAGGTCGGCCTCGTCGCGCTCGCGCGCGGCCAGCTCGATCGAGGCGGCCAGAGCACGCAGCACCTGCTTGGTCCCCCGCACCACCGACTCGGCGACCGCCGCCTGCCGCCTGCGCCGCTCGCGTTGAGCGGCCGCCGTCAGCCGCTCCTGGCGCTCGCGCTGGGCGGCCCTCATCAGCCCGTCCGCCCTGCCCGCGATGCCCTTGACCCGCTCCTCCGCCGTGCGGACCTGCAGGCGGGTCTCCATCTCGGTCTGCCTGGCAAGCTGGCACGTCGTGGCCAGCTCGTCACGCAGCTCGGTGGTCGGCTCGGTCTCCAGCTCCTGCGCGTACTCGGCCTCGGCGAGCTCGATCTCCAGCTCCGACAGCTCGGCCAGGCCCTCCTCGCGCGCCTCCTGCGCCGCCCGCACGCTGCCCGCCAGGCGCTCGGACTCGTCGGCCGCCGCCTTGGCCGCGGCGCCCAGCTGGGCCAGCCGCTTGGCCGCCGCCGCGCCGGCCTGGTCGGCCTCCCGCTGCCGCGCCCTGACCTGGTCGAGCACGGCCTGCGCGGCGCTCACCCCGGCCTGCGCGCTGCCGGCCGCGCTCTGCGCCTCGTTCACGTGGGACTGGGCGGCCTCCAGCGCCGTCTGCGCCGCCATCTCGGCCGCCGCGGACTCCTCCATGACGACCACCGTGCTCGCGGCGCGATCCTTCGCCTCCTCCAGGTCGGCGATCGCGTCGTCGAGCGCGGCCCGCACCTGCAGCACGGAGGTGCCGCCCTCGGATCCGCCGCTCGCCAGGTGCGCGCCGACGACGTCGCCGCGGCGGGTGACGGCCCGCACTCCAGGGTGCCGCTCGACGAGGCCGCGGGCCGCGTCGAGGTCGGCCACGACGGCCACGTCCGTCAGGAGATGGTCGACCGCCGCCCTGAGGTGGTCAGGCACGCCGACCAGCTCCGCCGCCCACCGCCCCCCATCAGGCAGTACGGCACGCGCCCCGCCGGCCGCTCCACCGGGCGCGCCCGCCACCAGCAGCGTCGCCTGGCCCGCCTCCTTGGCCCGCAGATGCTCCAGCGCCTCCACCGCCGTGCCCACCGACTCGACGGCGACGGCCTCGGCCACCTGGCCGAGCACGGCCGCGATGGCCACTTCGAACCCCGGCGTGACCGTCATCGAGGCGGCCAGCGGCCCGAGGACCCCGGACAGGTCCGCCGCCACCAGGGCGGCGCCTCCGTCCGCCCCCTTGGCCAGGCCGAGCTCCAGCGCCTCACGACGGGCCTGGAGCGCCGCGACCGACCGCTGCGCCTCCTGGTCAGCCGCGCGTGCCGTGCCGACCGCGGCCTTGGCGGCCCGCAGCGCGTCGTGCGGCCCTGCCAGCGCCTCCTTGGCCCGGTCGACGGCCTCGCGCGCGGCGTCGGCGACGGACCTGGCCTCCTCGACCGCCATCTGGGCGGTGAGCAGTTCCTCGGCGAGCGCCGGATCGGCCGCGGGCTCGTCGGCCTCCTGCGCCCGCAGCTCCTCGCCGGCGCGCGCGGCCCGCTCGTCGGCCTCCGCGACGGCCCTGCTCAGCCTGCCGATCTCGTCCTCGGCGGCGCGTGCCCTGCTGCGCGCGGAGTCGACCCGCCCGCGCAGCCTGGCCAGACCCTCGCGCCGGTCGGCCGCCGCCCTCGCGGCCATCGCCAGGCGCTGCTCCTCCGCCTTGAGCGCCGTCTCGGCCTCCTCGCGCCTGCCCACGGCCGCTTCCAGCAGCTCCTGAGCCTGCTCCAGCGCCTCGGCCAGCTCCAGCTCCTGCTCGCGGACCTCGGCCGCCTCCCGCTCCAACTCCTCGGGGTCGCGGCCACGCCGCTCGATCGAGGCGGCGTCGAGGGCGTGGCGGTGGCGCTCGGCCGCCAGGTGCTCCAGGCCCGTGAAACGTTCCCGCAGCGAGGCGAGGCGGAAATAGGTCTCCTGGGCGGCCGTGAGCCTGGGCTGGGCCTCGGCCTCCGCCGCCTCCAGCGCTTCCTCGCGCCGCTGGCCCTCGGCCAGCTCGGCCTCCACCTGGGCCCTGCGCGACAGGATCGCCGCCTCGTCCGCCGCCTCCCTTTCGAGGGTCTCCCGCAGGATGCACACGTCGTCGGCCAGCAGCCGCAGCCGCGCGTCGCGCAGGTCGGCCTGGATCACGGCGGCCTTGCGGGCGATCTCCGCCTGCCTGCCGAGCGGCTTGAGCTGGCGGCGCAGCTCGGTGGCGAGGTCCTGGGCGCGGGTGAGGTTGGCCTGCATGGCGTCGAGCTTCCGCAGCGCCTTCTCCTTGCGCTTGCGGTGCTTGAGAACGCCTGCGGCCTCCTCGATGAAGGCCCGCCGGTCCTCGGGGCCCGCGTGGAGCACCGCGTCGAGCTGGCCCTGGCCGACGATGACGTGCATCTCGCGGCCGATGCCTGAGTCTGACAGCAGCTCCTGGATGTCGAGCAGGCGGCAGGTGTCGCCGTTGATCGCGTACTCGCTCTGCCCCGACCTGAACATCAGGCGGCTGATCGTCACCTCGGTGTAGTCGATAGGGAGCGCGCCGTCGGTGTTGTCGATCGTCAGCGTCACCTCGGCCCTGCCCAGAGGGGGGCGGCTGGAGGTGCCGGCGAAGATGACGTCCTCCATCTTGCCGCCGCGCAGCGATTTGGCGCTGTGCTCGCCCATGACCCAGGCCAGGGCGTCGACGACGTTGGACTTCCCGGAGCCGTTGGGGCCGACCACACAGGTGATGCCAGGCTCGAGGCGGAGGGCGGTGGCGGAGGCGAAGGACTTGAAGCCGCGCAGGGTGAGGGTCTTCAGATACACCGAACGCTGCCCTCCCTGAACCGACTTCGGGAAAGCCTACTGGGCCGCGGAGCCCGCCGCTGGTCACCGCGCTTCTGACACCGTCAGGACAGCAAAAACGCCTCCAAGAAATGGAGGCGGAGAAAATAACAAGGGACGCCTCTGTGAGACGTCCCTGATGTGGCGCTCCCGATCTCTCAGGTGAGAGCCGGCTCGCGTTCCTGCAGACGGCTGAACGCCTCATCACGTGTCTGCGCTGCAAGAGCGTCATTTTGTGCCTGGAGCCGGGTGAGTTCTGCCTCCAGATCACGGATCCGCTGCTGCAAACGGCGCATCTCCGAGACCATCCGAGGGTCAGGACCGCCGACGTGGCCGAGTAGAGCCTTCGCCATGGTAAAGGGTCCTCCACGCTGAGTGACCAGACTGGTTCGCGCACTTCTTGTTCTGCGGGAGGGGTGCGCGTGGTACCTAACAAGAGTCGCATCGGCAGTGTGGGCGGTCAAGTCGATCGCACCGCATGGGCCTACCGATGGGCACTCCCGACATATAAATATACCCTATTTGGGGCGTTTGACGAAAGGGCTACCGCTCTACAAACCCGCTCAAACTACCTCGTGCTTCACTCCAGCGCTCTACAACTCCATCCACTCTGCCCGGTGTGTCGCAACCCCTGAGCAGCTCGACCAGCTTGACGCCCGCCGCCCTCGGCCCCTCGGCGACCACTTCCACCCGCCCATCAGCGGTGTTGCGGGCCCAGCCGACCAGCCCGAGCTCCAGCGCCCTCGCCCTGGTCCACCAGCGGAACCCGACACCCTGCACGTGTCCCCGCACCCATGCGGTCAGCCGCACGTCCTCACTCATGACCCACTCCTGCCCGTTGGAAGGCGCGCACCGCGGCCGTCTCCCCCTCCTTGCGCCAGACCAGGCCGAGCACCGAATCGGGCAACCCCTCGACCGGCACGAACGTGACGTCGTCGCGCCCGTGGTAGGCGGCCGTCGGGGTGCAGAAGAGCATGGCGCCCCTGTTCAGCGCGACCTGTGTGAGGCCCTCCTGGCTGGTGGTGACCGTACCCGCCGAGGGGATCGGCCGGCCGAGCGGCGTGGTCGTGGGGGCGGTGAGCTCGCGCCACCTGCGAGGCGCCGGCCCGTCGAGCCCCACCAGCGGCAGTTCCGCCAGCTCCTCCGCCTCGATCCACGCCCTGCCCGACAGCGGGTGACGCGGGGAGAGCGCCACCTTCATCGGGACCTTGTTCAGCCCCGCGCCCGTCTCCAGGTCGGGCTCGTCCACGGGCAGCAGCGTGAAGCTCAGGTCCACCTTGCCCTCGCGCAGCTTGCCGAACGGGTCGGCCATCGGCACCTCGACGAGCTCTACCTCGCACGCCGGATTGAGCCGCTCGAACTCCCTGACCGTGCTGGTGACCACGTCCGTCGGCGTGCCGAGGAAACCGACCCGCAGCACGCCCTCGACCAGTCTTGCGGCCGATCTGGCCCGGCCGACCGCGATCGCCAGCCCGTCGTAGGCGGGGCGCAGGTCGGCGAGGAAGCGCTCGCCCAGCGGCGTCAGCCGTACGCGCCTGCTGGTGCGCTCGAACAGCCTGGCCCCGATCCGGGTCTCCAGCGCGCGCACCAGCTGGCTGACCCTGCCCGGCGACAGGTAGAGCCGCTCCGCGGCCCGGGCGAAGTGCAGTTCCTCGCTGAGCACGACGAAGCACTCCAGTTCCCTGAACTCCATCACGACTCCTTAGCCTGACTAAACCAAGGCTTCGATCTTCGTCATTGTTCCCGCAGGTGGGAGCCCGGAAGCCTGTGAGCATGACGACTGTCGACACCGCAAGAGTGCCCTGGCTCCCCGTTTCCGCCGTCGCGGTGGGCACCTTCACCATCGTGACCAGCGAGATGCTGCCCGTCGGCCTGCTGACGCCGATGGGCTCGGCGCTGGGCGTCTCCGCCGGCACGGCGGGGCTGACCATGTCCGTGCCGGGGCTCGTGGCCGCCCTTTCCGCGCCCCTGCTGACGGTGGTCGCCGGACGTCTCGACCGGCGAGTCGTGCTGGTCGCCCTGATGGCGCTGCTCGCGGGCGCGAACCTCCTGGCCGCCTTCTCCCCCGGCTACGCGGTCATGCTGGCCGCCAGGGTGCTGGTAGGGGTGAGCATCGGCGGTTTCTGGGCCTTCGCCGCCGGCCTGGCCGGACGGCTGGTCCCCGAGCGGTACATCGGCAGGTCGGCCGCGATGATCGCCGGCGGCGTCTCCGTGGCCTCGGTGCTCGGCGTGCCCACGGGCACCCTGATCCTCTCCTGGGCGGGCTGGCGGACGGCGTTCGCGGCGGTGGCCGTGCTGGCCGTCGCGGTCCTGGTCGCGCTCGCGCTCCTGCTGCCCCCGCTACCTGCCACCCGCCCGGTACGGCCCGCCGAACTGCTCGACGTGTGGCGCGACGGCCCGCTCAGGACCGTCCTCGTCGCCACCGCGCTGGTCGTCACCGGACACTTCGCCGCCTACACCTACATCCGCCCGTTCCTCGAACAGGTCTCCGGCGCCGGGCCCGCGCTGATCAGCGTCCTCCTCCTCGCGTACGGCGTCGCAGGCGTCGCCGGCAACTTCGGGGCGGGAGCGAAGGCCGCCCACCGGCCGAGGGAGGTCATGGCGGTGCTCGCCGTCCTGATCGCGGTGTCGACGGCCGGACTGCCTCTCGCCGTCGCCTTCATGCTCCTGCTGTGGGGCGTCTCCTACGGCGGCGTCTCGGTGACCGGTCAGCTCTGGGTCGCCAGGGCGGGCGGCGGCGAGGCGGGCATGGCCATGCTGTCGTCGGTCTTCAACGCGGCCATCGCGCTGGGCGCGCTGCTCGGCGGCCGGATCGTGGACGCCGCCTCGCCGAGCGCGACCATGTGGTTCGGGGCCGCGCTCGCCCTGCTCACCGCGGCTTACGCTGGCACTTGGGGCAGGAGAAAGACGATCGGTTCATGAACGCGTCCCGCCTGATCGGCGTGCCGCACCGCGAGCACGGCAGGTCACGCCTGCCGTACGCCTCCAGCGAGCGGTCGAAGTAGCCGCTCTCGCCGTTGACGTTGACGTAAAGGCTGTCGAACGAGGTGCCGCCCTGCACCAGGGCGGCGCTCATGACCTGGCGCACGGCGGCGAGCAGCTCAGCGATCTTGGCCTTGGTGAGGGTCTCCGTGGGACGCGCCCAGTGGAGCCTGGCCAGCCAGAGCGCCTCGTCGGCGTAGATGTTGCCGACGCCGCTGATCAGCGACTGGTCGAGCAGCGCCCGCTTGATCTCGGTGCGCTTGGCCCGCAGCCGCCTGGTGAAGAGCTCCTCGTCGAAGGCGGCCTCGAACGGGTCGGGCGCGATGTGCGCGATCGGCTCGGGCACGCCGTCCATGAGCGAGGTGAGCATCACGTGGCCGAACGTGCGCTGGTCGACGAAGCGCAGATCGTTGCCGCCGTCGGCGAACGACAGCCGCACCCTGAGGTGCTTCTCCAGCACGGAGTCGGGGGAGACGACGAGCAGCTGGCCGCTCATGCCCAGGTGGGCGAGGATCGCCTCGTCGCCGTCGAGCGGCAGCCACAGGTACTTGCCGCGCCGTTCGGCGGAGACGATCACCCGGTCGGCGACGTCGAAGAGCCCGATCTGCCTCCGCACGGCACGCGGATGCAGGACCTCGCTCGCCGCGATCGTCCGCCCCGCGACCCATTCGGCCAGGCCACGGCGGACGACTTCGACCTCCGGCAGCTCGGGCACGTCAGCTCGCCGGCTGGCTCTCGCGCTGTTCCCTGCGCGCCCTGATGCGGGTCCACGCAGCCTCGGCCGCCTGCTGCTCGGCCTCCTTCTTGCTGCGGCCCTTGCCCGAGCCGTAGGACTCGCCGCCGACCCGCACCTCGGCGGTGAAGGACTTGGCGTGGTCGGGGCCGCTCTCCTCGACGTGGTACTCGGGCACGCCGAGCGCCTCGGAGGCGGTGAGCTCCTGCAGCGAGGTCTTCCAGTCGAGACCGGCGCCGAGCGAGGCCGAGCGGGTGATCAGCGGGTCGAACAGCACGTGGACGACTCGGAAGGCCTCGTCGAGGCCCCGGTTGACGTAGATCGCGCCGATCAGCGCCTCGAGGGTGTCGGCGAGGATCGACGACTTGTCGCGCCCGCCGGTGCCCTCCTCGCCCCTGCCCAGGCGCAGGAACCTGCCCAGGCCGAGATGCCTGGCCACGTCGGCCAGCGCGCGCATGTTGACCACGGCCGCCCTGAGCTTGGCCAGCTGGCCCTCGGGCAGGTCGGGGTGGTTGCGATAGAGGGTGTCGGTGACCACCAGGCCCAGCACCGAGTCGCCGAGGAACTCCAGGCGCTCGTTGGTGGGCAGGCCGCCGTTCTCGTACGCGTAGGAGCGGTGCGTCAGCGCCCGCTCCAGGATGTCGGCGTCGAGCCCGACGGAAAGAACCCGCTCAAGCTCGTCTCTGGCGACCTCGACAGCCACTGGCTTGGGACCTGTGCCCACGTTTTCTCCTCCTCAGAGCATCTCTCCAGAACGCGTGGGCGATGGAACTGAGAGATGCCCGAAAACGTGGTGGGCGTCGGGGGCCAGCCCCGGCGTCCACCACGACCGCGGGCGAACCGCCGCCGCACGCACCTGAGACGGTAACGCCGACCGGGCACTATCGCATCCGGTCGGCACTCCGTCAACAGCCGTTGGGAGCGCGATCACTCGCGCTCCTCGCTGGTATGTGCGATCAGGCAGACGGCTCGATGACCTGACGGCGGTTGTAGGTGCCGCAGGTCGGGCACGCGATGTGCGGCTGCTTGGGCGAACGGCACTGCGGGCAGCTCACCAGCGCGACAGCAGACGTCTTCCACTGGGCGCGGCGGGAGCGGGTGTTGCTCCGCGACATCTTCCGCTTCGGGACGGCCACGTCACTTCTCCTGATCGTTATCGTTCTCGGAAATCAGACCTTGCAACGACGCCCAGCGAGCGTCGATCTTCTCGTGCCCGTGGTCAGGGCCGGCCTCGGCCAGCCTGACTCCGCATTCCGTGCACAACCCCTGGCAGTCTTCACCGCAGACGGGGCTGAGCGGCAGTGCGAGCACCACCGCGTCACGGAACGTCGGCTCGAGGTCGAGAAGTTCACCGTCGAGCAGTGAGTCCTCCTCCGAGGAGTCCTCGTCGGAGTAGAAGAACAGCTCCTGCAGGTTGACCTCGATCTCCGAGGACAACGGGTCGAGACACCGAGCACATTCCCCCGCGAGGGGAGCGCGTGCGGTGCCCGAGACGAGCACGCCTTCCATCACTGCTTCGAGCCGGATGCCCAGCTCGACTTCGGCGTCCTTGGGGACACCGATCATGTCGACGCCGAGATCTGCCGGTGCCGGGAGGGACAGAGTCATCTGCCGCATCGAGCCCGGCCGCCTGCCCAGGTCATGAGTGGAGATCACCCACGGGGCGCGGGGGTCGAGGTGCTGAGTCATCCTGCTCTCGTTAGGCATGGCGAAATCGTCGCCGTCGTACAAGGCCAGATAGCAACGATACCAGGCACCGGTCAGCCCCTGAGCCGTTCGATCAAGAGCTTGTGCACGAGATCCGGGACAAGTCCTGACACATCGCCGCCGTAGCGGGCGATCTCCTTCACCCGGGACGACGACAGGAACGAGTATTCCGGATTCGTCGGCATGAAGAGCGTCTCGACACCGGACAGCCGGTAGTTGAGCTGCGCCATCTGCAACTCGTAGTCGAAGTCGCTGACCACGCGGATGCCCTTGACGATCGCGGGGATGTCGTTCTGGCGGCAGAAGTCCACGAGCAGCCCGTGGAACTTCTCGACCCTGACGTTGGGGTACTCCCTGGTCACCGTCTGGAGGATGTCGATGCGCTCCTCCACGGTGAACAGGCTCTTCTTCTCGACATTGATCAGAACGGCGACCGTCACCTCGTCGTACAGCCGGGCGGCCCGGCCGATGATGTCGAGGTGTCCGTTGGTGATGGGGTCGAACGACCCCGGGCACACTACGCGGCGCACATCGCCTCCCACGTTTACGGGTTCCCGGCGGCGCGACCGTACCAAACGGCCGCTTCGCCGTAACGACGGACCCTCTCCTCTTCGTAGCCCGGGGGCCACACCAGGTCCTTCCCCCTGCTCTCGCGTTCCACCGCGACGAGAGCGCCGGGCGCGAGCCACCCGTTGTCGCGCAGCGACTCCAGGACCCTCGTGACCTCCTCGTCGGTGACCGCGTAGGGCGGATCGGCGAACACGATGTCGTACGGCTCGCCCCCCTCGCCCGGCTTGGCCAGCAGCCGCTCCACCCGGTCGGCCACCACCCGCGCCGCGGCGAAACCCAGATCCCTGACGTTGGCCTTGATCGTCCTGGCCGCCCGTGCGTCCGCCTCGACCAGCAGCGCGTGGGCCGCGCCCCTCGACAGCGCCTCGAGCCCGACCGCCCCCGAACCCGCGTACAGGTCGATCACCCGCGCGCCCTCGATGCCGTGCAGCGAGTCGAGGGTAGAGAAAATCCCTTCTCTCGCCCTGTCGCTGGTAGGCCGCGTCGTCCGGCCCGGCGGCACCGCCAATCGCCTGCCACCCGCGCTTCCCGCGATGATCCGCGTCATGCCGCCCATTCTTCCGCATGTCCACGCAGGTCAAGAGTGGACAAGTGTCGGCCTCGTTCACGCAAGGGTCGTAGCCACGCCCCCCGGTGCCCAGCATGATGATGACTGCGACCTTCGAGGTGACCCACATGAAGGTCGACCGGCGTGATCGTGAGCCCTTCCGCACGCCGGTTCCCTCGGCACCTGACCCGAGGGTGGGCCCAGCCGGGGACGGCATTCGGGGGGAGGCCGTCCCCGGCGCTGGGCGTGTTGTGAAGGGCATCTTGTACCGCAAGCCGGGCTCAGGCCACTCTGGTCACCGGTGACCGTCCATAGCCGGCCTGATCAGGCCTTCTCCAGGTAGTCGGCCTTCTCGTCGCCCAAGAGGCGGTCGATCTCGGCGCGCAGCCCCTCGTGCGAGGACAGCGAGGGATCGGCCGCCAGCAGCGCCGCCGCCTCCTCCCTGGCCGACACGATCGCCTCCTCGTCCCTGAGCAGCTGCAGCATCTTCAGCGACGACCGCTTGCCCGACTGCGCCGCGCCCAGCACGTCACCCTCCCGCCGCTGCTCCAGGTCGACGCGCGACAGCTCGAAGCCGTCGAGCGTCGAGGCCACCGCGTCGAGGCGCTCCCGCGCGGGCGTGCCCGCCGCGAACTCGGTCACGAGCAGGCACAGCCCCGGCAGCCCGCCTCGCCCGACCCGCCCCCTGAGCTGGTGGAGCTGCGAGACCCCGAACCTGTCGGCGTCCATGATGATCATCACGGAGGAGTTGGGCACGTCGACGCCCACCTCGATCACCGTCGTCGCCACCAGCACGTCGACCTCGCCGCGCGAGAAGGCCCGCATGATCGCGTCCTTCTCCTCGGGCGGGAGCTTGCCGTGCAGCACCTCGACACGCAGCCCGTGCAGCGGCCCCGAGGCGAGCATCTCGGCCACCTCCAGCACCGCGAGCGGCGGCCTCTTGTCGTCGTCGGAGGCGGTCAGGTCGCCCTCGTCACCCTCCAGATCGCCGATGCGCGGGCACACGATGTAGGCCTGGCGGCCGAGGCCCACCTCCTCACGCACCCGCTCCCACGTGCGCTCCAGGTAGTGGGGCTTCTCGGCGGCGGGAACGACGTGGGAGGTGATCGGGGCGCGACCGGACGGCAGCTGCGAGAGCGTCGAGACCTCCAGGTCGCCGAAGACGGTCATGGCGACCGTGCGCGGGATCGGGGTGGCGGTCATGACCAGCACGTGGGGCCGGCCGCCCGCGACCTTCTCGCGCAGCGCGTCGCGCTGTTCGACGCCGAACCTGTGCTGCTCGTCGACGACGACCAGGCCGAGGTCGGCGAACTGCACGTGCTCCTGGAGCAGCGCGTGGGTGCCGACGACGATGCCGGCCGTGCCCGAGGCGGCGTCGAGGAGGGCGGCGCGGCGCGCGGCCGCGCCCATGGAGCCGGTCAGCAGCCCCACGGCGGTGCCGCCGAACATGCCGCCCGCGGCCAGGTCGCCCAGCATCGCGGTGATCGAGCGGTGGTGCTGCTGGGCCAGCACCTCGGTGGGCGCGAGCAGCACCGCCTGGCCGCCCGCGTCGACGACCTGCAGCATCGCGCGCAGCGCCACCACCGTCTTGCCCGCGCCGACCTCGCCCTGCAGCAGCCGGTGCATGGGGTGCTCCCTGGCGAGGTCGGCGGAGATCTCCTCGCCGACCGCCGCCTGCCCCTCCGTCAGCGAGAACGGCAGCCGCTCGTCGAAGGCCGCGAGCAGGCCGCCCGCCACAGGCGGTCGGGCCTTGGCCGGCCACGCGACCGCCGCCTGCCTGCGCTGGAGCAGGACGGACTGCAGCACGAACGCCTCGTCGAACTTCAGCCGCTTCTGGGCCCGCACCACGTCGCCGAAGTCCTTCGGCCGGTGGATCGCCATCAGCGCGTCGTCGAGATCGGGCAGCTTGTGCCTGCGGCGCAGCTCCAGCGGCAGCGGGTCGTCGAGCGGGCCGAGCGTGTCGAGGATCACCCCCACCGCCCTGCGGATCGCCCACGGGGTGACGTCCTTGCCCGCGGGATAGATCGGCACTGGCGCGGTCGCGAACTCCTCCGCGCTCTCCTCGCCCTCGTCCTCGAACAACTCGAACTCCGGATGGCTGAGCTGCCATCGAGGGGTGCCGCGGGCGCCGAACAGGCCCACCTTGCCGGCGAACATGCCGCGCCGCCCCGTCTTCAGCCGCGACTCGGCCACGTGGGAGCCCTTGCCGAAGAACGACAGGTAGATCTTCTTGCCGGTGCCGTCGACGACCTCGACCTCGAGCCAGGTGCCACCCCTGTTGCGCATGGGCTTGCGCATCAGCCGCGTGACCTCGCCGACCACCGTGACGTGCTCGTCGACCTCCAGGGCGTCGAGCGAGGTGAGCTCGCCCCGCTCGGCGTAGCGGCGTGGGTAGTGGCGCAGCAGGTCGCCGACCGTCTCCAGCTCCAGGACGCTCTGCAGCAGCTTGGCGGTCTTGGGATCGAGCGCCTTGGACAGCGGCTCGTCGAATCGACTCACGTCAACCAGTTCTACCGCCTGCGACCGACAGGATTCACTCGACACCGATGAGGAGTGGGTATCCGCCCTGTTCTCCCCTGTAGACGACGACCTCCACGTCGGGTCTGGCCCGCGCGAGGAACTCCTCCACCGCCTGCGCGAGCCGTTCGGGGGCGCCGGTTCCTGTGACCAGCGTGACCAGCTCGCCGCCGCCCGCCACCATCCTGTCGACGATCAGCACGGCGACCTCGGGCAGCGTGGCGCCGATGACGGCCACGTCGCCGTCGATCATGCCGAGCACGTCGCCAGGCCTGCACAGGCCGGCGCTGGTGAGCACCTGCCGGTCGGCGACCGTCAGGTGGCCGTAGCGGGTGTGGCCCGCCGCGTCCGTCATGGCCACCACGTCGTCGTCGAAGCGGCGCAGCGGGTCGTGGACGGCCAGCGCCGCGAGACCCTGCACGGTCGCCTTGGTCGGCAGCACGCTCACGACCACGCCGTCCTCACGCGCGACCTCCGCCGCCGCGACGGCGACCGCGCGGACGCCCTCGTCGTTCGGCAGGACCGCCACCTCGCTGCCCGACTCGCGGATCGCCGCCAGCATCGCGGGCAGGGACGGGCTCGACCCTGGCTCCCGCCGTACGACGACGGCCCCTGACTCCTCGAACAGCGCCGCGATCCCCTCGCCCGCGGCCACCGCCACCACTCCCCTGCCGCCGGCCGCCCTGTGCGTACGGCCCGGCGCGGCCAGGTAGGTGACCCTGATCCGGTGCGGCCTGCCCACGCGCAACGCCGCCTCGATCGCCTGGCCCGCCTCGTCGACGTGCACGTGCACGTTCCAGAGCCCGTCGCCGCCGACCACCACCAGCGAGTCGCCGAGCGCGTCGAGCTCGGCGCGCAGCTTGCCCACCGCCTCGTCGTCGGCGTCGAGCAGGTACATCACCTCGTAGCCCGCCCCCGACTCGGTCATCGGCGTCACCCGCTGGGTCGGCGCGGGCACGTCGTAGCGCTGGGTGTAGGAGTCGGTGACGACCGCGGCGAGCGCCTCCATGATGATCGCCACGCCCGCGCCGCCCGCGTCGACCACCCCGCTGCGGGCCAGTACCTCCAGCTGGCCAGGGGTACGGCGCAGCGCCGCCCTCGCCTCCGCCACCGCCCCGCGCGCGGTCGCGTCGAGATCGCCTTCGCCGACGCCCGCGGCGACCGCCTCGAGCACGCTCAGCACGGTCCCCTCCACCGGCCTGGCCACCGCGGCCCTGGCCAGCCGCGCCGCCTTCGCGAGCCCCTCACGCAGATCGGCGGCGGTGCCCCGGCGCTCCTTCAGCACCTCGGCCATGCCCCTCAGCGCCTGGCTGACGATCACGCCCGAGTTGCCCCTCGCGCCGACCAGCGCGCCGTACGCCAGGGTCTGCCACACCACGGCCGGCCCCACGTCCTCCGGCAGCGCCTCGACCGCCTCGGCCGCCGAGATCATGGTGAGGTGCAGGTTGGTTCCCGTGTCGCCGTCGGCCACGGGGAAGACGTTGAGCGCGTCGATGTCCGCCCTCGCCGTTCCCAGCGCGTCGGCGGCCAGCCTGATCCAGCGGCGTACCGCGGGCGGGTCGAGAACCTCCATGTGTGCTCCCTCGCGGCCCCGATGCGCTAGCGTTTCCTGCGGAGAATATCCCCAACATCCACTTGCTGCCGCGCGAGTTCGCGGTCAGGGGTGCGGATCGGATATCCTCGTCTGGCTGGCCGGTTGTCCCCGGCATGCCCTCCGCCCGAAACACCAAGCGGATTGGGCTTATCGACTGAAAAGGAGCGATACCGTGGCTTCCGTCTGCGATGTCTGCCGCAAGGGCCCGACCTTTGGTAACAACGTGTCCCACTCCCACCGTCGCACCCGTCGTCGTTGGAACCCCAACATCCAGACGGTTCGCGCGGTCGTGGGTGGCACGCCGAAGAAGCTGAACGTGTGCACCTCGTGCATCAAGGCCGGCAAGGTCGCCCGCTAGTCTTCACGACTTTCCGAAAGCCCGGCGCTCGATCGAGCGCCGGGCTTTCGGCGTTCCCTGGATCATCCCGCGAAGGGCGCCGGGCGATTGGCTACGTTGATCCGTATGACCGAGCCTGCCTACCTCACCGCCCTCCGGGCGTCCTACGTACGACACGGTCGCCGTCGACTACGCGGAGCTCTACGGGAACGTACTCGCCTCCATGCCGTTGACCCGCGCGATGCTGGGGGCGTTCGCCGAACTCGTACGATCCTCCGGAGACGGGCCGGTCGTCGCCGCGCGGCTGCTGGAGGAGCCCGGCGAGGGGCAGAAGCGGCAGTACGCCTGCCTCCTGGCCCGCAAGAGCGGCTGAGCCGAGAGAGGCGGTGCCGGCTCGGAGGGCGTTCGGGACGAGTGTCCTGAGAGGCTAGGAGCGCCACATCCACGCGTGGTCGACGGGGCCGATGCCGTCGCCCAGGGGGAAGCCGCGGCCGATCGCGCCCGTGACGTACTCCTTGGCCTTGCCGACCGCTGTCGGCACGTCGTCGCCGAACGCGAGGCGGGAGGCGATGGCGGAGGCGAGCGTGCAGCCCGTGCCGTGGGTGTGCCTGTTGTCGAGGCGCCGCGCGGTGAAACGGTACTCGTCGGTGCCGTCGGTCAGCAGGTCGACGGGCTCGCCTGGCAGGTGCCCGCCCTTGATGAGCGCCCACGTAGGGCCGAGGGCGAGGATGGAGTCGGCGGCGCGGCGCAGACCGCTCTCGTCCTCCACCTTGACCGAGGTGAGCTGCTCGACCTCCCACAGGTTCGGCGTGACCACGGTGGCGATCGGCAGCAGCCGCGTCTTGAGCGTGTCGATCGCCTCGGGGACGAGCAGCGAGTCACCGTGCTTGGAGACGCCGACGGGGTCGACGACGACGGGCGCCCCCGCCGCGGCGAGCGCCTCCGAGACCGTCTCGACCAGGACCGGCGAGGCCAGCATGCCTGTCTTGATCGCCTGCGCGCCGATGTCGCTGAGCACCGAGTCGAGCTGGGCGCGCACCGCCTCGGGCGGCAGCTCCCAGTACCCCTGGACGCCCATCGAGTTCTGGGCCGTCACGGCGGCGATGACGCTCATGCCGTGGACGCCGAGCGCCAGCATCGTCTTCAGGTCCGCCTGGATGCCGGCGCCGCCGCCGGAGTCGGATCCGGCGACGGTGAGTACGCGAGGAGGGGTCATGCCGTCCATCCAACCACTCAGCCGACCGTGCACTCCCCGCCCACCAGGCCGCAGGATTCGGGGGCGTCGGGGGTGCCGACCGCGGTGAAGGTGACCTGCACGGACTCCCCCGCCGCCAGCGTGGTGCCGGGCTGGATGACCAGCAGCCCTCCGTCCTGCATCCACTGGGCGCCGGGCACGGCGGAGACGGTGCCGACCACGGGGACGCTGAGGGTCCAGTCGGTCAGCGCCCGGGCCGAGTCGTTCACGACCTGCAGTTCGGCGGTGTAGCCGGCCAGGCGCTGCCTGACGACGTCGAACCTGACGTTCACCGCCGCGCCGCCGCTCCGGGTCGAGCTCGACTGGGAGTCGGAGCCCGAGCCCGAGCCGCCACCGGAGGTGGAGCTGGTGACGGGTCCAGGGCTGTCGGTGACGCCCGGCTGACCGGTGGCGTCCGCCTCCTTCATGTTGGACGGGTCGACCGACGGCGTGGGATCCCCTGTGGGCTCGCCGTCCTCCACGACCGGAGGCGTGGTGCGCTTGGGCGTCGGCCGCGGCGTGCTGGTACGGCGGGGCTCGCGCTCGGCGGTGGTGGTCGTCGGGCGAGGCCTGGAGACCGCCCTGGTGGCCGAAGGCTCCTGAGTCGGCTCTTCTTCCGTCGGCTCCGCGACGGCGCCGTCGTCCGTGACCGGCTCGCTCTCCTCGGCGCTGGGGTCGGGCTCGGCGATGTCGGAGGTGGACGGGGCGGGCTTGCTGGCCGACACCGAGTTGCCGCTGGGCTTCTCGCCGGAGGAGCTGACCATCCGCACGCCGACGACGGTGCCGCCGAGCACGATGGCGACGGCCGCGACCGACAGCAGAGCGATCTTGCTGCGTCCGCCCTGCCCCGTCTCGCGGGTCTCCGCGGCGGGACGGCGCCTGCCGCGCCGTCTGCGCGACGACTTGTCCTCGGGTTCGTCTTCCCAGTCGGGCTTGTCGTCCCATCCGCCTGCGCCGAGGAAGGCCGTCTCGTTGGGCTCGGGGGCCTCTTCCCACGCGGCGATGGGCTGCCTGGGCGGGCCGGTGGCCACGAGGCGGTCGTTGGGCGAGCTGTGGGCGGCCGTCGCGTCCATGGCGGGCCCTGCGGCCTCGTCGAAGCCCTGCCCGCCGTACGGGGTCCCGCCGGGGGCGGGCTCACCGAACCCTGGCCCGCCGAATGCGGCGTCGCCGAGGCCGGGATCACCGAAACCGGAGCCGCCGTGGCCCTGGTCGCGGAAGCCGTGGTCGCGGAAGCCGTGGTCGCCGAACCCTGCGTCACCGAACCCTGGACCGCTCTGGCCCTGGTCTCCGAACCCGGGGCCGTCGAAGCCTCGGTCGTCGAAGCTTCGGTGATCGGGGCCTCGCTGATCGAAGCCTCGGTGGTCGGAGCCTCGGTCGTCGAAAGGCGAAGGACCGCCGGCCGAAGGGCCGCCCCCGAAGGCGGACACGGGGGCGCCGAAAGCCTCATGAGCCGACATGGGCCCCGTGGCGGGACTGCCGGGGGCGTCGGGATGCTGCGGCGGCATGGCCCACTCCCCCGTCGAGGGGCCCGGCTGGAACTGCTGGTCGATCTGGTCGGGCGGCGCGGGCCAGCCTGCCTGATCCGCCACAGGCGCCATGAAGGCCCCCGTGGTTATGGGGTCGTCGAAGGAGCGAAAGTCCGCCTCCCGGGGGTCTTCCGAGTCGCGTCCCCCCTGGTTCCACGCGTTCTCTGGTTCGCCGGTGCCGTGGCGGGCCATGTCTGCCCTTCCTGCCGGATACATGGGCCGCCCATCTTAATAACATCTTTAATACGCGTTTGTCACAACTTTCCCGGGGGTATCTTCTCGGAACGGCTCTTTCACGCTCTGAAGTGGTCCCATCCGCCGGTCTCCGTCGCGCGCCCGCTGACCTGGACCTTCGCCCCGTCGATCACGTGCCCGACGACCGTCCAATGGGGCGGTAGCCGTACCTCTGAAGGGAAAATCGCGGCCAGTGCGTGATCTTCGCCACCCGTGAGAATCCAGTCGAGCGGATCGGCTCCGAGCTCCTTCGCGGCGGCCGCCACGGGCTCGGCGACGGGGAAGGCGCCTGGATCGAGAGAGATTCCCACCCCACTCGCCTCGGCCACGTGCCCGAGGTCCTGGAGAAGCCCGTCGCTGACGTCCAGCATCGCCGTGGCACCCAGCCGCACCGCCTCGGGCCCTTGCCCGTACGGCGGCCGCGGCCGCCTGTGCCCCTCGACGGCCTCCAGAAGCGGCCCGCCGGTGGGAGCGATCCCGGCACTCAGCAGAGCGAGCCCCGCGGCCGCGTAGCCCAAGCGCCCGGCGTAGGCGACCACCTGTCCGGGACGCGCTCCCGCACGGGTCACGGGCGCCTGCCCCGCGAGATCGCCGAGGGCGGTCACGCCGATCACCACCAGTTCAGAGCGAGCGATGTCACCACCGGCCACACTGGCCCCGACCAGTGCGCACTCGTCCCTGAACCCGTCGGCGAGCCCGTCGACCCACTCCACGGGAACGTCACCCGGCATGCCGAGTCCCACCACGAGCGTGGTCGGAATCGCCCCCATCGCGGCGACATCGGAAAGATTCTGTGCTGCGGCCTTCCTGCCTACGTCATACGCGCTGGACCAATCGCGGCGAAAGTGCCTACCCTCGATCAACAAGTCTGTTGTCACTACGACCCGCCCATCGGGCGCCTTCACCACCGCGGCGTCGTCACCGGGACCGAGCAGCACGCTCTCGCCCTGTGGCAAGCGCCGCGCAATGCGCGCTACAACTCCGAACTCGCCGAGATCTCCGACTGTGATGACGCACCTCCAGCTCATGAGAGACATGCCCGCCAAACCGCCAGCCACCGTATGGCATGGACACAACCCACATTTCTCATGAGGTGGCGCACAGGGTACGGTGGCCCTTCGGCGCTGATCCAATCGCCCGGGAGGACGTAATGGTGCAGGCGTACATCCTTATCCAGACCGAGGTCGGCAAGGCCGCCGCGGTGGCCCGTGCGATCGCCGGCATCACCGGGGTCACCCAGGCCGAGGACGTGACGGGGCCCTACGACGTGATCGTGCGCGCCGAGGCCCGCAACGTGGACGAGCTCGGCAAGCTGGTCGTCGCCCAGATCCAGGCGGTCGAAGGCATAACGCGTACGCTGACGTGCCCTATCGTCCACATATGAAGCGAGGCGTTGCCGTCCTGGCGCTGCTCCTGATCGCCGGGTGCGGCGGCGCCGTACAGGTCGAACCGCCCGCCCCCGAAGGGGAGGCGGTGGCGGCGTGCACGAAGCTCTCGGGCCTGTTGCCGCAGAAGGTCGACGGCGCGGGTCGCGTGGCGTCCACGCCTGAGTCGCCGTACGTCGCGGTGTGGGGGTCAGGGGAGATCGCGCTGCGGTGCGGGGTGCCGCGCCCGGCCAGGATGTCGGCCACCGACCAGCTGGCGGAGCTCGACGGGGTCGGATGGTTCGCCGATCCCACGGCGCCGACCCTGTTCACGGCGGTGACCGACACGGCCTACGTCGAGGTGACGATCGCGAAGACGCACGAGGCGACCAATGTGCTGATCGACCTGGCTGAGCCGATCAAGAAGGCCACCGGCTGACGTTCTCCGCGGCCCTCCCATCTCACAAGCGGGAACAAGAGACCGCGGGGACGCGCCCGTACGGCTCAGCGGAGGCCGGCGCGCCGGTTGAGGGCGAGTTGGATGAGGCGCTCCACCAGCTGGGCGTAGGTGAGCCCGGTCGCCGCCCACAGCTGGGGCGCCACCGACAGCGACGTGAACCCCGGCATGGTGTTGATCTCGTTGAGGACCAGCCGCCCGTCGGCCGTGTAGAAGAAGTCGACCCTCGACAGCCCCTCGCACCCCAGCGCCTCGAAGGCCCGCACCGCCATCGCGCGCAGTTCCTCGGTCTTGTCGGCAGGGATGTCCGCGGGCACGGCCAGCGACATCTGGTCCGGGTAGTACTTCGCCTCGAAGTCGAAGAACTCCTGGCCGCCCTCCACGAGCACCTCGCCGGGCACGGAGGCGGCAGGCGGCTCGTCGCCGAGCGACTCCAGCACCGCGCACTCGATCTCGCGCCCCACGATCGCCGCCTCGACCAGCACCTTCGGGTCGTGCGCCCGGGCGTGCTCGATGGCCGTCTCCAGCGACGCCAGGTCGTGCGCCTTGGAGATGCCCTGGCTCGACCCCGCGCGGGCCGGCTTGACGAACACGGGCCAGCCGAGCTCCTCGACCTCCTTGACCACGCGGTCCTTGTCGAGCCGCCAGTCGCGTTCGCGCACCACCACGTAGCGGCCGATGGGCAACCCAGCGGAGGCCAGGATGGTCTTCATGTAGGCCTTGTCCATGCCGACCGCGCTGGCGAGCACGCCTGAGCCGACGTAACGCACGCCCGCCATCTCCAGCAGCCCCTGGATCGTGCCGTCCTCGGCGAAGGGGCCGTGCATCACGGGGAAGACCACGTCGACGGAGCCCAGCTCGACGGGGATGCTGCCCTGCTCGTAGGCGACCAGCGTGGCCTCGCCCGAGGGCAGGGCGAGCTCGGCGCCCGAGGTGTCGACGATGGGCAGCTTGCCGTCCTCGATCGCGAACCGCTGGTCGCTCGCGGCGAGCACCCACCGGCCGTCCTGGGCGATCCCGATGGGGATCACTTCGTACCTGGACCTGTCGATCACTTCGAGAACGCTGCCCGCCCCCATGAGGGAGACGGCGTGCTCAGAGTTGCGACCACCGAAAACGACCGCGACGCGTGGCTTGCTCATGTCGCCCGAATCTACCCTGCTTGGGAGTCAAGGGCTCGTGTCACGTCCGCTACGAGATCTTCGACGTCTTCGAGCCCGATCGTGAAGAGGACGGCGGTGCCCCGTCTGACGGCCGTGGTGCTGTTGCCGATCAGCCGCAGCGATTTGACGAGGTCGTCGGCGTCTCCGCGTGGCGTGATGCTCACGCGCGAGCCGAACCTCGTGCCCTCGGGGCCCGAGTCGAACAGCTGGCGCGCCAGGTGGTGTCCCGGGTGGTGGGGCAGGCCGGGATAGCCGACGGCGACGACGGCGGGATGCTTGGCCACGGCGGCGACGAACTCCATGGCGGTCGCGCACCTGCGCCTGATCCGGAGCGTCAGCGTCTCCAGCGCGCCGAGCAGCGCGGGCTCGTCGGCGCGGGAGAGCGGGGCGCCGAGGTCGTCGGTGAGCCTGTGCATGAGGTCGTGCCGGCCGACGACGACACCCCCCTCGCGGTCGCCGAGGAGCGTGCCGGTCGAGTGGAGGACCAGGTCGGCGCCGTGTTCGAGCGGGCGGCAGACGATCGGCGTGGCGAGTGTGGAGTCGACGACGAGCATCGCCCCCGTCTCCCTGGCCAGGCGGTACAGCCCGCGCAGGTCGGCCACGGCGGTGTCCGACAGCGTCTCGACATAGATGATCTTCGTGTTGCCGCGGACCGCCTGCCGTACGGAGGACAGGTTTCCTGTGTCGACGAAGTCGGCGCTCACCCCGAACCTGCCGAGCACGTTGGCGATCACGCCGGCGCCCGGAGCGGGGGCGATCACGTGCGTGCCGCCGCGCAGGAAGGTCAGCAGGACGGCGGCCAGGGCGGCGTCGCCTGAGGCGAAGGCCTTGCCCGCCACGTTCTCTGGTGCGGCCGCGCCCTCCAGGGCGGCCACGGCCGCGGCGTACCCGCCCTCGGCGGGGGCGCGGACGCACCGGGTGTTCTCTCTCACACGCCGTATCTCTCCGGCTTGGGGGTGCGCGACATGAGCAGCACCCCTGCTTCCTCGGGGGTCATGCCGTCGTGGACGACGCCCACCACCACCTCGGTGATCGGCATCTCCACGTCGTGCTTCCTGGCCAGCTCAAGCACCGACTCGCAGGACTTGACGCCCTCGGCCGTCTGCTTGGTGACCGCGACGACCTCGGCGAGCGTCATGCCCTTGCCGAGGTTCTCGCCGAAGGTGCGGTTGCGCGACAACGGCGAGGTACAGGTGGCGACCAGGTCGCCCATGCCGGCCAGGCCCGCGAACGTGTGCGGGTCGGCGCCGAGCGCCGCGCCGAGGCGGGAGATCTCGGCGAGGCCGCGGGTCATCAGCATGGCGCCGACGTTGTCGCCCATGCCCATGCCCGCCGCCACCCCCACCGCCAGCGCGATCACGTTCTTGACCGCGCCGCCGAGCTCCACGCCGACGACATCGGGGTTGGTGTAGGGGCGGAACCACGGCGGCACGTGGCAGGCCTCCTGCAGGCGTTCGAGGGTCCGCTCGTCCGGGCAGGCCACGACGGTCGCCGCGGGCTGGCCCCTGATGATCTCGCCGACCAGGTTGGGACCCGACACGACCGCGACCCGCTCCTGCGGCACCTCGGCCACCTCGCAGATGACCTCGCTCATCCGCTTGGTCGTGCCGAGCTCGATGCCCTTCATCAGGCTGACCAGCACGGCCTCGCCCGGCAGGTGCGGCTTCCACAGGGTGAGGTTCTCCCTGAGCGTCTGCGAGGGGACGCCGAGGACCACGAAGTCCGCGCCGTCGAGCGCCTTCGCGGGGTCGGTCGTCGCGCGCAGCGTCTCGGGCAGCAGGACGCCCGGCAGGTAGTCGGGGTTCTCGTGGCGGCGGTCGATCGCCTCGACGATCTCGGCGCGGCGGCCCCACAGCGTGGTGCGTACCCCGGCCCGCGCCAGGATCATGGCGAACGTGGTGCCCCACGAACCGGTGCCGAACACGGCGGCCTTGGTCATCCGCTTCACCGCCTCGCCGGGTCGTAAGGGGTCTCCGGGGCTTTCTCTCCCCTGATTTCGGCGAGCTGAACGGTGATCGCCGCCATGATGTCGGCGGTCGCCTCACGCAGCACCGGCCCTCGCAACGGCTGCCCCTCGTATTTCGACAGGTCGACGGGTGGGCCGACCCTCACGGTGAACGTCTTGCGAGGAAAGAGTCTCGGCTTCTTTTCTCCGTAGGGCAACAGTTCGTGCGCACCCCAGTGCGCCACGGGGATCACCGTCGCGCCCGTCAGCAGCGCCAGCCGGGCCGCGCCGGTCTTGCCGACCATCGGCCACAGACCGGGATCTCGCGTGACCGTGCCCTCGGGATAGAACAGGATCACGCCGCCGTCGCGCAGCCGCTGCTCGGAGATCTCCAGCGACCTGGCCGCCTCGTTGGTGCCCCTGTCCACGGGGATCGCCAGCAGCGAGCGCACCGCCACCCCCAGCAGCGGCACCCTGAACAGGGCCGCCTTGGCGAGAATGATCGGCCAGCGGCCGTTGTTGTAGAGGAAGTGCGACAGCAGGACAGGATCGGTCCATGACAGATGGTTGGTCGCGATGATGATGCCGCCGGTCTTGGGGATCAGCTCGCCCCTGCGCCAGTCCTTCTTGACAAGCAGCCACGAGAGCGGCTTCACGATCATGACGGCGAAGGTCTCCCAGAAGCGCGATGGTCGGCCGGGGCGGCTCATGAACTCCTCCAAGAGAGACGACTTGCGCCCCAAGTCTCCCGGTTGGCCGCGCGGGATGTCGAGACGAGATGCTTAAGCCTATGAGCATCCGCTGGTCACTGGTCATCCCGGTGAAGACGCTGGTCGCGGCCAAGACCCGGCTGGCCGCGGCGACGGGACCGCACAGGACCGCGCTGGCGGTCGCGGTGGCCGGTGACACACTCTCCGCGGCACTGGCGAGTGCGCCCGTGGCCCGGGTCATCGTGGTCACGGCCGACCCCGCGGCCGCGGGACCCCTGGCCGCGCTGGGTGCCGTGGTCGTCCCCGATCCTGACCGCGGCCTCAACACCGCGCTGCGCGCGGGCGCCGCCCACGCCGTACGGCTGGCGCCGGGCGACGCGATCGGCGCGCTCCAGGCCGACCTGCCCGCGCTGCGCGCCGGCGAGCTGGCCACGGTGCTGGAGGCCGCGACCGAGTTCGACCAGTCGTTCGTGCCTGACGCGCTCGACGTCGGCACCACCTTCTACGGCGTACGGCCAGGCCTGCCGTTCACCCCGCGCTTCGGTGGCGAGTCGAGAGCCAAGCATCTGGCCGGCGGCGCCAAGGAGCTGACCCTGGAGGGGATCGAGTCGGTCAGGCGAGACGTGGACACCCCCGACGACCTACGGGCGGCCATCGCGCTGGGCCTCGGCCCCCGCACCGCCGAGGTGGTCAGGCTGCTTCGACTCTCAGACGTCTGATCCACGGCGACACGATGATCGGCAGGTGGGCCGCGGCCGTGCCCAGGCAGGCCACCCAGAGGAGCTGCCCCACGCTCACCTGCTCGGCGAGCAGGCCGCCGAGGACGCCGCCGATCGGCATCGCGCTCCACATGAGGAAGCGCATGCTGGCGTTCATCCTGCCGCGCAGGTGGTCGGGGGTCACGGCCTGGCGGTAGCTGCCCTGAGCGACGTTGAAGACGACCGCGGCGACCATCAGCAGGGCCAGCCCGAGCGGGTAGAGCAGCACGCGCCACCCCTCGGCGGTGAACCCGCCGATCAGCGGGAACAGCCCGGCCAGGAGCGCGCCGCCGTACATGGCGCCGCCGTTGCCGTACCTGTCGACGATCTTCGGGGCGATCGCGCCG
Source organism: Nonomuraea sp. NPDC049152 (assembly GCF_040648355.1). NCBI lineage: Bacteria > Bacillati > Actinomycetota > Actinomycetes > Streptosporangiales > Streptosporangiaceae > Nonomuraea > Nonomuraea sp. NPDC049152. Next base: position 48,949 of record NZ_JBEZDO010000003.1, on the reverse strand, counting down.
CCCACCACGCCGCCCACGCCCATGGCCGAGACGATCAGGCCGTACACGCCCGCGCCAAGCCCGAGCTCCCGGACCAGGAAGAGCGGCTGGACGATGGACCAGAGGCCGTTGGTGAGCATGTTCAGCGCGCCCACCATGGCGACGCGGCGCAGCACCGGGTGCCCGAGCACGTACCTCAGCCCTTCGGCGACCTCCGCCTTGAGACTCCCGCGCTCCTCCTGGGCTGCCGGGGTCTCCTCCGCCCTGATCGTCGACAGGATCAGCGCCGAACAGGCGTAGGAGATCGCGTCGGCCAACAGGGCGAACGGCGCCGTGAGCACCTGGACCAGCCATCCGCCGAGCCCGGGGCCCGCCAGCCACGCGCCGCTGCGCAGCGTCTCGAGCGTGCCGATCCCCCTGGACAGGTCGTCCTTGCGCACGATCGACGGCACGAAGCTCATGTGGGCGACGTCGAAGAAGACGGTTCCGACCCCGACGACCAGCGCGACGACGTACAGCTGGACGAGCGACAGCACGCCCGCGAAGGCCGCCAGCGGGACGCTGAGCAGTGCCAGCGCCCGTACGGCGTCCGCCGCGACCAGGATCGGGCGGCGGCGCATGCGGTCGGCCCACACCCCCGCGGGCAGGCCGATGACCAGGAAGGCCGCCATCTCCGCCGCGGTGAGCAGGCCGAGCTGGAACGGGCCCGCGTTCAGCACGAGCAGGGCGGTCAGCGGCAGCGCCACCAGTGTCACCTGGGTGCCGAACTGACTGAGGAAGTCGGCGCCTACCAGGCGCTGGAAGGCGGAGTTACGCCAGACGCTTTGCTCTACGGGCACGAATCGTGATCCTCACCGGATCCCTTCGCGAGGGTCAAACCATTTACGCTGGGCTCGTGCAGGCGACCGTGCGGAGTTTTGATCCGGTGACCCGTTCGGGGTCGGTGTTCCTCGACGACGGGAGCGTGCTGGAGTTCGGCACGCGGGCCTTCGACGCCGGGCCGCTCCGGCTGCTGCGTTCGGGGCAGCGGGTCAATCTCGTCGTTTCCGGAGGCGAGATCGCCTACGTCACGCTGTCGACATTCCCCGTGCCCGACTGAGTGGCCCGCCAATGAAAAACGCCCGGACTCCCTGATCGGGTGTCCGGGCGTTCCACATTGACTTACTTCTTCTTGGCGGCCTTCTTGCCCCCGGCGTTCACCAGCTCCTTGAAGTCCGAGCCTGGACGGAACTTCGGCCCCCAGCTCTCGGCCACCTTGATCTCGGCGCCGGTCGACGGGTTCCTGGCCGTGCGCTGCGGCTTGTGGACCATCTCGAACGCGCCGAAGCCCGTGATCGAGACCTTGTCGCCGCTGGCGACGGCCTTCTGAATCGCTTCGAGAATCGCGTTCACGGCCTCAGTGGCCGTCTTCTTGTCGCCCACCCGGTCCGCGATGGCGTCGACGAGTTCCCGCTTGTTCATGTAGGTTTCGCTCCCCCTGTTACGGCTCGGGGTTCCAGCAGACGAGTCCAACGGTCGAGAAACCCCTTACGGGTTGAATCTAAAGGGGGATTGCGAAAGAACTCAATCACCGGGCGCGTTTTTTTGGGCACCCGGCGTGTCGGAATCGCTGTTCAGGTCGGCCAAGAAGGCCTCCATCCGGGCCGCCGCACGGCCGGGATCACGCTTTGCGAGATCACAGATCGCCAGATATCGGCGCGCGAAACGCTCTCTGTCGGCGGCGGGGAGCATGCGGACGCGGCGGTGCGCTTCACGCAACCGCCGCGCCAGTTCGTCGTCTTCTAGACGGTCGTCGGCAGCCATGGCTGCCGACCATTCTCGTACGAGGTGATGTCGTCGGCGTGACGCAGGGTCAGGCCGATGTCGTCCAGGCCCTCCATCAGGCGCCAGCGGGTGTAGTCGTCGATCTCGAAGGAGACGGCCTCGCCGGCCCAGCGGACCTGCCGCTCGCCCAGGTCGACGGTGACCGCCAGTTGAGGGTCGGCCTCGACGGCCGACTGCAGCGCCTCCACCTTCTCGCCCGGCAGGATGACGGGAAGCAGGCCCATCTTGGTGGAGTTGTTACGGAAGATGTCGCCGAACCTGGCGGCGATCACGACGCGGAAGCCGTATTGCTGCAGCGCCCACACGGCGTGCTCGCGCGAGGAGCCGGTGCCGAAGTCGGGGCCGGACACGAGGATGCCGGCGCCCTCGTAGGCGGGGTCGTTCAGGACGAAGGCGGGGTCCTCGCGCCAGGCGGAGAACAGGCCCTTCTCGAACCCGGTACGGCTGACCTGCTTGAGCCAGACGGCGGGGATGATCTGGTCGGTGTCGACGTTGCTGCGGCGCAGCGGCACCGCCGTACCGGTGTGAGTGGTGAAAGCGTCCATCGTGGATGTCCTTCGGGTCGGGTGGTGAAGCCGGGTTACAGGTCCGCCGGAGCCGTCAGCCTGCCCGTCACCGCGGTGGCGGCGGCGACGGCGGGCGAGACCAGATGGGTGCGGCCACCCTTGCCCTGACGCCCCTCGAAGTTGCGGTTGGAGGTCGAGGCGCTGCGCTCACCGGGAGCGAGCGTGTCGGGGTTCATGCCCAGGCACATCGAGCACCCCGCCTGCCTCCACTCAGCGCCCGCGGCCTTGAACACCTCGTCCAGGCCCTCCTTCTCGGCCTGCAGCTTCACCAGCATCGAACCCGGCACGATCAGCGTGCGGGTCGTGACCTGACGCCCGCGCAGGATGTCGGCCGCGGCCCGCAGGTCCTCGATGCGCCCGTTGGTGCACGAGCCGACGAAGACCGTGTCGACCGCGATCTCGCGCAGCGGGGTGCCGGCCGTCAGGCCCATGTACTCCAGCGCCCGCTCGGCCGCCGACCGCTCCACCGGGTCGGCGAAGGAGTCCGGCGACGGTACGGCGGCGTCCAGCGGCAGCCCCTGCCCCGGGTTGGTGCCCCAGGTGACGAACGGCGTCAGCGTCGTGGCGTCGATCTCGACGACCTTGTCGAAGACGGCGTCGTCGTCGGTCCTGAGCGACTTCCAGTACTCGACGGCCTGGTCCCACGCCTCGCCCTTCGGGGCGTGCTCACGGCCTTCCAGGTAGGCGAACGTCGTCTCGTCCGGCGCGATCATGCCGGCGCGGGCGCCCGCCTCGATGGACATGTTGCAGATCGTCATCCTGCCCTCCATGGAGAGCTTGCGGATGGCCTCACCGCGGTACTCGACGATGTAGCCCTGACCGCCGCCTGTGCCGATCTTCGCGATGATCGCCAGGATCAGGTCCTTGGCCGTGACGCCCACCGGCAGTTCGCCGGCGACCTCGATGGCCATCGTCTTCGGGCGGTAGGCGGGCAGCGTCTGGGTGGCCAGCACGTGCTCGACCTCGGAGGTGCCGATGCCGAAGGCGATGCCGCCGAACGCCCCGTGCGTCGAGGTGTGAGAATCGCCACACACGATCGTCATGCCCGGCTGGGTGAGCCCGAACTGGGGGCCGATGATGTGGACGACGCCCTGGCCCGCGTCGCCCATGGGATGCAGCCTGACGCCGAACTCGGCGGCGTTCTTGCGCAGCGTCTCGACCTGCGTCTTCGAGACGGGGTCGGAGATCGGGCCCAGCACGGTCGGGACGTTGTGGTCCTCGGTGGCGATGGTGAGATCGGGCCTGCGCACCTTGCGCCCTGCCATCCGCAGGCCGTCGAAGGCCTGCGGGCTGGTGACCTCGTGAATGAGGTGCAGGTCGATGAAGAGCAGGTCGGGTTCGCCCTCGGCGCGGCGCACGACGTGCTGCTCCCAGACCTTCTCCGCGAGTGTGCGGCCCATTGATCTCCTCCTTGAGATTTTGCCCCGACTTGCCTTCTCATATGTCGAGACGGCAGTATCGGTGTATGGACAACTCTAGCGGAGTCGGCGTACTGGACAAGGCCGTTCTCGTGCTCAATGCCCTCGAAGCGGGTCCGGCCTCACTCGCCATGTTGGTTCAGGCCACAGGACTGGCCCGCCCCACGGCACACCGGCTGGCCGTCGCGCTGGAGCACCACAGGATCGTCTCGCGTGACACGCAGGGCCGTTTCGTCCTCGGCCCCCGGTTGTCTGAGTTGTCCACCGCGGCAGGCGAGGACCGGCTCCTCGCGGTCGCCGCGCCCGTGTTGACCCAGCTCAGAGATTTGACCGGAGAGAGCGCGCAACTGTACCGGCGCCAGGGGGACGAGCGGGTCTGCGTCGCGGCGGCCGAGCGCGCCAGCGGCCTGCGCGACACCGTTCCCGTGGGTTCGGCGCTGCCGATGACCGCGGGCTCGGCCGCGCAGATACTGCTCGCGTGGGAGGAGCCCGACCGGCTGCACAGGGGTCTGCGCGGGGCGAAGTTCACGGCCGCGACCCTCGCCTCCGTACGGCGGCGCGGCTGGGCCCACAGCGTGGGAGAGCGCGAGCAGGGCGTCGCCAGCGTCTCGGCGGCCATCAGGGGAAACGGCGGCAAGGTGGTCGCGGCCGTCTCGGTATCCGGACCGATCGAGCGCCTGACCCGCACCCCCGGCAGGCTCCACGCCGTGCCCGTCATGGCCGCTGCCGAACGCATCACCGAAGCCATGCGCCGGGCCAACTGACCCCTGCTCGCCGTGCCGGATCACGTCTCTGGATCGAACACGGGAGCGCACCTGCGTGAGCGCACTGGGAGCGGCTGGACGCGCTCCCAGAAGCGCTGTCTCGCATTTCACGACTTTTCGTGATCAGCGCTCCGTGGATTTCATGGGCCGACCGCGGCCAGGGCGCACTAGCCTGAGTGGGTGACAGATCGCATCGAGGTAGCCGCCGATGAGCTGCGTCCCCTGCTCGAAGAGTTCATCGTGTGGGCCCGGGAACACGCCCCGGGCAGCGACCCCGACCTGGTCGGCCCTGCCGCGCTGTGGCACAGGCTCGCCGCCTCCGACGACGTCGGCAGGTGGCGCCGCCCCGACCTCAGGACCGTGCTGCTCGAGCGCATGCCGAAGGTCGTCGAGGACCCCGACGACGCGGCCGACGGGATGATCGGCGCGATGCGCGCCTATCTGACCTTCCTGTCGGACACCGACAAGCTGGCCAAGCGCTCGGACTCCCTCGACGATCTGCTCGAGGAGCTCGACGACCTGGAGGACGACTTCGTCGAGGCCATGGAGGAGCTCATCGACGACGGCGAGGAGGACGTGCACGAGGACAGCGGTGACCTCGGCGACTTCGAACCCTTCGCCGACGAGCTGGCCGACCTGCCCACGATCCGGCTGCGCCCCGACGGGGAGCTGGCCGCGGCGGCGCGTGCCGTACCGCTGATCGCCAAGGCCCGTGACCTCGCGGTCTGGGTCGGCGAGGCGCGCGAGGTGGGCGAGGACAACCTGCTGTCCGACGCCGAGGTGGAGGAGGCGCTGGCCGTCGTCGGCCTGCCCAGGCCGCAGATCGAGGGCCCGCTCGCCGGCGCCGTCCCGCAGCTGTGGAACATCTGGAACCTCGCGGTCGATCTGGAGTTCCTCGAGCCCGACGGCGACGACACGGTCAGCGTCGACGACGAGACCGCCGAGTGGCCCTTCGACGACGACGATGACGTCCTCGACGCCTGGATGCTCGGCCTCCACTCGGTCGACTACGGCGACCCCGAGCTGGAGGACGAGGACCTCACCATGGCGCTCGGCGGCCTCAGCCGCGGGCTGCTGGTCCGCCTGATCCTGGGCGGCGGCTCGCGTGGGCTGGCCGAGCTGCGCGAGGAGCTCGCCGCGGCCGCCACCGACATCGACGAGCTCGGCCCCGACGCCTGGGCCGCCGCTCGCGACCACTACGGTGACCCGCTGGCTCCGGTGCTCGACTGGCTCGTCGGGTACGGCATGCTCACCGTCACCGGCGACGAGGTGGCGCTCACCCCGCTCGGCACCGAAGGCGTCGTCCACCTGGTCGACGACTCCGACATCGAGCTCGACGCCCGCCCCGCGATCGACGCGATGACCGCCCTGGAGCTGCTGGCCTTCAGCGCCGAGCTGCCCGAGGACGAGGCCGACGCGGAGTTCGCGGCCTGGATGGAGCTGCGCGAGCCGGCCGACGCCGCCCGCGAGCTGCTGGAGGCCGCCTCAGAGGACGACACCGACGCGCTGATCAGGGTCCAGGCGGCGAGCGTGGTCGGCACGCTGGGCGAGGACGCCATCCCCGCCTGGCAGGCGGCGCTGAAGGAGCCCTCGCTGCGTCCCTACGCGGCGACGCACCTGACGCAGCTGGAGGTCGAAGGCGCCCCCGAGCCCACCCAGGACGACACCCACTGGCTCATCCTCGACATGTGGACGATCTCCGCGGGTCTCGGGCGGGCCGAGTTCGTGGGCAGCCTGCGGGACATCGGGCCCGATCTGCTCAACAACCTGCTCGAGGTGATCTGGAAGATCCCGCACGCGCACGTCGAGGAGCTGCTGGACCTGATCTCGCAGGTCCACCCGGACAAGCACGTGGCCAAGGCGGCGAAGCGAGCGCTCTTCAAAGCTCGCTCGTCGTCCTGACCCATCCGGTGCCGCCGGGCCGGGCCGCCAGGTCCGGCCCGGCGGCGAGGGCTACTGCCGGGCGATCATCCGGTGGTGGCGGTGTTCCGGGTCCTCCAGGTGGCTGTGGTCGTCCCCGCCGATGTCGATGCGGACGAAGTCGATCGTGCCGGTGAAGGAGTTGCCGGTCTCGGTGTAGTCGGGGCTCACCGGCGAGGCGGTGTCGATGCCGATGTCGAGCGTCTCGTCGGCGGAGAAGAGGTAGGGGGTGGTCGCCTCGATGCGTCCCTCGACGACCTTGGCACCGTCGACGGTGAGCAAGCCGCTGCCGCCCTTGCCGACTCCTCCTCCGTCGTAGGTGAATTCGAGGCGGACGGTGTGCCGTCCAGGGGCGAGCGGCTCGGGTGCCCGCAGGTAGAAGTGCTGCCTGCCGAAGTAGTTGTAGCAGTAGACCGGGCGGCCCTGGTTCAGGTAGAGCGCCCAGCCGCCGAACCGGCCGCCCTGCACGACGATCACGCCATTGGCCCCTCCCTCGGGCACCTCGATCTCCGCGGTGATCGTGTGCGACTTGTTCTTGACGTTGGGCACGGTGTTCTCCAGCAGCTGCGTCATCCCGGCGTAGAGCGTCATCGACGTACGGTCGGCGAGCAGGTCGGGACGGCCCGCTGCCTCGGGATTCATCCGCTCGGCGACGCGATCGTCCAGCGGGAACACCTGGTATTTGGCGGCCTCGATGAGGAACTGCTCCTTCAGCCGGGCCAGCTTGTCCGGCTCCCGCTGGGCGAGGTCTCGGGCCTGCGTCCAGTCCCCGGAGGTGTCGTACAGCTCCCAGACGTCGTCGTCGAAGGAGCACATCGTCTGCGCTCCCGTCTCCCACGGGATGCGATGGCGGGTCACCGCGGTCCAGCCGAGGTGGTAGATGCCGCGGTTGCCGAACATCTCGAAGTACTGGGTCGTGTGCCGCTCGGGCGCGTCGGCGTCGGCGAAGCTGTACCGCATGCTGACACCCTCGATGGGCCGCTGCGCGACGCCGTCGACGGAGTAGGGCTCGGGCAGCCCTGTGATCTCGAGGACCGTCGGCAGGACGTCGATGACGTGGTGCCATTGGTGCCGGACCTCGCCCTTGCCCGCGATGCCGCGGAGCCACTGCACGATCAGGCCGTTGCGGGTGCCGCCATAGTGGGAGGCGACCTGCTTGGTCCACTGGTAGGGCGTGTCCATGGCCAGCGCCCAGCCGACCGGATAGTGCGGGTAGGACTCGGGCCCGCCGAGCGTGCCGAGTCCGGCCATGACGTTCTCGATGGTGTCCTTCATCCCGTTGAGCGCGAACAGCTCGTTGGTCGTGCCGTCCAGCCCGCCTTCGGCGGAGGCGCCGTTGTCGCCGAGCAGGTAGAAGATGAGGGTGTCTTCCAGCACGCCCATCTCGCCCAGCAGGTCCACGAGCCTGCCGACCTGGTGGTCGGTGTGGGCGGCGAAGCCCGCGTAGTTCTCCATGAGCGCGGCGGCCACCTGCTTCTGCTGCTCGGTGAGCCGGTCCCAGTGCGGGATTCCTTCGGGCCATGGGGCCAGTTCCGCCTCCGCCGGGACGACGCCCATCGCCTTCTGCCGTTCGAGCGTCCGCTCCCGCTGCGCGTCCCAGCCGTCGTCGAAGCGGCCCCTGTACGGCTCCCGCCACTCGGGCGCCACATGGTGGGGGGCGTGCACCGCCCCGAAGGACAGGTAGGCGAAGAACGGCTTGTCCGGGGTGAGCGACCGCTGAGCCCGCACCCAGGCGATCGTCTCGTCGACGAGGTCCTCCGACAGGTGGTAGCCCTCCGCGGGCGTGCGTGGGGGTTTCACCGCCTTCGTGCCGTCGAACAGGGTCGGCTCCCACTGGTTGGTCTCGCCGCCGAGGAAGCCGTAGAACTTCTCGAACCCGTCGCCGACCGGCCAGCGGTCGAACGGTCCCGAGGGGCTGGTCTCCCATGCGGGTGTCTGGTGCATCTTGCCGAACGCCGCGGTGCCGTACCCGTTGTACTTGAGAATGTGGGCCATGGTCGCGGCGCTGTTGGGGCGGATGCCGTTGTAGCCCGGTGCTGCGGTGGCGAGCTCGGTGATGACGCCCATGCCGACCGAATGGTGGTTGCGGCCGGTGAGCAGGGCCTGCCTGGTCGGGGAGCACAGCGCCGTGGTGTGGAAGCGGCTGTACTTCAGCCCTTGTGCGGCCAGCCGTTCGGCCGTGGGCATGTGGCACGGCCCGCCGAACGCCGAGGAAGCGCCGAACCCCATGTCGTCGATGAGCACGATGAGCACGTTCGGCGGGTTCCCCGGCGGGCGCAGTGCCTGCCTCTTGTCGAAGGCGGGAACCTGGTTCCTGATGTCCTGAGCGGTGAAGCCCAGCCGGGCGACATCGGGGATGGGGAGGTTCCTGCGCCACTCGTCTGGCATGTGGCTCATCGCGCTCTCCCGTCTCTGGTCGGTGAAAGTCACCTCAAGACGGTCTCCCCGACGCCCCTGCCCCTCACGCGAGCACTGGATGAACCATGGCCAACCACAATTAATCTCTTGAATCGCCCCATTCGGTCAATAGGGGCGAATATGTCAGGTCATCAGTCCTGCCATCGCCTGCCACGGGGACGCGTCGAAGATCAGCGTGATCGAGGTGATCCTGCCGTCCTCGTCGAGGCGGAAGTGCTCGGCCGTGTGCTGGGTGCCCGCGGGGGTCGCGGTGTGGACGTCGTAGACGAGCGTGGCCTCCGCCTCGCCGTACAGCTCGCTGATCAGGTCGACGCCCGTCACCACCTGGACGAACTCCGGCAGTCCCGACAGGTGCCCGGCCCGGTCGGCAGAGGTGATGAACGGGCTGCGGAAGCTGAACGGCTCCGCCAGATGGGCGGCGGCCGTGGCCACGTCGCCCCTGAACCTGGCCTCGTGGTAGGCGCGAACCGTCTCCGCGGTGGTCATCGGGCTCCGTTCAGGTGCTGGGCGAGTGCGGTCTGGTTGTCGGCGAGGCGCAGGCACAGGTGGCGTAGCCGGGCGAGGTCGTCGGGGGTGAAGCCCCTGAAGATCGCGGCCATGGCGGCCTGCGTCGGGCGCCGGAAGTTCTCGATCCACTCCTGGCCGGCGGGGGTGATGCCGACCAGCACGGAGCGACGGTCGTGCGGCGCGGGGGCGCGTGCGGCCAGGCCGTCGCGTTCGAGCGTGTCGATCAGTCCTGTGACGTTGCGGGAGCTCACCCCTGCCGCCTGGGCGAGGTCGCCGATGCTGATCCCGTCGGTCGCGGCACTGAGGCGCAGCAGGATGTCCAGGGCCCCCGAGCTCAGCCCTCGGCCCTCGGTGCCGTGGGCGCGCATGCGTTCGATCGCGTTGAAGGCGGTGCGGACGGCGGCGGCGGCTTCCAGGGTGAGGGTGTCGTCGCCGCCGGCGAACCGGGTCATCGCGGTCCTGGCGGCCGGGTCGAACAGGAGGCCCTCCTGGTCGGGCGTGAAGTTATGTACGTCATTCATAATGAAGCAGAACTTTAGTACGTACTTCGATAAATGGGAAGCCCGGGGTTGGAGAGCAGGGCCGCGGCCCAGGCCTGGTATCCCTTGACGGAGGGGTGGAAGCCGTCGGCGGCGAAGAAGCACTCGGCCTCCACCGGCAGCTCGGCGGGGGCGTAGCGCTCGCCGACCACGCGGGCGATCACCTCGTCGAGGGCTCGGGCGCGCAGGCCCATGACGGTGCGGAGCGGCCGGGGAAGGCGGGGGGTGGTGCGGCGCACCCACAGCGCCTGAGCCGCGAGCAGGGGCGCCAGCGGGACGGCCAGCGCGGGCAAGGCCAGGCGGGCGATCACGTGTCCTTCAGGCGGGTGTGCGCCTCGTCCCAGCCCGCGGGCCGCTCGGCGGTCCAGAACTCGAAGGTGGAGCCCGCCATCCGCGTCCGGTACGTGCCGATGATGCCGCGGTGCGGCTGGCTGCGGGCGAAGGTGGACAGTGCCTCGTCGGACGTCCACGCCGACAGGGTCCAGAACGTCCGGCGTAGGGGCGCAGCCTTCAAGGTGGCGCCGACCGCGCCGGGGCTGCGCCTGGCCTGCGCCAGGATCCGCATCGCCTGGATGAGGAAGCCCGGCACGTGAAGGATGCTGCGCAGCTCGAAACGGGAGGCCATGACCTGCACGGACTGCTCGTGGTTCGCGTCGGGCCCGGGAATCCAGGCGGTCGTGATCGCCATTTCGCACCTCTTCTTCATTGGATAGCGACGCTCTCGATTATTGGATAGTAGAACTATCTAGTCAAGTGGCCGAGGGCATCGGTTCCGCGTTCCTCGACGAGCGGACCGCCTGCCGAGAGCCCGGCGCGGCGGGCACCCTGATGGCATGACGGGGCCCGCGCGTGGTGGTTCTCCGTAGGAAACGCGGAGGGATTTCGCAATGGTCCGGGGCGAACGGCGGTCACTAGCGTCGGCGCATGCTCACCACGACCCTTGCCGCGCTCTGCCTCACCGTCCTGCCACCCACGGTGGACATCACCCCCGCCGCCGTCGACGCCTACGTCGAGGACTACCGGGAGAAGACCGGCCTGCCGGGGGTGGCGGTGGCGATCACCAAGGGAACGAAGGTGATCCACGCCGCGGGATACGGGCAGACCGCCTCGGGCGCGCCGGTGACCGCGGACACGCCCATGGCCGTCGCCTCGGTCAGCAAGTCCTTCACCTCACTCGCCGTCATGCAGCTGGTGGAGAAGGGCGCGGTCGAACTCGACCGTCCGGTGCGCGGCTACCTGCCCGAGTTCGAGATGGCCGACCCGAGAGCCGCCGCGATCACCGTCCGCCAGCTGCTCAATCAGACCTCGGGCATGGCCGACACCGCCTTCCACGAGAAGAGCCTTCCCCAGCCCGGCTCGCTCAAGGGCGCGGTGGCGCGGCTCAGGGACGCGGAGCTGGCCGCCGCCCCCGGCACCGCCTTCAGCTACCACAACACGAACTACCAGGTCGCCGCGCGGATGGTGGAGGTGGTGAGCGGCGAGCCGTTCGCCGCCTATCTCAAGGGGCACGTGTTCGACCCGCTCGGCATGCGCCACAGCAGCACGCTCGACACCGAACGCGACCTGCCGGACAGCGCGCGCGGCCATCTGACGGTCCTCGGCCACGCGTTCGCCGTGCCGGAGCCGCCCGGCTTCGGCAACGGGTCAGGCGGCGTGGTCACCAGCGCCGGCGACATGGCCAGGTGGCTGATCGCCCAGGACGAGGGGATCCTGTCCCCCGAGAGCGTCAAGGAGACGCGCACTCCGTCCAAGCAGAACGACTCCTACGCCCTCGGCTGGTCGATCGGCGAGACCGAGCGCGGGACGCCGGTGATCGGGCACGGCGGCGACCTGTTCACCTCGACGGCCGAGCAACTGCTGATGCCGGGGTCCGGCTACGGCATCGCGGTGATGGCCAACACCGGCATGGCCTTCGCCGACAGCTCCGCCCTGCTGGACGGGCTCGTCGCCATGATCGAAGGCGGCACTCCCGAGCCGCCCTCCTCGCCCTACCTCGTCACCGACGTGGTGTTCGCCCTGTTGACGCTGGCGACCCTGGGGCTGGCCGCGCTTGGCGTGGCCCGGTCGCGGCGGTGGGCGGGCCGCCGTACGGGATGGGGACGGTTGTGGGTGCTGCCCTGTCTCGCGCCGCTGGCGCTCTGCGCGGCGATCGCGCCGATCTTCAGGGTGCTGGCCCGCGGAAGCGACATCATGTGGATCCAGGTCGGCTATCTCTATCCGGCCTTCATGCTCTGGCTGGTGACGGCCGCCGCCGCGGGCGTGGTCGTGACCGTCGTGCGGCTCATCCGTTGAGGTAGCGCAGGATCGCCAGGACCCTGCGGCTGTAGCCGGGCGTGTGGGCCAGTCCGAGCTTGTCGAAGATGGCGTTGACGTGCTTCTCGACCGTGCTCTGCGACACGTGCAGCCGTTCGGCGATGGCGGTGTTGACCATGCCGGTGGCCAGGTGTTCGAGCACCGCCCGCTCCCGCTCGGACAGGGTGCTCAGCGGGGCGCGGGCCAGCAGCCGCCTGACCACGTCGGGGTCGAACACCGTGCCGCCCGAGCCGATCCGCTCGAGCGCCTCGAGGAACTCGGCCACCTCCGACACCCTGTCCTTGAGCAGGTAGCCGAGCCCTTCCGATGGTCCGGCCAGCAGTTGGGCGGCCGAGGTCTGCTCCACGTACTGCGACAGCACGAGCACCCCGACGCCCTGCCACCTGTCGCGGATCTCCAGCGCCGCCCGCAGCCCCTCGTCGGTGTGCGAGGGCGGCATGCGCACGTCGATGACCGCCACGTCGGGCCGGTGCTCGGCCACGGCGGCCATGAGCGCGTCGGCGTCGCCCACCGCGGCCGCCACTTCGTGTCCCGCGTCCTGGAGCAGCCTGGCCAGCCCCTCGCGGAGGAGCACGGAGTCGTCGGCGAGGATCAGCCGCACGGCAGCCTCGCCGTCACCGTGGTCGGGCCGCCTTCCGGGCTGTCCACGGCGAGGCTCCCGTCGAGCGCCCGCACCCGCCGCTCCAGCCCCGACAGCCCGCCACTCCCCCGTATGGCGCCGCCCCTGCCGTCGTCGGAGACCGTCACGGCCACCTCCCCCTCCTCCTCGCGCACCTCGACCACGATCATGCCTGCCGCCGCGTGCTTGTTCGCGTTGGTGATGGCCTCCCTGGCGACGAAGTAGACGGCGGTCTCGATCTCCGGCGCCAGGCGCCTCGCGACCGCGTACTCGACGCGCACCGGCACGGCGGAGCGGTCGGCGACCTCCGTCAGCGCCGCCCGCAGCCCCAGCGTGTCGAGCGCGGTGGGGTAGATCTGCCACGCCACGCCGCGCAGCTCGTCCAGCAGCAGCCTGGACTCGGCGTAGGCCTCGTCGACCAGGGCCGGATCGGCCGTGTGCCGCGCGCGGCCCAGCAGCATCGCCAGCGCCACTCCGCGCTGCTGGACCCCGTCGTGCAGGTCGCGCTCGATCCGCCTGCGCTCGTCGTCGACGGCGCGGACGATGCCGGTGCGTGAGGCGGTCAGCTCGGCGATCCTGCGGGCCATCGCCTCGTTCGGGTCGAGGCCGAGGAAGCGGTCGGCGAGGCGGCGTTCCATGCCGATCAGCGCGACGCACCAGCCGGCCGAGAGCGCCAGCACGATCGTCCCGAGGACAAGGCCGTAGGCCCAGCTGCTGCCGATCAGCCGCACGCCAGGGAACTCCAGCGGGACCAGGTCGGCGTCGCCGGCGAGGAGTTGGGCCGCCCCGCCGTACAGGAGGAGGACGGCGACGAACAGACCGGTGGCGGCAAGGTAGCCGCCCGCAAGGCCGAGCAGGCCGCGCAGCACCAGGTAGGCGCGGCCGCCACGGCCGCCGCCAGGGTGCTGGTCGTACCAGGCGGCCAGGCGCGCCCGCTCCAGCCGCACGAGGGCGGCGGTGACCCTTCGGGCGCGCTCGCCGGCGACCGTCCACGCGACGCAGGCCCATCCGAGCCCTGCCAGTCCGGTCGGCATTCCCGCGAGCAGGCCGATCGCCCGTCGCAGAGGCGTCGTGGCCGCTCGTCGCATGAGGCGGAGTCTAGCCAGGTCCCGTGACCGGCCCTCGGACAGCAGAAAGCCCGGACGCCTGTGGACATCCGGGCTCTGTCAGCGTAGTCCCGACCGGATTCGAACCGGCGCTACCGCCTTGAGAGGGCGGCGTCCTGGGCCACTAGACGACGGGACCGAAGCAGCTTGTGACAGTGGTAGTCCCGACCGGATTCGAACCGGCGCTACCGCCTTGAGAGGGCGGCGTCCTGGGCCACTAGACGACGGGACCCTGTCCACAAGCGATGTGCCGGGCTCTCCCCGGCAACGGATGTAACTCTACCGCACCTCGCGGAGCACAACCAAACTCACATGCTTACCCATCCGCAAGGCCACGGAAACGCGAAAACGGATGCCCTTGTACGGACATCCGTTCCACAGCTGGGGTACCAGGACTCGAACCTAGAATAACTGAACCAGAATCAGTCGTGTTGCCAATTACACCATACCCCACCGCGCTCACGACCCCCTTGCGGGTTCCGCTCGCTGGCGACTCCGAAAGAATAGCCCAGGTAGGGGGACAAGGCCAAAACGATTACTCAACCAGCGCGCCCGCGCCCCTCTCATGCCAAGCTGAAGGGGACAAAACACCACGTGGAGGAGCCCTAGCGTTGGCTGAGAACCCGTTCTTCGCATCCAGCAGCCTGCCCTACCAGCTGCCCCCGTTCGAGGAGATCCGCGAGGAGCACTACCTGCCCGCGTTCGAGCGAGGCATGGCCGAGCACCTGGCCGAGGTCGACGCGATCGCGAACAGCACGGAAGACCCCACCTTCGACAACACGATCGCGGCGCTCGAGCGCTCGGGACAGATCCTCAACAGGACCGCGACCGTCTTCTTCAGCATCGCGGCGTCCGACTCGACCGACGGCATCATGGCGATCGAGACCGAGGTGTCCCCCAAGCTGACCAAGCACAGCGACGAGGTCAGGCTCAACCGCGCCCTGTGGGAGCGGGTCAAGCGGGTCGCGACCGAGGACGCCGAAGAGGCGTGGCTGCTGGAGAAGTACCGCGACGACTTCATCCGCGCGGGCGCCGACCTCGGCGAGCAGGAGCAGGCCAGGCTGAGGGAGCTCAACGAGGAGCTGTCGAGGCTCTCCACCGAGTTCTCGCAGAACCTGCTCAAGGCCTCCACGGAGGAGGCCCTGGTCGTGGATGACGCCAAGGAGCTCGACGGCTTCGACGAGGCCAAGATCGAGTCGATCCGCAAGGACGGCAAGTACGTCCTGCCGCTGCTCAACTTCACCAACCAGCCTGGCCTGGCCCAGCTGACCAACAGGGAGACCAGGCGCAGGCTCTACACGCTGAGCGTGGAGCGGGCGCGGCCCAACCTGGAGCTGGCCGTCAGGATGGCGACGCTGCGGGCCGAGCGCGCCGCCCTGCTCGGCTTCCCCAGCCACGCCGCCTACACCGTGGCCGACCAGACGGCCAAGACGGTCGACGCGGTCGAGGAGATGCTCGGGCAGCTCGTGGGGCCCGCCGTACGCAATGCCAAGAAGGAGGCCGAGGCACTCGCCGAGCAGGCCGGCTTCGCCATCGAGCCCTGGGACTGGTCGTTCTACGCCGAGAAGGTGCGCGAGGCGCGCTACGACTTCGACGCCGACGCGATGCGCCCCTACTTCGAACTGAACAGGGTCTTCAAGGACGGCGTCTTCCACGCCGCGACACAGCTGTACGGCGTGACCTTCACCGAGCGGCCCGATCTCAAGGGCTATCACGCGGATGTGACCGTCTTCGAGGTGTTCAACGAGGACGGCTCGGCGCTCGGGCTGTTCCTGCTGGACCCCTACGCCAGGCCGACCAAGCGCGGCGGCGCGTGGATGAACAACCTCGTCGACCAGTCCTACCTGTTCGGCGACAAGCCGGTGGTGATGAACAACCTCAACATCACCAAGCCGGCGAGCGGCCCGACGCTGCTCACCTACGACGAGGTCAACACCGCCTTCCACGAGTTCGGCCACGCGCTGCACGGCCTGTTCTCCGAGGCGCGCTACCCGCGGGTGTCGGGCACCAACGTGCCGCGCGACTTCGTGGAGTACCCCTCGCAGGTCAACGAGATGTGGACGACCTGGCCCGAGATCCTGGCCAACTACGCCAAGCACCACGAGAGCGGCGAGCCCATGCCCGCCGAGCTGGTGGAGAAGATGAGGGCCGCGGAGAAGTTCAACCAGGGCTTCATGACGGTGGAGTACCTCGCGGCGACGCTGCTCGACTGGGCGTGGCACAAGCTGGCGGCGGGCGAGAGCGTCGAGGACGCCGAGGCGTTCGAGGCGGCGGCGCTGGAGGCGGCCCAGATCGCCTTCCCGCTGGTCAGGCCGCGCTACCGGACAAACTACTTCGCCCACATCTTCTCGGGCGGCTACAGCGCCGGCTACTACTCCTACATCTGGAGCGAGGTGCTCGACGCCGAGAGCGTGGAGTGGTTCAAGGAGAACGGCGGGCTCAAGCGCGAGAACGGCGACCACTTCCGCAAGGAGCTGCTGTCGCGCGGCGGCGGCATGGACCCGCTGACCGCCTTCCGCAACTTCCGCGGGCGCGACCCGCGCATCGAGCCCCTGCTCAAGCGCCGCGGCCTCGACTAGACGCACTCGGCCTCCGTGGTCAGCGCACCTGGGCCGCGGACAGCTCCGCGATGGTCTCCTCCAGCCACTGGCGCTCCGCCGCGCCGGTGGCTCGGGCGATCAGCAGCATGCCGCGGTGGAACGGGTCGGGGGTGTCCTCGGCCCGCAGCGGCCTGCCCCCCTCGTAGAAGAAGCTCGTGGGCGCCTCCAGGAAGGCCAGGCGGCTGCGCAGCACCTCGGCCTGGAGTGACGGGTCCCCCAGCGCCGACAGGAACGTCAGGAGCGCGAAGAAGCGCGTCTGGTCGCTGATGTCCAGCTCGGACGGCTCCCGCAGCCGCCGCAGCAGCTCTTCCCGCCCTTCGGCGGTGATGGTGAGCACCTGCCTGCGCGCCGCGGCCACGCCCTCCTCCTCGTGACGCTCCAGCAGCCCCTTGGCCGCCATCCTCGCGATCGCCGGATAGAGCGCGCCGTCGCTGACGGGGCGCAGGTGCCCGCTCAGCTCGGTCAGCCGGGCCTTGAGCTCGTAGCCGTGCATCGGCCGCTGGTTGAGGAATCCCAGGATCATCAACGTCAGATCCCCGCCACTTGCCATGGACGCATCGTATCGCTATACATCTAATCGAGATATAGCGAATCGAGGCATAACCATGATCCGTCTCGCTCTCCCCATCTACGTGGAGCTGCTCACCGCCGTCGTCGCGGTGAGCGTCATCGACCTGCTGTGGGTCTCGGGCCTCGGCGACGCCGCCATCGCGGCCGTGACAGTGGCCACCACCACCGAGTACTTCGCCTACGGGCTGATCCTTGCCCCCGTCACCGGCGTCACCGTCCTGGTCGGCCGCAGAGACGGCAAGGCCCCCATCGCCCCGCTGATCAGGTCGGGATGGCGGCTGTGGCTGGCGGGCTCGGCCGCGATCGCGATCCCAGGCCTGCTGCTGCGCGAGCAGCTGGCAGGGCTGCTCACCGCCGACGCCGCGTCGGCCGCGCTGGCCGCCGACTTCTTCCTGATCTCGATGGCGGGCCTGCCGATCTACTTCGCGCAGTCGATGGCCGACGGCGTGGTCAAGGGCCTCGGCAACACCAGGATCCCGATGCGCAACGCGCTGATCTGCAACGCCCTGGTCATCGTGCTTGACCCGGTGTTCATCTACGGCCTGGGCATGGGCGTGCGGGGCGCCGCGCTGGCCACCGTGCTCGCCCGCGCCGTCACGCTGGCCGTCTCCCTGCGGACGCTGGCGCGGCTGGCGCCCCGCGACGCCGACGGCCGCGAAGGCGTAGGAGAGATCATCAGGACCGGCCTGCCGATGTCAGGCGACTTCCTGGCCCGCGCACTGGTCGGCCTGCTGCTCATCGAGCTCGTCGCCAGGTACGGCGTGGCCGCCCAGGCGGGCTACGGCATCGGCATGAAGATCATGCTGGCGGGCGTGATGGCGTTCTACGCGCTCAGGCAGGCCGCCATGATCCGGACGGCCCGCTCGGAGGAGACGGGCTCGCCGCTCAGGACGGGCCTCGTGGCAGGTGCGCTGGTGGCGCTGGCGCTCAACCTCGTGGCCGAGCCTGCCGCGGCCCTGTTCACCGACGATGCGGCCGCGGCGGTGAGCTTCCTGCGCTGGATGACGCTCTACCTGGTCCCCTTCGGGGGCCTCATCGCGGCGGGCGGGGTGGCCCAGGCGAGCGGAAGGGGCAGCCGACTGCTCGCCGCCACACTGGCGGGCTTCGCCGTACAGCTGCCCCTCGCCTATCTGCTGAGCTCGTGGCTCGGCCTCACAGGGGTCTGGCTCGCCATGGCGGCCGGGACCACGCTCAGCCTCGCAGTCGCTCCAGTGCGGCGCGCAGGCGCTCGCGCGAGCGCTCCCGCCCCAGCACCTCGATCGACTCGAACAGCGGCAGGCCCACCGTCCGGCCGGTGATCGCCACCCGCACCGGCGCCTGGGTCTTGCTGAGCTTGAGCCCGCCGAGGGAGGCGCCGACGTCCTCCAGCGCCTCCTTGAGCGACTCGGGGTCCCAGCTGACCGTCTCCAGCCGCTCCAGGTAGCCCTGGATGATCTCGGGAGCGTTCGCCTTCATTGCCTTGTCCCACGAGGCCTGGTCGAAGACCGGCTCGTCGACGAACAGGAAGTCGACGTTCTGCGTGATCTCCGACAGCACGGCGACGCGGGTCTGGGCCAGCACCGCGACCTTGCTGAACGCCTCGGTGTCCCACGAGGGGTCGAGGTAGGGCCGGCAGCGCTCCTCGAAGGTCTCCAGCGGCAGGGCCCTGATGTACTCGCCGTTGAAGGCGCGCAGCTTCTTCTCGTCGAAGAAGGCGCTGGCGGAGTTGACGTCCTCGAGGCGGAACCTGGGCACCATCTCCGACCACGGCATGATCTCGCGGTCCTCGCCGGTGCCCCAGCCGAGCAGCATGAGGTAGTTGACCATGGCCTCGGCCAGGTAGCCCTCGTCGCGGTAGGACTCCAGCGCCACCTTGTCGCGCCGCTTGGACAGCTTCTTGCGCTGCTCGTTGACGATCACCGGCAGGTGCGCCCACACCGGCGGCCTGGCCCCGAGCGCGGGCCACAGCAGCATCTGCTTGGCCGCGTTGCCCAGGTGCTCCTCGCCCCGCACGACGTGGGTGATGTTCTGGGTGATGTCGTCGACCGCGTTGGCGATCACGTAGAGCGGCGAGCCGTCGGTGCGCGCGATGACGAAGTCCTCCTGCGCGCTGTTGGGGAACTCGACGTGACCGCGGATGATGTCCTCGACGACGGTGACGCCCTCGTCGGGCGTGCGGAAGCGGACCGCGCCCGAGGCCAGGCCGCGCTCGCGGCAGAAGCCGTCGTAGCCCTTGTGCTCCGAGCCCGTGCGCGCCACCAGATCGTCGCGGGTGCAGTCGCAGTAGTAGGCCTTGCCGTCGGCCAGCAGCTTGGCGACGGCCTCCCTGTGCTGCGGCTCGAACGCCGACTGGAAGTAGGGGCCCTCGAAGACCGGGTTGGTGCCGTTGATGCCGATCCAGTCGAGCGCCGAGATGATGCCCTCGGTCCACTCGGGGCGGTTGCGCGAGGCATCGGTGTCCTCGATGCGCAGCACGAACCTGCCGCCGGACTGCTCGGCCAGCGCCCAGTTGAACAGCGCCGTGCGTGCGCCGCCGACGTGGAACATGCCAGTCGGAGACGGGGCGAAGCGCACCCGCATGTCTGGCTGGGGAGCCTGCGACGATACGTCAGTCACGAGAGACCACCTTGTTCGTCAGTGTGCCGATGCCCTCGATGCCCACGCTGACCTCGTCGCCGATCTCCAGCGGGCCCACGCCCGCGGGGGTGCCGGTCAGGATGACATCGCCGGGAATCAGCGTCATGACCGCGCTGACGTAGGCCACCAGCGCGGGGATGTCGTTGATGAGCTGGGAGGTGCGACCGCTCTGCCTGATCTCGCCGTTCACCGTGGTGGTCAGCGCCAGGTCGGAGGCGTCGAGGTCGGTCTGGATCCACGGCCCGATGGGGCAGAAGGTGTCGAACCCCTTCGCCCTGGTGAACTGCACGTCCTTCTTCTGCAGATCGCGTGCGGTGACGTCGTTGGCGCAGGTGTAGCCGAAGATGACGTCCTTGACCCGTTCGACGGGCACCTCGCGGCAGAGCCTGCCGATCACCACGGCCAGCTCGCCCTCGAAGTCGACGCGTTGCGACTGGGCGGTCGGGTAGACGATCGCGTCGCCGTGGCCGATGACGGAGGTGGACGGCTTCATGAAGATGAGCGGCTCTTCGGGCACCTCGTTGCCGAGCTCCTTGGCGTGCTCGGCGTAGTTCCGGCCAATGGCGATGATCTTGCTGGGCAGCATCGGGGCCAGCAGCCGCACCTCGGCCAGCGGGTAGCGCTCGCCGGTGAACTGGATCTGGTTGAACGGATGCCCGGCGATCGCCGAGACGACATCGCCTTCGACCACGCCGAAGACGACCTCGTCGCCTGTGGAGAACCTCGCTATACGCACATGACAAGGCTAGTGCCGTCCGCCCCATGCCTCGGCGACTCCATTAATCACCAAAACCCCCTTTAAGCCGCGAATGCCCCGAAATTACAGGGCAACAGGGTGAGAGATGCTTCAACAGCGGGGGTGAATGATCGTGTCAGACACGATGCCCAGAGACACCGGGGGCTCGGCGACCACCGTTCCGCGAGCGAGAACGCAGGGCGCCTCATCCCTGGTCACCGAACAGGGCAGGACGACCATCGCCGACGGCGTGGTCTCGAAGATCGCCGGACTCGCCGCGCGCGAGGTCGAGGGCGTGTACGACATGGGCGGGGGCACGGCGCGCGCGCTCGGCGCCATGCGAGGCATGGTCGGTGGCGACAAGAGCGTCGCCCAGGGCGTGCAGGTCGAGGTGGGCGAGCGACAGGCCGCCGTCGACCTCGACCTCGTCGTGGAGTACGGCGCGGCCATCCCCGACCTGGCGGGCGCGGTGCGCAGAAACGTGATCGTCGCCATCGAGCGCATGACAGGACTCGAGGTGACCGAGGTGAACGTCAGCGTCAACGACGTCCACCTGCCCGAGTCTCCCAGGAGCCGCGAGGACGCGGGCCCGAGGGAGTCGAGAGTCCAATGACCGATGACGGGCTGGCTCACGCCATCGCCGAGCGGGTGCGCAACTGCCCGGGAGTGGCGGCGCTCTCGGGCGGCCCGTACGGCACCGTGGCGACGTACCTGCCGGGCGCACGGCTCCATGGAGTGGCCGTCCGCGACGACGAGGTGGAGATCGCCATCATCGCCCGCGGCGGCCGCCCCGTCTACATCACCGCCGACGAGGTGCGCGCGGCCATTGCGCCGCTGGTCGGCGGCCGTCCCGTGAACGTGACGATCGACGACCTGGAGGACTCATGAACACCATCCCTTCGCTGCCGGTCGTCGGCATGGCCGTCGGCATCGCCCTGGGCTTCGCCGCCGCGTTCGGCGGGCTGGGGGCGTTCTTGCTGGTCCTCGTGCTGGGCGCCCTCGGCCTGCTGATCGGGCGCATCGCCGAGACCGGCCAGATCGACCTGTCGAACTTCACCTCGAGGCGACGATGACCGCGGCGTCCGCCGTCATCATCCCCGCCCAGCGCGTCCCCGCCGAACAGCGGGGCCGTACCCGTATCGGGGCCAGGGTCGTCTCCGCCATCGCCCTGCAGGCTGCGGGCGAGGTCGGCAGGGTGCGCGCGGTGGCGGGGCACCCGCCCGTGGCCAGGGTCGACGGCGACCTGACCACGATCAAGCTGGACGTGGCGCTCGACTACCCCTCGCCCGTCCACTCCATAGCCGCGGAGATCAGGGGACACGTCGCGCGCAGGGTGCTCGAGCTGACCGGCCTCGAGGTCGCCCAGGTCGACGTGCGTGTGACGCGCCTGGAGGTGAGGTCATGACACTGCGGGCGGCGCCGGGGGAGAGCGGGAATCCGATGGCGCCGGCTCAGGCGACGGCACCGGGCGCGGTGCCCGTCGCGCCGCCCTATCCCACCGCCGACAGGGCCGCGCGCAGGGCGTTCAGGCCGCGCAGGGTGATCTCCGCGACGGTGGCCGCGCTGGCGCTGGTGGGGATCGGGTTCGTGGCGGCCGTCGAGATCGTCTCGACGCTCGTGCGAAGGCCGGTGCACTGGCTTCCCCACGACCGGCTGCTCTCGTGGGCCACGACGACGCGCTGGGACTCCCCCGAGGTGCTCGCCGGCGGGGCCCTGCTCGTGCTCGCCGGGCTCGTGCTGCTGGTACTGGCCCTGCACGCGGGGCGCTGCCGCACGGTGCCGGTGCGCACCGGCGATCCCGACCTGGTCATCGGGCTGCGCCCGAAGGGCTTCGCCACGGCGCTCGCACACGCGGCGGAAGAGGTGCCCGGCGTCCACTCGGCCAAGGCAACGGTACGGCGGGGCAGGGTCAGCGTGATCGCCCGCGCGTCGGGCTGGGACGACGACAGGCTCTCCGAGGCGGTACGGCACGCGGTCTCCGCCAGGCTCGAGGCGCTCTCCCCGGTCGCCGACCACCGGGTGTCGGTCGCGATGAAGGAACGGCGATGAGCACCGGACGCGCCAACCGCGCGGGACTGGCGATCCTCGGCCTGCTGCTGGTCGTCGGCGGCGGACTGGTGCTGGCCAGGGGGCTGCGCGCCTTCCCGCAGAACTGGGCGCCCGCGGGCGTGCCACTGGTCGACCAGCCCGTCACCGACTTCTTCGCGACGTTCTCACCGTGGATCTGGTGGGCTTTCGCCGTGCTCGCGGTGATCGTGGCGCTGGTGGGGCTGCGCTGGCTGGTGGCGCAGGGCCGTACGGAGACGATGGGAGAGATCAGGGTGGGCAGCGGCCCGGACGGGCAGACCACGGTCGACTCTCAGGCGGTGGCGAGCGCCGCCTCGGCCGAGCTGTCCGCGCTGCCCGCGGTGCGGACGGCGAACGCGAGGCTGGCGGGAGACGGGGACCAGCTCCTGTTGCGGCTACGGGTGGCGGCCGACGACAGGGTGCCGATCAGCGTGCTGCGGCACCAGCTGACGACGGTGACCGTGCCGCACCTGCAGCAGGCGCTGGGCGCCGACAGGCTGCAGACGGTCGCGCGGGTCGAGCTGGAAAGGGCCGCCCCGCAGAAGAGGGTGCTGCAATGACGAAGCGGGGCCCGGCGAGGACCCCGCTTCATCGTTGGTTACAGCGGGACGACCTGCTCGGCCTGCAGGCCCTTCGGACCACGAGTGGTCTCGAACGAGACCCGCTGGTTCTCCTCGAGCGAACGGTAGCCGTTGGTGGCGATTGCCGAGTAGTGCACGAACACGTCCGCGCTACCGTCGTCGGGCGCGATGAACCCGAAGCCCTTCTCGGCGTTGAACCACTTCACGGTGCCTTCAGACAACTGCTTCTCCTTCTGACTGCCTCGCCACTGACGCGAGGCTGCGTTGCGGACCCTACCCCGCATTCCGCGATGTGGCGGACCAAAGTGTGAAGCCGAGCGCCAATGGCGGGCAAAAAGATGTCATATGGGAGGCTGGAAGCCATGTCCGTAGTGAAGATCAACGTGCTGTCCGTACCCGCTGAGATGCGCGATGAGCTCGAACGACGCTTCTCGGGGCGCGCAGGGATGGTCGAGTCGTCCGATGGCTTCGAATGGTTCGAGCTGCTGCGTCCGGTCGAGGGCACCGACACCTACCTCGTCTACACCCGCTGGCGCAGCGAGGAGGACTTCCAGAACTGGCAGTCCAGCAGGGCGTTCCAGGCCGGGCACGCGCAGGCGGGCCAGGCCCAGGGGCACGGCCACGGCCAGGGACCCGGTGAGGGACCCGGCCAGGGACACGGGCACGGGCAGGGCCCGGCCGCCACGGGCTCGGAGCTCTGGTCCTTCGAGGTCGTGGAGAGCGCGGGCCCGAAGGCCTAGCGGTCCAGCGGGTTGGCCGCGACGCGGGCGGCCAACCCGCCGCGCACGAACGTCCCCGCCAGGCTGTCCGGCTTGCGCTCGGCCTGGCTCTCGAAGCAGGCGACGAACTCCTTGGCGAGGCCGAGGCGCGGATAACGGGCCAGCACCTCCTCGCGCAGGTCGGCCGGGATGGCCTCGGTGTTGCGCCCGGAGATGTCCATGCCGGTGGACAGTTCGAGCAGGTGGCCCTCGGGGTCCTGCTCGAGGTCCACCTCGTCCCACATGTGGTGCACGATCACCTCGGCCGCGCGCTGCCGCCGTTCCACGGGCCATCCGGCGCCGGCGCCGAACACCCACGCCACGTGCCCTCCCGCCTCCTCGAACGGGACGGAGTGGTTGTCGAAGGCCGTCGCGAGCCCCAGATCGTGCAGCATCGCCGACACGTAGAGCAGTTCGGCGTCGAAGGAGATGCCGCGCTCCTGGGCGTACGCGGCGGCCC
Organism: Nonomuraea sp. NPDC049152; assembly: GCF_040648355.1. Classification (NCBI taxonomy): domain Bacteria; kingdom Bacillati; phylum Actinomycetota; class Actinomycetes; order Streptosporangiales; family Streptosporangiaceae; genus Nonomuraea; species Nonomuraea sp. NPDC049152. Next base: position 24,588 of record NZ_JBEZDO010000003.1, on the reverse strand, counting down.
AGAGATAGGCCCGGACGGAGTGGTTGAGCAGCGCCGGCGTGTGGAAGGCGGTCGCCACTTCGAGCGAGGTCCTGCAGGCCGTTGTGTCGGGGATCACGAGGTTCATGCCGTCACGATAACGATGTCCCATCCCTGCTTGACCAGGTGATCTTATTCCGGACAGCATGTTCCGCCCCCTCGGTTCTGCCCGGAAGGATCTGGCGTGCGCCGCCTCGCTCTCCCCCTTGCCCTCCTGCTCGCCCTCGGAGGGATGATCCACCCGGCGAGCGCGGCCGTGAAACGCACTCCCGAGTGTCAGGGCGACTGGCTGCCCGCCACTCCGACGGCCGCTGAAGTGATGAAGGGCGAGATCTCCTTCCTCGACCTGCCGCCCGTCAAGATCGGCCAGGACGTCAACTGGCGCACCAACCCCTACAACAACCGCTCGTGGGGCATGGTGTTCCACTCCCTGCGCTGGATGGGCCGCCTGGTCGCCGAGTACGAGGGCAACGGCGAGGAGCGCTACCTCGCCAGGGCCACCGAGATCGCCAAGGACTGGGTCAAGGACAACCCGCGCCACGGCGCCGCCAGCCCCTACGCCTGGGCCGAGCACCCGATCGCGCTGCGCGCCCCCGCGCTGGTGTGCCTGAGCAAGCACGTCAACGCCCCCTGGCTCAAGGAGAGCCTGGCCCAGCACGCCAAGGTGCTCGGCGACGACCGCCTCTACGAGTGGGGCCACAACCACGGCATCGACCAGGACATCGCGCTGCTCGGCATCGGCTGCCGCCTCGGCGACAAGCGCTGGCAGGACCACGCGATCAAGCGGCTCACCAAGACCGTGCGGCTCGACATCGACTCGCAGGGCGCGCTGATGGAGCAGGCCCCCCGCTACGCGATCTACGTCCACGACCGGCTCAAGGTCGCGATGGACAACCTCAAGGACTGCGGCCGCAAGGTGCCGGGCGAGATCTCCAAGCGCTGGGGCAGGCTCGGCGGCTTCATCATGCACTCCACCAGGCCCAACGGCTACATGGTGCCCATCGGCGACGGCGGCGCCGACCACGAGCCGACCGGCTTCGCCAACCCCTCGGAGAAGACCAAGGTCTTCAAGGCCGGCTACGTGTACGGCAGGACGGCCTGGAACAAGCCCGAGTCGGCGTTCTACTCCATCAGGTTCGGCCCGGGCGTCAAGTTCCACGGCCACGAGGACCACCTCGGCGTCACCTACTACGCCCAGGGCAGGGACGTGCTCGTCGACACCGGCTTCCACTCCTACGAGTCCACCCCGTACAGGTACTGGACCATGTCCCCTGAGGCGCACAACGTGCCGACCGTGGTCGGCGCCCGCTTCAGGCCCAGGACCGCCACCAAACTGGCCAGGACCTCCTACGACAAGGACCGCCAGCGCTACCAGCTCACCGACAAGGCCTACGGCGTGAGCCGCACCAGGTCGGTGCTCGTCAACCACGACCAGGACGTGATGGCCGTCCTGGACACGGCGGGCGGCGGCAAGAAGGTCAGCGACATCTGGCGCTTCGACTCCGCGCTCAAGGTGGTCTCCAACGCGGGCGGCAAGGTCGTGCTGGGCGACGGGAAGTTCCGGGTCAGCCTGGTGCAGCTGGCCGGATGCGCGCCGGTCGGCGGGCAGAAGGTGGAGCGGGGCGGGAAGCTCGGCTGGGTGTCGCCCACGTACATGGCCAAGAACCCCGCCACCGTGGTCGTCTCGCCTGCCGCTCGTTCGATCCTGACGGTGATCGTGCCGGGGACGGACCAGCCCAAGGTGTCGTGCGCCGGCGGCAAGGTGACCGTACAGGCCGCTGACGGCCCGGTCACCTTCAAGGCCTCGATCTTCTAGCGGACGCGCGGAGGCCCCGGGTGGATGTGACACCCGGGGCCTCCTTGTCGGGCCGCGCGGCGGGTTCTACAGCTCCCGGCCCGAGCGCAGCAGGCCGAACGTGACGGCCTGCTCCAGCGCCTGCCAGCTGGCCTCGATGATGTTCTCGTCGACCCCCACGGTCGCCCACTCGCCGCTCTCGTCGCTCGAGGTGATGAGGACTCGGGTGATGGCGCCCGTGCCGTGCGAGCCCTCCAGGATGCGGACCTTGTAGTCGACCAGCTCCAGCTTGGCCAGCTCCGGGTACAGCTTCTCCAGCGCGAACCTGACCGCCTTGTCGAGCGCGTTGACGGGGCCGTTGCCCTCGCCGGTGGCGACGATGCGCTCCCCCTTGGCGTGGACCTTGACCGTGGCCTCGCTGACCACCTCGCCGCCCTTCGTGCGCTCCACGATCACCCGCCACGACTCGACCTCGAAGTGGCGCTTGCGCGCGCCGTGGACGGTGTCGCGCAGCAGCAGCTCGAAGGAGGCGTCGGCGGCCTCGAACGTGTAGCCCTTGGCCTCCAGGTCCTTCACCCTGCCCACCAGCGTCTTGGTGGACTCCGGGGTCAGCTCGTAGCCCAGCTCGCGGCCCTTGAGCTCGACCGAGGCGCGGCCAGCCATGTCGGAGACCAGCATGCGCATGTCGTTGCCGACCATCGCGGGGTCGATGTGCTGGTAGAGGTTCGGGTCGACCTTGATGGCGCTGGCGTGCAGTCCCGCCTTGTGCGCGAAGGCCGAGGTGCCCACGTAGGGCGCGTGGGAGTTGGGCGTGACGTTGGTGACCTCGGTGATCGCGTGCGCGATGCGGGTCATGTCGGCGAGCGCCTCCCGCGGCACGAGGTCGAACCCACGCTTGAGCTGGAGGTTGGCGACGACGGTGAAGAGGTTGGCGTTGCCCGAGCGCTCGCCGTACCCGTTGGCGCAGCCCTGCACGTGCGTGGCGCCGGCCTTGACGGCGGCGAGCGTGTTGGCGACCGCGCAGCCGGTGTCGTCGTGGCAGTGGATGCCGACGCGGGCGCTGGTCTGCACGGCCGCGTGGACGACGTCGGCGAGCTCGTCGGGCAGCATGCCGCCGTTGGTGTCGCACAGGGCGATGACGTCGGCCCCCGCCTCGGCGGCCGTCCTGAGCACCTCCAGCGCATACGCTGGATTGGAGAGGTAGCCGTCGAAGAAGTGCTCGGCGTCGAGGAAGACTCGCTGTCCCTCCGCACGAAGGTGAGAAACCGTGTCGCGGATCATCGCGAGGTTCTCCTGGAGACTCGTACGGAGGGCCAGCTCCACGTGCCGGTCGTGACTCTTGGCGACAAGGGTCACGACCGGCGCGCCGGATTCGCGCAGAGCGGCCACCAATGGGTCGTCGGCTGCCTTCACACCGGCCCGGCGGGTCGCGCCGAACGCGGCTAGCTGCGCGTGCTTCAGGTCGAGCTCTGTTTGGGCGCGCCTGAAGAACTCTGTGTCCTTGGGGTTGGCGCCGGGCCAGCCCCCCTCGATGAAGCCGACGCCCAGACCGTCCAGGTGCCGCGCGACAGCGAGCTTGTCGGCGACGCTGAGGTTCAAGCCCTCCTGCTGTGCGCCGTCTCGCAGCGTGGTGTCGTAGACGTGGAAACGGTCGTCGGCCATCGAGATCTCCTGAGGAAAAGAAAAAGACCCCTCACGGACGTGAGAGGTCTGCGCGCTGGCTCTGTCCTTTGTCAGCCAGCGCGCCTGCCGATAATGAGCAGACCGAAGTTCATGGTGCCTGTGAGTCTGCCATACGGACTCACCATTTGGCACATCGATCTCACCATCCGGGACGTCATACCGAGGTGGCCTGCTCGTCGAGGGCCGACAGGTCACGGATGGGCCGCCCGTCGAGCAGCAGCGTGGGGGTGCCGTCGATCCTGATCCTGGCGTTGTCCTCGAGGTGCTGTTCTGCGTGGCGCTGGGAGGTCACGCAGTCCGCGAACGCCGAGTCGGTCACGCCCGCCCTCCTGCCCGCGGCGACGAGTTCCTCCACCGTGTAGCCCGACGCCTGGCCGTGCGGGGCCGGCTGCATGCCGTACACCTGGGAGCGGAAGGCCAGCCAGTTCATGGAAGGGACACAGCGCGCGGCGGCCGCGGCCCTGATGGAGTTCGAACGCGAAGGCTCCTCCGCGAAGATCGTCACGGTGTGGAAGACGACCCTGAGCCTGCCCTCGTCGACCATCTGCTCGAGACGGGCCTCCGAGGTGTCGTGCAGTTGCTTGCAGAAGGGGCAGTCGAAGTCCTCGAACACGTCGAGCAAGGGAGCGGTGACGCCCGGCCTGGCCAGCAGCATCGACCCGTCCGCCTGCCGGACGAGCCGCACCTCCTGCGCGGCGCTCCCCTTCGGGAGCCCGGCGATGATCAGCATTCCCGCGAGTACGGCCAGCGCCACGAAAGCGCCCACCAACCGGGAACGACCCCGCCTCTCAACCGTCAACTCCACGTATGGCTCCGCCCATAAGATCCGCTTTTGACCGCGTGCAGCCTATCTCGGTGGGAAGAATGGGGCCCATGAAGGCGTCCTACCTCTCGCCCGCCGTCGGGCAGTACATCATGGCCCACTCCACCCCGCCCGACGACATGCTGGACGAGCTGACCGCCGAGACCCGAGAGCTCACCGGCGCCCACGCGGGCATGCAGATCACGCCCGACCAGGGCCGCTTCCTCACCATGATCACCCAACTCGTCCGCCCCGCCCTCGCGGTGGAGGTCGGCACCTTCACCGGCTACTCGTCGCTCTGCATCGCGCGCGGGCTGTCCGGCGGGCGGCTGCGCTGCTTCGACGTGAGCGAGGAATGGACCTCGATCGCCAAGCGGTACTGGGAGAAGGCGGGGGTCGCGTCACGGATCACCCTCACCATCGGGCCTGCCGCCGACGCGCTGCGCGAGCTGGACGAAGAGATCGACCTGGCCTTCATCGACGCCGACAAGGCGCAGTACCCGACGTACTACGAGCTGGTGATGGAACGGCTGCGGCACGGCGGTGTGATCATGGTGGACAACACGCTGTGGAAGGGACACGTCGCCGACCCCTCCTACGAGGACGCTTCGACGCGAACGATCCGCGAGTTCAACGACCTCGTGAGGAACGACCCTCGCGTCACGTCGGTGATCCTGTCCATCGCGGACGGCCTGACCATGATTCGAAAGAACTAGCGAAGCTCCGCCCAATCTTTGGCTACGACCAGTCGCGCACCGAACACGTTGTGCTCGACCTCCCGGAGGGGATGATGGTTGTATGGCCAAGGTTCTGGAAGGCCCAACCACAGAGAAGCCAACGATGCTGGAGAGCTACGAACGCGCTTGCGACCTGTTCCCCGACTATCGTGTCGAAGTCGTCAACGGCCGGATCGTGGTGAACGACGTGCCGACCGGACTTCACAACGACATCGTCTCGAACCTCCTGCTGCAGATCGTCGCCGTGGTCGCCGCCAATGGCTGGAAACTCTGGACCAACATCAAGATCTTCCTCGGCCCCCAGGCCGACCGCTACATCCCTGATCTGACCGTGGTTCCGCGTGACCCACGCATGCGGGGGCCCGACGAGGTGCAAGGCGACGTGACGGAACTCGTTGTCGAGGTCGTCTCACCCTCCAGCGTCAACGACGACCATGTCGTCAAGCCCCGCGAGTATGCGAAGGCGACCGTATCGCTCTACCTGCTCATCGACCCGGAGCAGGGCATCGCCGTCCTGTTCAGCTCCCCCGCCGGCGGGAGTTACCAGCAGCGGGTCCAGGTGGCGCTTGGCGCGCCGCTCGACTTGCCGGAGCCATGGAAGCTGACCATCGACACCGGTCTGCTCGTCGACCTCGATGACCCGAAAACCGATTCTCCCGGGTAGTCCTGTCTCGGCAGAATGCGTGTCGTGCACATCATTCTGGAGACCGAGCGGCTGATCCTGCGCCGCTTCACAGAGGACGACGTCGACAACCTGTTCGCGCTGGACAACGACCCCGAGGTCATGCGCTTCCTCAACGGGGGCGAGCCCGTGCCGCTCGAGCGGATCAGGGACGTCACCCTGCCCGCGTTCCTGGCGTACTACGAGCGTCCCGGCGGGTTCGGGTTCTGGGCCGCCGAAGAGAAGGCCACCGGCGAGTTCATCGGCTGGTTCCACTTCAGACCGAAGAAGGACGCGCCTCCAGGAGAGATCGAGCTCGGCTACCGGCTGAGGAAGTCGGCATGGGGCAAGGGTTACGGCACCGAGGGGTCGCGCGCGCTGATCGAGCGGGGCTTCACCGGGCAGGGCGTGGAGCGGGTGACCGCGTTCACGATGACCGTGAACACCGGCTCCAGGCGGGTGATGGAGAAGTCGGGGCTGACGTTCGTGCGCACGTTCTTCCAGGACTGGCCGGACCCCATCGAAGGCTCCGACAAGGGCGAGGTCGAATACGCCTTGACCAAATCCGAATGGCAGTCGACCCGTTAATGGTAACCGAAACTATATCGACAAAGGCTGTCGAATATTATTTGTCTCTGATATGCTGAGAAACATATCCCGGATTCCTTGTTAGCCTTTCGTGCGGCCATTCAGATCCCACGACAAGGAATCCCCATATGCTACGACGCCGATGCCGTTCCGCCCGTCCACGGCCCCGCCATCACCGCGGTCGCGGCCGAGGGGCCGTTGACGCTCACCTCCGCCGACGGCACCCTTTTCGCCGCCTATCTCGCCCGCCCCGAACAGCCGTCGGGCGTGGGCGTGGTCGTACTGCCGGACAACAACGGCCTCTCCCCTTTCTATGAGACCCTCACCGCGCGTCTCGCCGAACAGGGGCACGCAGCACTCGCCATCGACTATTTCGGCCGCACCGCCGGCACGGATTACGCCGATCGCGACGCGGAATTCACCGCGATGAGCAATCTCATGCGGCATCTCGGAAAACTCACCCCAGCCGGGCTCGGCGACGACATCACCGCGGCCATCGGCCGCCTGCGGTCGACCGGCGCCGGCGACGTGTTCTCCCTCGGTTTCTGCTTCGGTGGCCGCCAAGCCTTCCGCTCCGCCGCCACCCGGTTCGGCCTGGCGGGCGCCGTCGGCTTCTACGGTTTCCCCGGCCCGATCAACGGCACGCCTGGGCCCACGCAGCTCGCGCCCGAACTGACCGCGCCGATCCTGGCCCTCTGGGGAGGCGCGGACGACGGCATCCCGTCCACCACGGTCGACGGCTTCGACGAGGCGCTGACGGCAGCCGGGTGCCCGCACGAGTTCGTCACCTACCCGGGCGCGCCGCACAGCTTCTTCGAGCTCGGCGCTCAGGACTTCGCGGCGGCCTGCGCCGACTCCTGGCGTCGGGTGCTCGGCTTCTTCGCCGCGCATCGAGGCTCACAAATATGACGAATCTCTGTCAGATAATCGGGCTTTCTCTGGCCTCGAGAGGAGGGCCCGCCGTAGCCTTCCGGCGCGTACATGACAGAAATGGGGCATCTTCATGGCAACGGTCGGCAGGCTGATCTCGTACCCGATCAAAGGCTGCGCGGGCGTGCCCGCCAGTGAGGCGCTCCTGACCGGCGCCGGAATCGAACACGACCGCAGTTTCATGGTCACCGACGCGTCAGGCAGGTTCCGCAGCCAGCGCCGCGACCCGCGGCTCGCCGTCATCCGCGCCGCCGTCGACGCCGACGGCTCAGCACTCACGCTCAGCGCGCCCGGCACCGCCGACCTGCGCCTCGACGTCGACCTCGACGCCGCCCGCCAGGACGTGACCCTGTTCGGCACCCCTTACCGGGGCATCGACCAGGGAGAGCGCGCCGCCGCGTGGCTCTCGGCCGTGCTCGCCGTACCCAGCAGGCTCATGAGAGTGCCGCCCGAACACGACAGGGTGACCGACGGCCAGACACCCGGAACCTCCGGATACGCCGATAGCAGCCCCGTTCACGCCATCTCTCAGGCTTCGCTGGACGAACTCAACCGGCGGCTGAGCACTTCTCCCCTTCCGATGTCACGTTTCCGGCCCAACATCGTGATCGACGGATGGGACGAACCCCACCAGGAGGACCGGATCCGCCGCGTGCGCATCGGAAACGCCGAACTGGGCTTCGCCAAGCTGGCCATCAGGTGCGCCGTCACCATGGTCGACCAGCGCGCAGGGACGAAGGCGGGTCCCGAGCCGCTGCGCACGCTCGCCACCTACCGCAGGGTGGCCGAGGGCGGGATCGCGTTCGGCACCAAGCTCTCCGTCATCCGCCCCGGCAAACTGGCCGTGGGCGACGAAGTGATCGTCTGCGACCCCTGATCCACCTACTCGACCCGAGCGGCTCCCCCTGGGGAGGACCCCCCAGCGGGGCGCCGCACGGCACCCGGTTCGCACGGCCGAGAAACCCATCCCGCCGACCCACGCGGCTCGATCTCGGCGAGCCGACGGTCGTGTCACGGTGGAGGTCAGTCCCTCGACGAACGCCACTCGGGTGCGAGGACCGACCAGATCTCGGTGTCCTGCCGTGCGCCCCGGTAGAGGTTGTCCTCACGCAGGACTCCGTCGCGGCTCATGCCGAGCCGCTTGGCCACGTTGATGCTCGGCGTGTTCTCCGAGGCCACCAGCCACTCCACACGGTGCATTCCGCGTTCCAGGACCGCCCAGTCGATGATGACGCGTGCCGCGCGGGTGACCAGACCGCGCCCGGCGGCGGCCGGTTCCAGCCAGCAACCGGCCTCGCAGTTGCCCGCACCTGCGTCGAAGACCCTGAACAGAACGCCGCCGACCAGGAGCCCGTCGAGCCAGATGCCGTAGAGACGGCCGGTGTCGGCGGCCGCCTTGTCGGCGTACGACTGGAGCCAGCGCCGCGCCGATTCGAGGTCGGCCGTGGCGTCGGGGAGCCCGACGTACCGGCCGATGTACTCGCGGCCGCGGTCCATGTGGGCGAGGAACTCCTCGGCCTGCCAGGGCTCCAACGGCCGCAGTTCAGCTCCATCGCCCAGGGAAATCGCGAACATCGTCATCCTTCACAGTGGCCATCACGGTGTCTGGATCCTCGCACGGCCGGGAACGGCCGAGCGAGGCGACGACCATCTGCAGGGCCGGGGCTCCGGCGTCCTGGGAGAACGGCCGAGCGGGGTGAGGGCCGCGTGAGTCGGGGCTCCGGCGCCTCGAGCGTGAATCACCCGCGCGAAGGACCGTTGCCCCGGGGGATCAGGAGAGCTTGTGGATCCAGTGGTGGGTGTCGGGGCGCGTGCCGTACTGGATGCCCAGCAGTTCCTCACGCACCTTCAACGTCAAAGGGCCAGGCGTGCCGTCGCCGACCGTCCAGGAGCGGTCGGTGCCCTTCACCGACCCGACCGGCGTCACCACCGCCGCCGTGCCGCACGCGAACACCTCACTGAGCTCGCCGGACTCGCACCCGGCCTGCCACTCCTCGATCGAGATGCGCCCCTCCTCGGCCTCCAACCCCAGGTCGGCGGCCAGGGACAGGATGGAGTCGCGGGTGATGCCGGGCAGCAGCGTGCCGGTCAGCGCGGGCGTGAACAGCTTGTCGCCGAAGACGAAGAACAGGTTCATCCCGCCCATCTCCTCGACGTACCTGTGCTCGTTGGAGTCGAGCCAGACCACCTGGTCGCAGCCCTGCTCGACGGCCTCGCGCTGGGCGACGAAGGCGCCGGCGTAGTTGCCGCCGCACTTGGCCGCGCCGGTGCCGCCGGGGGCGGCGCGGGTGTACTCGGTGGAGAGCCACACCGACACCGGCTTGACGCCGCCGGTGAAGTAGGAGGCGGCCGGTGAGGCGATGACCATGTACTTGTAGGTCTTGGACGGGTAGTTGACGCCCAGCCCGACCTGCGTCGCGATGATGAAGGGCCGCAGGTAGAGACTGTGTCCCTCGGTGGTGGGCACCCAGTCGCGGTCGGTCTGGATGAGCAGGTCGAGGGACTCGACGAAGGTTTCCTCGGGCAGCTCGGGCATGGCCATGCGGAGGCAGGAGGCGTTGAAGCGGCTGGCGTTCGAGTAGGGCCTGAACGTGGCGATCGATCCGTTGGCCTGGCGGTACGCCTTGAGTCCCTCGAACAGCTCCTGCGCGTAGTGGAAGACGGAGGTCGCCGGGTCCAGGACGAGCGGCCCGTACGGCATGAGCCGCGCGTCATGCCAGCCTCTGCCCTCGGTGTAGTCGATCGAGATCATGTGATCGGTGAAGGTCTGCCCGAACCCCGGGCTCGCCAGTACCTGCTCACGCTCCGCCGCAGTGCGAGCGTGGTCGGAGAGCTGCACATCGAAGCTGAGCTTCTGAGCGGTGGTCATGACGGAAATCCTTCTCTTTTCGCGAGATTTGCCCTGAGTCCATTTTGCGCTGGACCGGGTAACGGGAACTTACAGCAAACGCCTGGCGATCTCGCGAGCCGCCAGGCGTTGATTGTGGTATCCAGGCGGCTACGCTCTCGCCGGATCCCGGACAGTTAGGACCCGGCCGAAGGGCGCCAGGCCGCCTATGGTGCTGAGTGGCAGGCGGTCAGGCGCCGCCGGCTACTCGTGCGGTGATGTCGTCACCGATCTCGTGCGTCGTACGGCCGGCCCACCCGGCCAGGCGATCCACGATGTCGTCGGCGACGGCCTGCTCGACGCGGGCCGCCTCCTCGGTCAGGCCGAGGTGGTCGAGCATCATGGCGACGGACAGGATGGTGGCGGTCGGGTCGGCCTTGCCCTGACCCGCGATGTCGGGGGCGCTGCCGTGGACAGGCTCGAACATGCTGGGCGCGGTCCTGTCGGGGTTGATGTTGCCGCTGGCGGCCAGCCCGATGCCGCCGGCGATGGCGGCGCCGATGTCGGTGATGATGTCGCCGAACAGGTTGTCGGTGACGATCACGTCGAAGCGCTCCGGCTGGCTGACGAAGAACATCGAGGCCGCGTCGACGTGCTGGTAGTCGGTCGTGACGTCGGGGAAGTCCGCGGCCACCCGGTTGAGGGTGCGCATCCAGAGGTCGCCCGCGTAGGTGAGCACGTTGGTCTTGTGGACCAGCGTGAGCTTCTTGCGGGGGCGCTCGGCGGCCTTGGCGAAGGCGTAGCGGACCACGCGCTCGACGCCGAAGGCGGTGTTGAGCGACTCCTGGGTGGCGATCTCGTGCGGGGTGCCGCGACGCAGGACGCCGCCGGCGCCGGCGTAGAGGCTCTCGGTGCCCTCGCGGACGACGATCATGTCGATGTCTTCAGCGCGGGTGTCGGCCAGCGGGGTCTCCACGCCGGGGAAGAGCTTCACCGGGCGCAGGTTGACGTAGTGGTCGAGCTCGAAGCGGAGTCGGAGCAGCAGGTCACGCTCGAGGATCCCCGGGGGGACGCTCGGGTCGCCGATCGCGCCGAGCAGGATGGCGTCGTAACCGCGCAGCTCCTGCAGGGTTTCCTCGGTGAGGGTCTCACCGGTGGCGTTGTAGCGGGTGGCGCCCAGATCGTAGTGGGTGGTCTCGATCTTGGCGCCGACCGCTTCCAGGACCTTGAGCCCTTCGGCGACGACCTCGGTGCCGATCCCGTCACCGGGAATGACGGCCAGACGAATGTTGCGCGACTCCATGGCCGGTACCTTACCGGGTCGTCTCGACTGTCGAACACCGCATCTCATTTCCCGGACACGTCGTTTTGTCGGGTTTGCGGTCTTTTGACCCTTTCGTTAGAGTCCCTGCCAGCCTAATCCGCTGCGATGGTCGCACGGAGCCGGGGACCCATTCCCCCTTGGGGCGAATCGGCACCCCCATGCCGTAGGGCGGCTTCCACGCCCGAGCCCGTCAGCTAACCCGGTCGGCCCCGTGGAAGGACATTCCCCTGTCTCGCATCGTCACGGCTGCCGTTCTCGGCGGCCTCCTCGCCGCAGGATCAGCCGCCGCCGCCTCCCCCGCGTCGGCCACCCCCATCCAGGTCGAGACCCTCAAGAGCCAGCCGGTCCAACCTGGCCAGAACCAGCCCGTCGAGGGCGACCCCGCTCGTACGGTGACCCTCACCGGAGCGGACATCAAGAAGGCCCAGCTCAAGCAGATGCCCAAGCCCGCATGGCAGATCGCGCTGAAGTTCGCGATGTCCAAGCGGGGCACGCCGTACGTGTGGGGCGGCACCAGCCCCAGCGGCTACGACTGCTCGGGGCTGATGATGAAGGCCTACGAGAAGGCGGGGATCGAGCTTCCCCGCGTGGCCCGCGACCAGTACCAGGCATTCGACAAGAAGATCAAGTGGAAGAACCTGCAGCCCGGCGATCTGGTCTTCTTCAGCAATCTCGGGCACGTCGGGATGATCTCCAAGGACGGCTACATGGTGCACGCGCCGCACAGCGGCGACGTGGTGAAGGAGGAGAAGCTCAGCCCGTGGCGGCGACAGGCATTCGTCGGCGCGGTGCGGCCTGACCCGAAGGGCGTGGCGCAGGCGAAGGAACTGATCGAGGCGAAGACCGAGGCGGCCCCCGCGTCAATGCGGGCCACCCTCTAGGCTCCGATCACCCCGAGGCCGACGGAGTCGCGCATCAGCCCGGGAATCCCAGGGGACGACGGTCTCCCGGGGTTCCCGGGCTGATGCGTGCCCGGAGAAGGAGTGGGAGCGGGATCCCAGCCTCGCGGGAGTCCCTGGCCGATGCGTGCCCGGAGAAGGAGTGGGAGTGGGTTCGCCCCGGTGGAGCAGGGGGAACTCCACCGGGTGGTCCCGTTCAGCGGGGGGAGGGGGAGCCGCCGTTGTCCCTGCGATCCAGCGCGATCTGAACGGCCTCCGCCGCCTCGTCGTCATGATCTTCGGCGCGGTTCCATGGATACATGTCGTACACGTGACTCATCTCGTTTCGCGGACGCGAATGGATTCGGACGTCGGATCCCGGTCGCGAATCCGACCGGGCCTGATCTCGTGCGGTCCGGATCACGGACCGGACGAAGGGGGCTTAAGGCCGACGCAACGCCGCTCACCGCGACGGGTCGCCGACCTGCCCTAACAGGCCCCGTCGCGGCTGGTAATAAGTACGAGTACCCAGCTCATCCATTCCAAAGTACCTGGCACGGTCCAGGCTGTCTCGTAGGACGTCCGAATATCTCACTATTTGAGACGTCCATTGCGGTGGTGGAAACAGGAACGCCCTCCCGCACCAGGGCGGGAAGGCGTTCCGGAGAGGGGAAACGAGACGGTCAGTCGGTGAGGTCCACCGAGCGCCCGCTGTCGGCGCCGATCTCGGCCACGATCTGGTCCATCACGTCAGCCGGGATCGCCGAGTCGACGGTCAGCGCGATCAGCGCCTTGCCGCCCTTGACGTCCCGCGCCACCTGCATCGAGGCGATGTTGATGCCCTTCTCGCCCAGCAGGTGACCCACGACGCCGACGATGCCGGGCCGGTCGGTGTAGGTGAAGAAGGCCAGGTGGTCGGTCGGCTCGATCTCCATCTCGTAGCCGTTGACCTCGACGATCTTGGTGACCTGGCGCGGCCCCGAGAGCGTGCCCGACACCGAGACGGTCCGGCCGTCGGCCAGCACGCCGCGGACGGTGACGACGTTGCGCCAGTCGGGGCTCTCCGAGCTGGTGACCAGTTCGACGGTCAGCCCGCGCTCCTTGGCCAGCAGCGGCGCGTTGACGTAGGTGACCGCGTCCTCGACGATGTCGATGAAGACGCCCTTGAGCGCGGCCAGCTCCAGCACCCGCACGTCCTGCGCCGCGATCTCGCCACGCACCTCGACGTCGAGCTTGGTGGCGGTCTCACCGGCGAGCGCGGTGAAGACGCGGCCCAGCTTCTCGGCCAGCGGCAGGCCGGGCTTGACCTCCTCGGCGACGGCGCCGCCCTGGACGTTGACCGCGTCGGGCACGAACTCGCCCGCGAGGGCGAGCTTGACGCTGCGAGCCACCTGGGTGCCCGCCTTCTCCTGCGCCTCGTGGGTGGAGGCGCCGAGGTGCGGCGTGGCGACGACCTGGTCCAGCTCGAACAGCGGGCTGTCGGTGCAGGGCTCCTTGGCGAACACGTCGAGGCCCGCGCCCGCCACGCGGCCCTCCTTGATCGCGGAGTAGAGCGCGGCCTCATCGACGATGCCGCCGCGGGCCACGTTGATGATCCGCACCGACGGCTTGACCTCGTGCAGCTCCTTGTCGCCGATGAGACCGACGGTCTCCTTCGACTTGGGCAGGTGCACGGTGAGGAAGTCGGCGGTCCTGATGACCTCTTCGAGGCTGACCAGCTTGACGCCCATCGCCGCGGCGCGGGCCGGGGGCAGGTAGGGGTCGTAGGCGATCAGCTCGACGCCGAACGGCTGCAGCCGCTGGGCCACCAGCTGGCCGATCTTGCCCAGCCCGAGGATGCCGACGATCTTCTCGTCGAGCTCGACACCGGTGTACTTGGACCGCTTCCACTCGCCGTTCTTGAGCGCGGCGTGGGCCTGCGCGGTGTTGCGGGCGCTGGCCAGGATGAGCGCGATCGTCTGCTCGGCGGCGCTGGTGATGTTGGAGGTCGGCGCGTTCACGACCATGACCCCGGCCTTCGTCGCCGCCTCGACGTCGACGTTGTCGAGGCCGACACCCGCGCGCGCCACGACGCGCAGTTTCGGCGCCGCGGCGACGGCCTCTGCGTCCACCTGAGTGGCGGAGCGGACGATGAGCGCGTCCACGTCGGCGAGCGCGGGCAGGAGCTGTGAGCGGTCGGCGCCGTCGGTGTGACGGACTTCGAAGTCTGCACCGAGCACGGCGAGACCTGCTTCCGACAGCTCCTCTGCGACCAGAACGACGGGCTTGTTCACTGGTGGATCCTTAGGGGCATGCGACGGGCTGAGGGACACGTCTGCGGGCCCCTCGGATCTCTCTGAGTCTATCCGTGCTTGTGAACGCATTCACGAGGGTCTCAGGATCTGGGCGGGCGTACCCAGCAACCGGGCAACTCATCCCGACCTCAGCCAACTTTGTCTTGATCTGGAGTTTTCTTCGCTATTAGCCTGATAAGCCATGGGCAACTACCTATGGTTCACCCTATGAGCATCGGGAACCCCTCTCTCGCCGACGTGCTCGTCCAGCACGGCAGTCCGCACCTGCTGCTGGCCGCACTCGCCGATGGGGGAATCCTGGTCGCCGTGCGCCCTGACCGGTCCGTCGTCCTGGGCACGACCCAGGTCGGCGATCGAGTCCTGCTCGGTTACACCGGGCCGCACACCTACGCACGGCACCGGGGCGGCCATTCGCTGTCGGCCTGCGACGCCGACACCATCCTCGACATCCAGCGCGTCACCGGCGTGCGGGAGATCGTGATCGACGCCGCGGGACCTGCCGCGGCGGCCGTACCGATCGAGGATCTCCAGCGCTTCCTGGTCTCGACGCGGACGGGGCCCCAGCCGATCCTGTCCGGCGCGATGCCCACGGCGTACGCGACGGGCGCCATGGCCGCGGTCTCGCACGGCGGCTCCGTGCTGCAGAGCGCGCCGCCCGTGCAGGTCGCCCCCGCGCCGCAGTCATGGATCCCCGCGCCGCGTCCCCACCTGTCGGGGCCGATGCAGCAGGTGGACCCCGGCTACCGCCGCTGCACCCACCCCATCCTGCCCGCGCTGCGCGGCGCGATCTCCCTGCTGCTCGTCGACTACCCGCTGGTCCACCACGTGTGGATCTCCGAGGCGCGCACGGCTTCGGGCGCTCCAGGGATCATGCTGCACGTCAAGGTCCACATGTCGGCGGCCGAGGACGTGGTTCGCGACCTCCACCGCGGCGTGCGCGCCAAGCTGCCGCAGCTGGCGGCCAGCGAGGCGCCGATCCTCATGGCGCGGGTGGCCGACGCGCGCAGCGAGCGCAGGATGGTGGAGCTGGGCGCGCACGTGGTGTGCGCCGACGTCACGGACTGACGGGCCTCCCGGCGTTCGTCCGCGTGGGCTCGTTCGGCGGCCTGCATGGATGTTCTTGCCACGCCCATGACGTTCTGTTACCGATTGACAGCGGAACATGTTCTGCATGACCCGCTCCAGTCTTCTCCACCAAGCGAGATACGCGCTGCTGAACCCTGACAAAGTCCTCCCCCACGCGCGGCGGCTCACCAGGGACCTGTGGCTCAGGCTCCAGAGCCGCGACCACGTGGACTACTACAGGGCCGTGATGCGCTCGGACACCGAGCGCAACCCCGACCGCGCCGTCGGCTCCAAGAGCAGGGAGAGATGGCTGAAGATCGGTAAGACGCAGTTCGACTACCTCGTCCAGCACGGCCTGAGCCCCGAGCACCGCATGCTGGAGATCGGCTGCGGCAACCTGCGCGCAGGGCGGCTGTTCATCGACTACCTCGCCCCCGGCCACTACTACGGGCTCGACATCTCTCCCGACATCCTGTTCGCCGCCCAGCAGACGCTGGCCGACTTCGGCCTGCAGGACAAGCTTCCCCGCCTGACCCCCGTCCACGACCTGCGCTTCGGCTTCCTGCCCGACGAGTTCTTCGACGTCGTCCACGCCCACAGCGTCTTCTCCCACTCCCCGCTGCACGTGATCGAGGAGTGCTTCGCGCACGTGGGCCGGGTCATGAAGCCCGACGGCTGGTTCGACTTCACCTTCGACAGGACGCAGGGCAAGGAGCACCACGTCCTGCGCGAAGACTTCTACTACCGCACCGAGACGCTCGTGGAGCTGGCCGGGAAGTACGGCCTGTCGGCGACGTTCATGGACGACTGGGAGCTCCTCAAGCACAAGCAGTCCAAGATCCGCGTGCGCCGCATCGTCACGTGAGGCGGCGGGTCACGGTCAGCGTCCTCGTCCGCGCGAACGCTCCCGCGACCAGCGCGGCCAGCAGCGGCAGCCCGACCACGAGGACGCCGACCAGTGACCAGGGCACGGCGATCGTCGCGGGACCGGGGTGCTGCCGGACCATGAACGGGCCGAAGCTCAGAGCGATGCCACCACCCGTGGTCATGACCCAGGCCAGTGCGACGCCGGGGACGACGCCGGCGATGGCGCCCACCAGCGCGCCGAGGCCCGCGACGTAACCTGCCTGCCCAGCGACCACGAGCCGACCTGTCTTGGCGGGCGCGCCCACCGCCGAGACGGTCGCGAGATCGGGCCGCATGTCGGCCGCCGCCAGCGCGGTCGCCACGAGCGTGCCGCCGAGCACCAGGATCAGCGCGGCCCCCATCAGCACGAGCAGCGCGCTGCCGATGTCACGCCGGTAGCCCTGCTCCACGCTGACGCCGACATACGGGCTGAGCACCGTCAGCTCCCTCTGGAGCTTGTCCACGTCCTTCGGCTGGTAACGCGCGTAGAGCTCTCGCTCCTTGAGCGTCCAGCCCTTCGCCGACACCACCGCCGGTGGAACCAGCACCACGCCCAGCTTCCGGTCGGCCGGCTTCCCCACGACCGCCGGTATCTCGAAGGTCTTGTCGCCACCGGCTCCTTCGTCGGAGCCGACCTGGACGCGGAGTTTGCCCTTCCGCAGGGGCGCGGGGTCGAAGACCACTGCCTTCCCCTCCGCGAACGCGGCGGCGGTCCGCGGGTCGTGCCCGCCCTGCAGCAGATCGAGCAGCCGCTGGTCACCAATGGTGACGTCGAAGAACATCGACCCGCATCCCACGCATCTGAACGGTCTCTGCGGGAACAGCAGGAGCGCCTGGCCCTTCTCGTTCGTCGCTCGGAAGCCCCCTGCCTGTGTGACGCCGGGCATCCGCTGGTTCGCGGCTTCGCGGATCTTCGCCCACTCCGCGTCGTCCGCCCCGACCGCGCTGATCGTCAGCGTGCCGACAGGGGCGGCGGAACGGTAGGACTCGCCGGCGTCGAGGTCCTGGCTGTAGATCCCGATGCCCACGGTGATGGCTCCGGCCGTCGCCGTCATCACCGCCGCGACCGCCGATGCCGTACGCACGCGGTGGCGAACGGCGTCGCGGACGCTCAGCCTCAACGCCAGCGGCAGCCTCACGGCGAACCGCCCGGTGAACTTGACCAGCCAGGGGGTCAGCGCCACCATCCCCAGCAGCCCGAGCATGGCGGCAGCGAAGATCCAGACCTCCTCGGTCCTGGTCGCCAGCACAATCGCGACGATCCCCGCCACCAGCAGCACCAGCCCGAGGACGGGCTTGCCCGCCCTGTCACGGGTCACCCCCGGGCGTCCGGCCAGCACGGCGGCGGTGTCCTGCCGCGCCGCCTGCAGCGCGGGGACCATGGCCGCCACCACCCCGCTCAGCAGCCCGAGCGCCGCGACGCCGAGCACCTGCCACCATGGCACCTCCGCCGGGCCCACCGAGCCCGACAGCAGCGGAACGAGCAGCAGCCCGCCCGCCGTACCGACGACGGCGGCCGGCACCGCGGCGGCACCGCCCAGCACCAGCCCGTCGGCCAGCACGATCGTCCGTAGCTGCGCCCCCGTGGCACCCTGCGCGGCGATCATGGCGAGCTCGGTCCTGCGCCTGCGCAGTCCGATCGCGAACGCGGGCCCTGCCAGCAGAACCGTCTCCGCCGCCACCATGAAGACCACGAGCGCGATCGACATCACCTCGGCGGTCGACGTCGGCACATTCCTCTCGTGATCGTCAGCGGTGAGGGCGGAAAGACCGACGAGCCCGATCTCGTTGAGGCGCCGCGTGTCCTCGAGCGTCGCGGGGGACGGGGTGTCGGCGAGCCAGCCGGTGCCCATGCCGTCGCGTCTGTCCAGCAGCAGCACACCCTTGAAGCCGACGACCTCCGTGTGCTCGGTGCTGAACGGGTAGGCCACCACGCCGACCACCCGCACCTGACGGTTCGCGCGGGTGACCTTGATCGTGTCTCCGGCGCGGAACGGCATGGCCTGGGTCACCACGACCTCGTCAGGGCCCGCGGGGTAACGGCCCTCCACCAGCGGTCGCATGCCCTTGGCGAGGGGATCGCGCAGGTCGATCTCCGCTGCGCTGACGCGGTCGTAGCCGTCGGCGCTCCAGACGTCCAGGCCGCCCTCGTCGAAGCCGATCAGCCTGGTGCCGGGCCGGAGCCGCGCCGCGACCTCCGCCGTGGTCGTGGGCTGAGAGCGTTTCGGCCCCTCGGTATACACGGAACCGGGGTCTCCGCTGTCGCCGTACTGCTGGCTGATCTTGTTGAACTGTGTCGTCTTGACCCGCAGGTCGGCGGCGCCCAGATCTCTGACCAGCCCCTCGCTGGTCGTCACGCCAGCCGTCGCCGCGAAGGTGAGCAGCCCCGTGATCACCAGCACCGGCAGGCCGATCATCACCATGATGAGAGCGGTGCGCCCCTTGGCTCTGAAGGCGTCCCGGCGCGAGATGCGCAGTGCGACCCTCATCAGACGCTCACCGCCGGCGCGGTCGTCACGTCGGCGATCCGGCCGTCGCGCAGGAACACCACCCTGTCCGCCCACCCCGCGTAACGCGACTCGTGGGTGACGAGCAGCACCGCCGCGCCCGCCTCGCAGCGGCTCCGCAGCAACTCGAGGATCTCGTCGCCGGTCGGCGTGTCCAGCGCGCCCGTCGGCTCGTCGGCCAGGATCAGCCGCCGCTCGCCCACCAGCGACCTGGCGATCGCGATGCGCTGGCGCTGGCCGCCCGAGATCTCGTCGGGGAACCGGTCGGCCAGGTGCGCCAGACCGATCTCTCCCAGCACCCCTAACGCCTCCTCCCTGGCCTCGCGGGCCCGCACGCCGTCGAGCTCCCTGGGGAGCATGACGTTCTCCACGGCGGTCAGCGAAGGGATGAGGTTGAGGTCCTGGAAGACGTAGCCGACGCTCCTGCGTCGCAGCGCCGCCAGGTCCTTGACGGTCGAGAGGTCGATCCCCTCGACCTCGACCATGCCGCTGGTGGGCCTGTCCAGGCCGCCCGCGAGGTTGAGCAGCGTCGACTTGCCGGAACCCGAGGGGCCCATGACCGCCACCAGTTCCCCCGCGTCGATCTCCAGGCTGACACCCCTCAGCGCGTGGACGGCCGCCTCACCTTCCCCGTGCACGCGCGCCACGTCCTTCAGCGCCATCACACGCTTCATGCTCCTGCCTCCTTGAGTACGGCCTCGCAGTGGTCGAGCCAGCGCTGCTCGGCCTCGGCCTGAAAGATCATCGAATCCAGCACCAGACGCTGGGCAGGGCCGGCAGAGCTGGCACGCTTGGCTCTGGTCAGCTCCTGCAGGGTGCGCATCGTGGCGGTTCGCTGGCGTTGGACGACCTTGCCGACGTCCACGTCCTTCGCGGTGACGGCCATCGCGAGCTTGATGACCAGCTCGTCCCTCGGCCGGTCGGACTGGGCGACGGGGGTGCTGAACCATCGCTCCATCTCCGCCCGACCGGCCTCGGTGACCGTGTAGACGACCCGGCCCTGCTCGTCCTCCTCTCCGGAGGCGACCAGGCCGTCTCGTTCCATGCGGGAGAGCGTCGTGTAGACCTGGCCGATGTTGAGCGGCCAGGTCGCCCCCGTCGACGCCTCGAACTCCGCGCGCAGTTGATAGCCATATCGGGGCCCCTGGCTGAGCAACGCCAGAAGCCCGTGTCGGATCGACATGAATACTGAGTATGCATACTCAGTATGCCCCCTTCAAGGTTTTCTGGACAGGAAACGCGGTTCGGGCCGATACTCGGGGCATGAGCTCGACGCAACCCCCATTTCGCGCATCCGATGGGGAACGTGATCGCGCCATCGACGAGCTCCGCGACCGCGCCGTCGAGGGGCGTCTGAGTCACGACACCTTCGTGGGCCGGGTCGATCAGGCGCTGCGGGCGCGCAGCCGCCACGAGCTCGACGACCTGGTCGCCGACCTCCCCCCGCCCAACACCTTCAGACAGCGGCTGACCGATGTGGTCGCCTCCGTCTCGGAGCTCACCACCCGCCTGCAGTCCGCCTGGCGCAAGCCGCGGCTGCCGCGGCTCGCGTTGCCCGACGACAGCAGGCTCCGGTACGTGGTGGGCCGCGGGTCCGCCTGCGACCTGGTGCTGGCCGACCTGACCGTGTCCAGGGTGCACGCGGAACTACGCAAGGGCGACGACGGGTCCTGGATGCTCCTCGACCTGGGATCCCTGAACGGCACCCGCCTCAACGGGTGGCGGCTGGTCGGCCCTGCGCGGGTACGGTCGGGCGACGAGATCTCGTTCGGGGACGTGGGGTTCCTGGTGTCCAGCACGGCAGGCACCCGCTAACCCCCACTCCGTCACCGGCGACCGCGTCGAGAGGTGAGGTTGTCTGTGTCCGGTACGGCAAGCACCCGATAGTCCACCGCCCGTCACCGGAAACCGTCTGTCGAGCACGCATGCTCCAGCAGGACTCCGGCTGAGGTCCGCAACGCCGCCCGTTCAACCCGGCCGACCAAAAGCACCGAGTCACGCGACATCGTCTGTCTGGATGCGTTAGGCATGCCCCAACGGCTTGGCGGGTCAGCGGCCTCGAGGAAAGATACGGAAATTTGCGGATTGCGAGTAGGGGCCGGCGCTCCCATGATCCCTGCGAGACCTAGTACGCACCCTGGAGACCTCCATGCGTCGCACCCCAGCCTCACTCGTCGCCGGCGCGCTCGTCGCCGCCCTCGCGTGGGCGTCCAGCCCTGTCTCTCCCGCCACCGCCACCGACCCCTCCCCCGGCGTGGCCGACCTCACCCAGGATCTCAACCAGATCCTCAGCGACTCCCGCCTGGACATCGGCCGGGCCGGCGTCGTGGTCAAGAGCGCCAGCACCGGCGAGCAGCTCTACTCCACCGACGCGGGCAAGCTCATGACCCCCGCCTCCAACACCAAGCTGTTCACCTCCGCGGCCGCAGCCGAGGTGCTCGGCCTCGACTATCGCTTCACCACCAGCGCGCTGGCCGCCGGCCGTACCATCGGGTCGGTTCTCAGGGGAGACCTGGTGCTGCGCGGCACCGGCGACCCGACCATGCTGGCCGCCGACTACGACGCGCTCGCCGCCGCCGTCGCCGCGAAGGGCGTCAAGCTCGTCACCGGCAAGCTGGTCGCCGATGACACCTGGTTCGACGACTTACGGCTCGGCCAGGACTGGGCGTGGGACGACGAGACCGCCTACTACGCCGCCCAGATCTCCGCGCTGACCGCCTCGCCCGACAAGGACTACGACGCGGGCTCGGTGATCGTCTCCGTCGCGGCCGACGGGGACAAGGTCAAGGTCAGCACGACCCCCGAGACCGACTACGTGAAGATCGTCAACAACGCGACCGTCGGCTCCTCGACGGACGTGCTCATCGAACGCCGGCACGCCACCAACACGATCGTCATCACCGGCACCGTGGCTGAGCCGTACGACGAGTGGGTGGCCGTCGACAGCCCGACCCACTACGCCGCCTCCCTGTTCCGCAAGGCGCTGAACGCCCACGGCGTCAAGATCCTCGGCCCCACGGTCAGCGGCGCGCCCCAGGGGGCGACCGAGCTGGCCAAGCACGAGTCGATGCCGTTGAGCGAGCTGCTGGTGCCGTTCATGAAGCTCAGCAACAACATGCACGCCGAGATCCTCACCAAGGCCATGGGACGCAAGGTGGCGAACCAGGGCACGTGGTCCGCGGGACTCAAGGTCACCTCGGACTTCGCCAAGGCGAACGGGGTCCAGATCCTGAACCTGCGCGACGGCTCGGGCCTCTCCCGTCGCGACGGCGTCACCGCGACCTCGATCACCCAGCTGCTGCTGTCGGTGCGGGGCAAGCCGTGGTTCAAGACCTGGTACGACGCGCTGCCCATCGCCGGGAACGCCGACCGCTTCACCGGCGGCACCCTCCGCAGCCGGATGCGCGGCACGCCCGCCGCGAACAACGTCCACGCCAAGACGGGGTCGCTGACGAGCGTCACGTCGCTGTCCGGCTACGTCACGAGCGCCGAGGGCGAGCCCCTGGTGTTCTCCGTCATGCTGAACCAGTACCTGTCCGGGTCGCCCAAGGACATCGAGGACAAGATCGCGGTACGGCTTGCGAAGTTCAGCCGCATCACACCCGACACCACCGCCCAGCTCCGCACCGACGACAGCCCCGCCTCCCAGGAGGGCGGCGACCTGGAGTGCTCGTGGCTCAAGCCCGCCCAGTGCTGACCGCCTGGACCGCCTGACCGCCGTCTCCGCGTCAACGGCCCGCCTGGTTCGCCCAGGCGGGCCTTCCGCTCTCCCGGCACCCCGGCAGCGGAGTGTCCCACCGACGCACGGAACCCGCGTCACGCGGGCAAATGGGCGGATTGCCCCGGTTTGGCTAATGTCTCGTTTGGTGATTTTTCACGTGTGATCACGCAGCGACGCGCAGTCACGGATCGCCCTGGTCCAGTCGGCGAGCGCGGGGTCGGACGCCGTCGCCTCGTGCAGGTTCTGCCACAGCCCGGCTCGTGTCCAGCGGGCGAACCACCGATGCGCCGTGGGCACCGTAACCCCGAACGAATGCGGCAGATGCTGCCAAGCGCACCCGCTCGTGACCACATACACGACCGCTGCCATCACCCTGCGCGCGTCGGTCGCGGCCCTGCCGCCGCCCTGGGGACGTAGCCGCTGCCCTGGCATGAGCGTGCTGGCCACCGCCCACATCTCGTCCGGAACCAGCCGCTGAGCGAGCGCCTCCATGCCGGTGATCCTCCCGCATGCACCCCGACCTGCCAAATGAGACATAGGCCCATGTGCGGACCAGGCGTTTCCGGGGTTACCTTCACCGCCTCACCGACGAAAGGGAGAAGATCCATGAGGATCCTCGTGACCGGCGCGACGGGCACGGTCGGCCGCGTCGTGGTCGACCGGCTGCTCGCGGCAGGGCATCAGGTCCGGGCCCTGACCAGGAACCCGGCCACCGCCGCGCTGCCCGGCGCGGCTGAGGTGGTGGCCGGCGACCTCACCGACGCCTCCACACTCGCCGCCGCGCTCGAAGGGGTGGACAGGACCTTCTACCTGCCCGGCGTTCTCGACGCCGACCTCGCGACCAAGCAGGCGGACGCCTTCCTGGCGCACGCGGCCAGGGCGGGAGTGACCCGCGTCGTCGACATGACGACCTCGGCCGTGACGACCCGGCGACCGGGCAGTTTCGAGATGCTGCACGACGTGGAGGAGGTCATCGAGGGGTCCGGGCTGGAGTGGACCCATGTACGGCCGGGCGAGTTCGCCGTGAACAAGCTCGACATGTGGGGCGAGTCGATCCGCACCGAGGGCGTGGTGCGCAGCGCCTTTCCCGACGCGCTCGGCGTGCCCATCCACGAGGCCGACATCGCGGACGTGATCGTCGCCGCGCTCCTCGAGGACGGCCACGCCGGGCACGCCTACACGTTGAGCGGACCTCTGGCGCAGACCCACCGCGAGCAGGCGGCCGCCGTCGGCGAGGGCCTGGGCAGGCGGCTCCGCTTCGAGCCGCTCACGTACGGCCAGGCGCGCGCCGCCTACATCACGGCGGGGTTCCCGATGGACGTCGCCGAGTACATCCTGGGCTACCAGGCCGAGTACGCGGAGGAACCGCCCGAGGTCTCGCCGGACGTCGAACGAGTCCTGGGCCGACCCGCCCGCACCCTGTCCCAATGGGCATCCGACCACACAAGCGACCTGACCTAACCCGACCGAGCCGAGCCAATCCGGCTGAGCCGAACGAAATGACATCGGCCAGCAACGGCCCCGGCCCAACGGGTGACGTCGGTCGAACTTTCCGTAACGGCGCCCGGCCAATGATGCGTATCCCTGGGTGACTCCTCCACCCCGTAAACGGGTGGCTTCTCGCTAGGTGATGCGGCCTCGCGCAGGACCAGCCCGGCCCTGAGAACGTTGGTCGCGCCGACGACGTCGGCGTTCGCAGCGTATCCGCAGCCGACGCAGGCGAAGTCGGCTTGGGTGGTGCGGTTCTTCCCGGACACGTGCCCGCAGTCGGGGCAGGTGCGGGAGGTGTTGGCGGGGTTCACCGCGATCAGCTCTCGACCGGCGCTTTCAGCCTTGTGCGTGAGGATACCCA